>JASHOB010000070.1 GCA_030041335.1 Alphaproteobacteria bacterium | reverse complement strand
CGCCAGGTGCCGGCGATGCAAGTCCACGAGACCGCTAACAATCCGCATATCGATTTCAACGAGAAAACCGTACGTCGGCTAGCCGCCGGCATGCTAGGCCCCGAGGCCGATCGCTATGCCAAAAAGCGGGTGGCGCTGATCAATCTGTGGCGCGGCATCGAGACGGTTGAGCGCAAGCCGCTTGCGGTTTGCGACGCGCGGACGGTCAGCGACCAACATCTGGTTCTGGGGTTGATTGGCACACGACCGGAAGATCCGGGCGATTTTCTCGAAGGCTTCAATGTCGCCTACAGCCCGGCGCATCGTTGGTACTATTATCCGCGGATGCGGCCGCAAGAGTTGCTGGTGTTCAAATTGTGTGATTCCGATCGGGCCTTGCCGCAGCTGACGGCGCATACGGCCTTCGACGATCCGACCAGCGCCGCCGGCGCCCCACCGCGCCAAAGTCTCGAGATCCGAACGATTTCGTTTTTTGCCTGATCGGCGGCGCGGACAGGCCGCTAATCCATCGCCATCATCTCGGGCCGCTCGCCAGGCCGGGGCTTGCCTACCCGCATGAACAAAAGGAACGGAATCGTCAGCAGCGACAGCACCATCATGATCTTGAAGTCGTCATTATAGGCGACCATCGCCGCCTGGCTCGTCACCATGGTGTTGAGCTGAGCCAGCGTCTGGGTCGAGTGAAGATCGAAATTGTGGAGCCACGGATTGTAAGGCGAAATCTGCGTCGCCAGGCTCTGGTGCATGGTCTGTGTGTTCTCGGTGAGCAGCGCTTGCACCGCGGAGATCCCGATGCTCGAACCGAGATTGCGCATCAGGTTGAACAACGCGGTGCCTTCGGCGCGATATTGCGGCGGCAAGGTCGCGAACGACACGCTGGTCAGCGAGACATAGGCGAAGCCGACGCCGAATCCCTGGGTCAGGCCGGACCAGATCACCGGCCACTGATCCATCTGCAAATCGAAATTCATCATCTGCCACAACGACAGGGCGCTCAGGGCAAAGCCGAAGGCGATCAGGATGCGGGGATCGATCTTCCCCGACACCCGGCCAACGAAGATCATCGACAGCATGGTGCCGATGCCGCGCGGCGCCATGATCAAGCCGGTCGTGATCACCGGATAGTTCATCAATCCCTGGAACAGCGGCGGCAACAGCACCAGCGTCGCGAACAGAATGATGCCGACCACGAAAATGAAGATGTTGCCGGTAACGAAGTTGCGGTCCTTGAACAGCGCGAGGCTGAGAAACGGCCGCTCGGCCGTGATCATGCGCACGATGAAGAAATAGAAGCCGGAGGCGGCCAGGATCGCTTCGATCACGATCTCGCCTGAACTGAACCAATCCTTGAGCTCGCCCCGATCAAGCATCATCTGCAGCGCGCCGACGCCGAGCGACAGCATGGCGAAGCCGAAAAAGTCGAAGCCGCGATGGACCGACCGTTGTGTGTCCTTCAGCCGGGCCAGCAGGCCGAGGAAAGCGAGGATGCCGATCGGCACGTTGATATAGAACACCCAGCGCCATGAATAGTCATCGGTCAGCCAGCCGCCGAGGACCGGTCCAACGACCGGCGCCAGGGTGACGCCGAGGCCCCACATCGCCATCGCCTGGCCGTGCTTGTGCGTTGGATAAGCGTCGAGCAGCACCGCCTGGGAAATCGGCACCAGGGCCGCACCGGAAATGCCCTGCAACAGCCGATACACCACCATCTGGCCAAGCGAGGTGGCGACGCCGCACAGCGCCGACGACACGACAAAACCCGCGACCGAGATCAGGATCACCCGTTTACGCCCGAATCGCCCGGCAAGCCAACCGGTCAAAGGCGTCATGATCGCGGCGGCGACAATGTAAGAGGTCAGGATCCAGGTAATTTGATCCTGCGTGGCCGAAAGGCTGCCTTCCATATGCGGCAGCGCGACATTGGCAATGGTGGTGTCGAGCGCCTGCATAAAGGTTGCCGCCATCAACGAGACGGTCAGCAGCCCGCGGCTGCCCGAGGCAGCTGCCTTGGCCGGTAAGACGGAGGTCGTCGCGGTGGCGGTGGCGCTGGCGTCCGGCATTGCGCCTTAATCTAGGAACGAACCCGGGCCCCGACACCGCCTGTTTTCGCGACGCGGCGTTGCGCCGCAATTACTGCGCCGTCATCGCGCCGTCAACAATGAGGGAATGGCCGGCCATATAGGAGGCATCCTCGGAGCACAAAAACAGCACCGCTTTGGCCTGCTCCGCGGGATCGGCCCACCGCCCGATCGGATGGAGCGCCTTGACGTGCTCCTCGACGCCGGGTTCCTGGAACCAGTTCTTGAGCATCGGCGTGGCGGTGCCCCCCGGACAAAGCGCGTTGATGCGAATGCCTTGGGACACATATTCGAGCGCCGCCACCTTGGTCAGCCCGATGACGCCGTGCTTGGCGGCGCAATAGGCGGCGAGGCCGGGATTGCCGACGACGCCGCCGACCGACGCGGTGTTGACGATGGCGCCGCCGCCATTTTTCAAAATCGCCGGAATCTCGTGTTTCATCGACAGGAAGACGCCGTTGAGATTGACGGCGATCACTTCGTTCCAGGACGCTTCCTCGACATCGGCAGTGAGGAAACCATGGCGCTCGATGCCGGCATTGTTGAACGCCACGTCGAGGCCGCCGTGGGCCTTGACCGCGGCTTCGACCATGGCGCGGCAGTCGGCCGCCTTGCTGACGTCGGCCGTGACAAAGATCGCGGCACCGCCCGCGTCGCGAATCGCTTTTGCCGTGGCTTGGCCATCCGTTGCGCTGCGATCGACCACGGTGACGCGGCCCCCCTCGGCGCCAAAGGCGAGCGCGGTTGCGCGTCCGATGCCCGACGCGCCACCTGTGACCAAAACGGATTTTCCTTCGAAACGCTTCGCCATGATGGTCCTCCTCGCGGGTTAGCTTCCGCTCTTTTCGGCACAAAGATAGAGGTCAATTCTGCGCCTTTGTCATTGCGATTTTGCGCTGCCTCTGCGGACACGCCGGCACCGGCGGCGATCGAGGTGCGACCATGCCAACCATGTCGCTGCGGCGATAAATTGGCGCGGCCGCGCCGCCATGATAATTTTCTCCGAACGGCCCCAAAACCTGCGAGGAGACGGTAATGGCGGACACCAAGGCGTTGGCGCTCGATTATTTGCGGCTCTTGGAGAAGGGCGATTTCGATGCGGCTTTCGGCAAGTTCGCGGCCGACGGCAAAGTCTCGGTGATGGGCCGCACCAGCTCGGTCGGCGATTTCGCCAAAGTGGTTCGCGAGTTCCGCAGCCTCGTGGTCGGCGACATGACGCTCAAGGTGACGGGTGCGGTCGCCGAAGGCGACAAGGTGGCGGTCGAGGTCACCGGCGGCGCCAACATGCAAAAGGGCGTGCGCTACGACAACGAGTATCACTTCCTGTTCGAGTTCAAGAACGGGAAAATCGCCCACCTCAAGGAGTATATGGACACGGCCAAGGCGCAAGCGACCTGGGATGCGCTCGGCAAGGCGCCGCCGGAACGGGAGTGGAAATAAGAGAAGCGCGACGAGCGACTGCCTATCCCGCCAGGCCGCCGCCGTCGACAACAAGCACATGACCGTTGACATAGGAGGCGGCGTCCGAGGCCAGCCATAAGATCGCGCTCGCAATCTCGTCGGGCTTCGAGATGCGGCCCATCGGATTGGCCTCGGCAATCGCCGAGACCGGCACATGGCCGTCGACCATGCGGCGGAGCAAACCCGTCTCGACCGCGCCCGGGGCCACCGCATTGATGCGGATATTCTTGCGCGACACTTCGAGCGCCGCCGACTTGGTGAGGCCGACGATGCCGTGCTTCGACGCCGAATAGACCGAGATATTGGCCATGCCCTTGACGCCGGCGATCGACGAAGTGTTGACGATCGCGCCGCCGCCCTTGGCCGCCAGGTGCGGAATCTCGTATTTCATGCCGAAGAACACGCCGCGCAAATTGGTGGTGACGATGCGGTCGAAATCATCTCCCGAGAGTTCGATGAGCGGCGCAAAGCGGCCTTCGGTACCGGCATTGTTGATGGCCGCGTGAATCCGATCGAACCGCGCAATCGCGCTCGACACGATGCGTGCGACCTCCGACTCTTCGCGCACGTCGGTTTCGAGAAAGATGGCGTCGCGGCCGCGCTTCTTGATTTCGGCCTCGACCTCGCGCCCCTGCTCCGGTCCGAGGCCGGCGATCGCGACATTGGCGCCGGCGTCGGCAAAGGCCAGCGCCGTGGCGCGCCCGATCCCGGTGGTGGCGCCGATCACCAGCGCATTCTTGCCGGAAAAATCGCTACGGATGAGCGCCGCCATGTTGACCTCCCTCGTTGCGCCGAGCGGACAATAGTGGCACGGATACCGGCTCCAATCGAGCAGGAGACGGCGATGCCGACCAATCGACAGATCCTATTGAAAAGCCGGCCGACCGGGACACCGAGCGCAGAGAATTTTGAAATGGTGCGCACCCCGGCGTCGGAGCCCGGGGACGGCGAGGTGCTGCTGCGCACGCTTTTTCTCTCGCTCGATCCTTACATGCGCGGGCGCATGAACGCCGGCCCGTCCTATGCGGCACCGGCGGAAATCGGCAAGCCGATGGTCGGGCGTACCGTGGCCGAAGTTGCGGTGTCGCGCCATCCGCGCTTCGCCACCGGCGACATCGTCTTGAGCGACAACGGCTGGCAGGAGT
This sequence comes from Alphaproteobacteria bacterium, assembly GCA_030041335.1. GTDB lineage: Bacteria > Pseudomonadota > Alphaproteobacteria > ATCC43930 > CGMCC-115725 > JAATGI01. Next base: position 50,600 of record JASHOB010000070.1, on the reverse strand, counting down.
ATGCCGTGGCGAACGGCGGCAATCTCCAGAAGCTCGACATCGAGGTCGTGAAGCCGCCGTCGCTGGCGCTGGGCTTGCTCGGCATGCCCGGCATGACGGCCTATGCCGGCCTCACCGAGATCGGCCAGCCGAAGCAGGGCGAGACCGTGGTCGTGTCGGCGGCGTCGGGTGCGGTCGGCTCCGTGGTCGGACAGCTGGCCAGGATCAGAGGCTGCCGCGCCGTCGGCGTCGCCGGGGGCCCGGAAAAGTGCCGCTATGTCGTGGCGACGCTCGGCTTCGATGCTTGTGTCGATCATCGCGGCGACAATCTCAGGGAGCGCCTCGCCGCCGCCTGTCCCAAGGGGGTCGACGTCTATTTCGAGAATGTCGGCGGCGCGACGCAGCAGGCGGTATGGCCACTCCTCAACAATTTCGCGCGCGTCCCGGTGTGCGGGATGATCGCGGCCTACAACGATCCCAATCCGCTACCCGGCCCCGATCTGCGTTCGGTGCTGACAAAACGGATGACCGTGCGTGGCTTCATTGTCACCGATCTTGCGCCCAAATACCCGAACGCCCATGCCGAGCTCGCGGCCTGGTACCACGAGGGCAAGATCAAATACCGCGAGGACGTGGTCGAGGGGCTCGAGCGGGCACCCGAAGCCTTCTTCGGCCTGCTTCAGGGCAAGAACTTCGGCAAGCTGGTGGTAAAGGTCGCCTGACCTTTACTTCTCTTGCGCCGCATGGGCGGCCATTGAGGTCGACTGGCACGGCGCAGCACCGCGCCCGGGGCTTTCGGCGAGACAGCGGTGGCCGGCTCTCGTGGCGAGGCCGGCGGAAGTGTCCGAGGCCCTAGGCCACGGCGTAAATCGCCGCCTTTTTCACCTCGGGGCCGACATAATCCTCGAACTTTTTGAAGTTGGTTTCGAAGCGCTTGGTGAGGTCGCGCGCCGTCTGATCGTAGGCACCCTTGTCCGACCAGGTGTTGCGCGCCAGCAGCACGTCGGCTGGTACTTCGGGACAGCTTTCCGGAACCATCAGGCCGAAGAACGGCTCCCGTCGCGCTGGCACATCCTTGAGCTTGCCGGCAAGCGCGGCCCGGACCAAGGCGCGGGTGTGGGCGATCTTCATGCGACTGCCGACGCCGTAGGCGCCACCGGACCAGCCGGTGTTGACCAGCCAGCAAGAGGCGCCGGTCCTTTCGATCCGCTCGCCCAGCATCTTGGCGTAGACCGAGGGATGACGCGGCATGAAAGGCGCGCCAAAACAGGTCGAGAAGGTTGCTCTGGGCTCGGTGACGCCGAGCTCGGTGCCGGCGACCTGGGCGGTATAGCCCGACAAGAAATGGTACATGGCCTGCTCGGGCGACATGCGCGCGATCGGCGGCAACACGCCGAATGCGTCGGCCGTCAGCATGATGACGTTGTCAGGCTGCGGCGCCAGGCCATTGACGTCGGCGTTGGGGATGAACTCGAGCGGATAACAGGCTCGCGTGTTCTCCGTCAGACTGGCGTCGGCGAGCCGGGGCACTCGGGTCAGCGGATCGAGCACGACATTCTCGAGCACCGTGCCGAAGCGATGCGTCGCGGCATAAATCTCGGGTTCGTGGATGGCGGAGAGATTGATCGCCTTGGCGTAACAGCCGCCCTCGAAATTAAACAGGCCGCGATCGCTCCAGCCATGCTCGTCGTCGCCGATCAGGGTGCGCGAGCCGTCGGCGGAAAGCGTCGTCTTGCCGGTGCCGGAAAGGCCGAAGAACACGGCGCTGTCGCCGTGCGGGCCGACATTGACCGAGCAATGCATTGGCAGCACGCCCTTGGCCGGCAGCATGAAGTTGAGATACCCGAATACGCATTTCTTGATTTCGCCGGCGTAGCCGGTGCCGCCGATGAGCACCAGCCGGCGGCCGAAATTGACAAAGATGAAGGTGTCGGACGCGGTGCCGTCGGCCGCCGCGTCGCCGAAGAATTGGGGCGCATGCAAGATCGTGAAGTCGGGCACAAAGGTCGGCAACGCCTCGAGCGTCGGCCGGATGAACATGTTGCGAACGAAAAGCGAATGCCAGGCGCTGTCGGTCACGATCCGCACGTTAAGCCGATAGACCGGATCGGCGCCGCCATACAAATCCTGGACAAACAATTCCTTGCCTTGGAAATAGGCGCGCACGCGCTCGAGCATGCGCTCGAACACCGTTTCGCTCACCGGTTTGTTGAAGCCGCCCCACCAGATGTCGTGTTTGCTCGATGCTTCTTCCACAAAATACTTGTCGCGCGGCGTCCGGCCGGTAAATCTGCCGGTGCGGGCGACGAAGGCGCCGCCAGCGGCGATTTCACCTTCGTGCCGGCGGATCGCGTGCTCGTAGAGCACCGGCGCCGTCAGATTCCAATATTGCGCGGCGGCGCGATGAACGCCCTCCTTGTCGAGCCCGTAATCGCTGGCCGTACCCACCACGGCCTGGGTTGCGTTCGTCAAGGCGTCCCCTTTCTTTTCATTTAATAACATAACATGCTAAATTTAAATTCAGCATCCAGTCGCATCCGATTGACGCCTCCCGCCCGCGAAGTCAAGGGCAGGAAGGGCCGGTTAATCAACGGAGAGACCATAGCGTGCTCGCATCAATCCAGGCAATGCGACCGAATCCCGCGACCAGATGCGCGCCATTGGGCCTTAGCCGGTAGAGCTGGAAGTCGCGCATCGCCGCCCAGGACTGAGCGGAAGGATGGCGCCCAAGATAGCGCTCGAGTGCCTCCGGTTCGGGCGCCCGCTCGACCCGCCCCATTAGGGTCAACCGCGGGCCTGCCAACGGCTCCGTCAATCCGACGGTGCCGTCGAATAGCAGGGAAACGCGGCTGTCATGCCGGATATTCTTGGTGTGTTCCGCCAAATCGGAAAGCAGCAGCAGTGGCAGGCCGCGCTCGTCCTGCGCCACCAGCACGAGGGAGACGTAAGGCCAGCCTTGGCGGTCCAGGGTTGCGAGCGCCCCGCGGTCGCCAGCAGCAAGCGCCCGGGCGTCCGCCAGGATTTCGGCGGGGACGGTCATGGTCGTGCCGTCATAGGAATGGATTGACGCAAATCTATTGTCATGGTCCGATCTTGCCACAATGTGAAGTCAACAGCGGGAACCGCCCCGGGTTCGCCGGGTTCCTCTTTCATACTATAAGGGCGGGTCAAGATCAGTGAGGGGCAAGGGGAGCGAGGCTTGGCCAATTCGATTGCAATTGTCGATGATGACCGTAACATCCTGACCTCGGTGACGATGGCACTTGAGGCCGAGGGGTTTCAGGTCCGGGCCTATTCCGACGGCGCGGAAGCGCTCAAAAACCTGACGCAACGGCCTGCCGATCTCGCCATTCTCGACATCAAAATGCCGCGCATGGACGGCATGGAGCTGCTCGCGCAACTGCGCAAGCAGAGTGCCATGCCGGTCATCTTCCTGACCTCGAAGGATGACGAGGTGGACGAGGTGCTGGGCTTGCGCATGGGCGCGGACGATTACATCCGCAAGCCGTTCTCGCAGCGCCTTCTGGTCGAGCGCATCCGGGCGCTGCTCCGTCGCGGCGAGCTGCAGCATGAGAGCAGCGATGCCGAGCCGGTGATCCAGCGCGGCGACCTGACACTGGATCCGGGCCGCCATCAATGCGGGTGGAAGGGCCAGAATGTCGATTTAACCGTAACCGAGTTCCTTATCCTAAAGTCGCTGGCGCTGCGGCCTGGTCACGTCAAAAGCCGCGACCAATTAATGGACGGCGCCTACGGCGAGCATATCTATGTCGACGACAGGACTATCGACAGCCACATCAAGCGGCTGCGCAAGAAGTTCAAGATGATCGACCCGGATTTCGCGCAGATCGAAACGTTGTATGGCGTCGGATATCGCTACCGCGACGGATAATACCGCCACCGCGACGGATCATGCCGCCGAGCCGCGCTTCGTCGAGATCGCGGACGAGGCGGTCGAATATCGGGATGCCTTGCGGCGTCCCACCGGTGTCTCTCCGCTCACCAAACGAATCCTCGGCGTCAATGTCATTGCACTGATCGTGCTCGGCATCGCCCTGTTCCAGCTCGGCGGTTATCAGCAAAGCCTGGTCGAAACCGAGATCGCGGCCCTAAAGACCCGCGCCCAGCTGTTTGCGGCGGCCCTCGGCGAGGGCGCGGTGACCGAAGCGTCCGGCGGCAACGAAGAATTGGCGCCGGAGCTCGTGAACCAGATGACGCGGCGTCTGGTCGAACCGACCAAGCGCCGCGCGCGCGTGTTCGATACCGAAGGCCGGATGCTGGTCGATACGCGGGCGCTGTCGAGCTACGGCGGCGTTCAGGTCAGCGAGCTGCCGCCGCCCGATGAAGGCGGTGTGATCGAACGCACCTTCAACCAGGTCAATGAGTTCCTCGCCGAGATCCTGCCGACACCCTACCCCAACGAATCGAGCCTGCCGGTCGAAAGCCCCGGCAACTACCCCGAGGTGCGGCTCGCCATCAATGGCGATATTGCCGACGCCGTCAGGCGCCGCGCCGATGGCGGCTTGATATTGTCCGTCGCCGTGCCGATCCAGCATTATCGCAAAGTGCTGGGCGCCCTGTTGCTCACCGCGGACAACGGCGAGGTCGAGCAGGCGGTGCGCGGCGTCCGGTTCACCATCCTCGAGGCATTCGCGATCGCGTTCGTCATTACCGTCTTGTTGTCCCTCTACCTGGCGCAGACCATCGCCCGGCCCCTGCGGCGTCTCGCCGACGCCGCGGAGCGGATCCGGCGCGGCCATGGCCGGCACGAACCGATCCCGGCCTTCACCAAGCGCCATGACGAGATCGGCGACCTTGCAAGAGCGCTCCGTGACATGACAGGCGCGCTGTGGCAGCGCATGGACGCCACCGAGCGCTTCGCGGCCGACGTGGCGCATGAAATCAAAAATCCGCTGAGCTCGGTCAGGAGCGCGATCGAGACCGCGGTGCGCATGACGGATCCGCAAAAGCGTCAGCAATTGCTGCTCATGGTGCTCGACGATATCGAGCGGCTGACGCGGCTGATCAACGATATTTCCGACGCGTCGCGGCTCGATGCCGAGCTCAGCCGCGATTCGATGGAAAAAGTCTCGATCGGGCGCGTGCTCGAAGCGGTGGTCGAGGTCCATCAGGCCACGAGCCTGGACAAGAAGATGCCGCGCCTCGAACTGGTCCGTTCGAGCCCGCGCAACACCGCTGCCGCGGAACTCGCGGTCTGGGGCCACGAGGACCGGCTGGTGCAGGTGTTCCGCAACATCATCACCAACGCCCTGTCCTTTAGCCCGCCCGACAGCACGATCCGCATCGTTGCCTTGCGCCAATCGGGCTATGTCGTGGTCAGCATCGAGGACGATGGGCCGGGTATTCCGGAGGGCAAGCTCGACGCGATCTTTGGCCGATTCTATTCCGAGCGCCCGGAAGGCGAGAAATTCGGAACCCATTCCGGGCTTGGCCTCTCGATCTCGAAGCAGATCGTGGAAAGCCACCACGGCACGATTCGCGCCGAAAACCGGACCGACCGCAGCGGCAAGGTCCTTGGCGCGCGGTTTATCATCCGGTTGCCCGCCGCTTAAGTCTGCCGCCATTGACTTTGGCCCGGTGGCGGCGCACCACAGCGCCTCATGATCCGCATTCACGGCACCGCCATTGCCCTGGGGGAGGAAGGTGTTTTGTTGCGCGGGCCCTCTGGCAGCGGCAAATCCGATCTGGCGTTGCGACTGATCGAGGGCGGCGCCCGCCTGATCGCCGACGATCAGACCGAATTGTGGGATATCGGCGGAGGGGTGCGCCTTTCCGCCCCCGCCAGCATCGCCGGCCAGATGGAGATTCGCGGCCTCGGTATCGTAAGAGTAGCGCAGCAAGCCTCGGCGCCATTACGGCTAGTGGTCGATCTGGTGCCGCCCGAAGCAATCGAGCGGCTGCCGGAGCCACTCGTTTGCCGTTTTTTCAGCTGCGACATTCCGCGGCTCTTGCTGGCACCGTTCGAGGCCTCGGCGCCAGCCAAGCTGCGCGCGGCACTCGGGGCCGTTTCCCCGGTCATCGCCCATGTCGGCGACCGGTGAAGCGCTGACGCTCCCGCCACCGCGCTTGGTGGTCGTGACGGGCCTGTCGGGCGCCGGGCGCTCGACCGCCCTCAAAGCGCTCGAAGATTTGGGCTACGACACCGCGGACCAACTGCCCCTGTCACTGTTGCCGGCGCTCCTTGGTTCAACGCCCTCAGGCCGCCCCGTGGCGCTTGGCATTTCGCCGCTCGACCGCGATTTCGGCGTCGAAGCCGCCATCGCCGCGCTTGACCGGCTCGATCCCGAGACCAAGGATCGGCTGACGCTGGTGTTTCTCGATTGCGACGACGATCGACTGATCCGGCGTTATACCGAGACCCGGCACCGTCACCCGGCGGCCGGCGACCGGCAGCTCGCGGACGGTATCGCGCTGGAGCGGCGGCTGGCCAAACCCTTGCGTGCGCGCGCCGATCTCGCTATCGACACCACCGCGCTCAGCCCCGGCGATTTGAAACGATTGCTCCGTGGTCATTTCGCCATTGATTCCGCCCCGGGCATCGCCATCTTCGTAACTTCGTTTTCCTACCGCCATGGCTTGCCCCGCGATGCCGATCTGGTTCTCGACGTCCGTTTCCTGCGCAATCCCCATTACGTTACGGCGCTCGCGCCGCTTACCGGCCTCGACCCGGAGGTCGCGGCGGCGATCGAGGCCGATCCTGATTTCGCCGGCTTTTTTAACGGCTTATGCGCCTGGCTCGGGCCTTTGCTGCCGCGCTATGAGAGCGAGGGTAAGAGTTATTTCACCATCGCCATCGGCTGCACCGGCGGTCGCCACCGCGCGCCCTACGTTGCGGCGCGGCTCGCGGCCAGACTGGCCGAACTCGGGTTTCGCGTTGCCGTTGACCACCGCGACCTGGAACGCGGCGGCAGGTCGTTCGCTTTAAGGGGTTGAACATGATCGGAATGGTTCTTGTCACGCATGGCCGGCTTGCTGCCGAATTCATTGCGGCGCTGGAGCATGTGGTCGGCGGACAAAGCTCGATCGCTGCCGTCTGCATCGGCCCCGAGGACGACATGGAAAAGCGCCGCCACGATATCTTGGCGGCGGTGGCGGAGGTCGATGACGGCAGCGGCGTCGTGCTGCTGACCGATATGTTCGGCGGCACCCCCTCCAACCTCGCCATTTCGATCATGGACAAGGGCAAGATCGAGGTGATTGCCGGCGTCAACCTGCCGATGCTGATCAAGCTCGCCGGGCTGCGCCAGACCGAAACACTGGCCAATGCCGTCCGCGGCGCCCAGGAAGCCGGCCGCAAATATATCAACGTCGCCTCGCAGCTCCTGGCCGACGTGAAATGATCGCTGGCGCGGACGGCGCCGAGCCCGAATTGCGGCGTTTGGCGACGATTCGCAATCGGCGCGGGCTGCACGCCCGGGCCGCCGCCCGCTTTGTCAAACTGGCTTGGGAATACGATGCCGAGGTGACGGTAGCCAAGAACGGCGCCGAAGTGTCGGGACGTTCGATCATGGGTCTGATGATGCTGGCGGCGGGACCCGGTACCGAGATCGAGCTGCGCGCCAGCGGACCGCAGGCGGCGGTCGCCCTCGAAGCCCTGGCGACACTGATCGATGGCGGCTTCGATGAAGACTGATCGGGGCGAGCGGACGTTGACGGGCCTGGCAATTTCGCCGGGCATCGCCATCGGCCCCGCCTTTATCAGCGACGACGGTGCCATCCAGGTGCCGGACTACCACATCGCCCACGACGATATCGCGGCCGAAAGAAAACGTCTCGCCGACGCCGTGGCGCTGTCGCTGAAACAGCTCGCCAAACTCAAGGTCAAGGCGGCGGCGCTACCAGGAGCCGCCGCCGAGGAAGCCGGCTATCTGCTCGATGCCCATGTCGCGATGTTGACCAATTCACGCCTGGTCAGGGGCGCCGACCGGCGCATCGGCGAGGAGCGGCTCAATGCCGAGCGCGCGGTGCAGGTCGAACTCGGCCAAATCGGTTCCAGTTTCGCCGCGATGGACGACGCCTATCTGGCCGCCCGCGGCGACGATATCCGGGTCGTCGGCGCAAGGCTGATCCGCAACCTGACCAAAACGCCTTACGCCGCATTGCAGCGGCTCGCGCCCGGCACCATTGTCGTCGCCGAAGAGCTGACCCCGGCCGACACGGCGCTCATCGATCCGAGCCGGGTCGCGGCACTCGCGACCGAGCTTGGCGGTGCCGAAGGGCATACCGCGATCATGGCCCGCGCCCTTGGCCTGCCGGCGGTGCTTGGCGTCGCCGATCTCCTGCGCCGGGTCGAGCCGGGCGACACGGTCATTGTCGACGGCGGCCTGGGCCGAATCGTGGTCAATCCCACGACCGCGACCCGCGCCAGTTATGAGCGCCAGCGCGAGGAATTGGAGCAGGAGCGCCGGCGGCTCGGCCGCTTCCGGCGTCTGCCGGCGGTAACGCGGGACGGGGTCGAGATTACGCTCGAGGCCAATGTCGAATTGCCGCGCGAGCGCGAACTGGCGCTGGCGGCCGGTGCCCAAGGCCTCGGCCTGGTGCGCACCGAATTCCTTTACATGAACCGTCACGATCTGCCCGACGAAGACGATCAATATGCCGCCTATGCCGCTCTGGTGCGGGGCATGGACGGCAAACCGGTCACCCTGCGCACGCTCGATATCGGCGGCGACAAGCTCGCGGGCTCGATCGCGACCGACAGCCCCAACCCCGCCCTCGGACTCCGCGCGGTGCGCCTTGCCTTGAAAGAGCGCCGCCTCCTCGATGTGCAGCTGGCCGCAATGCTGCGCGCCAGCGCCATCGGCAAGGTACGTATCCTGGTGCCGATGATCGCCAATGCCGGCGAGCTGCGCACCGTGCGGGCCGCGATGCACCAGGCGGCACGGCGCCTCAAGCGGCGCGGCATTGCACTTCCGGATCCGCTGCCGCCATTGGGCGCCATGATCGAAATTCCCGGCGCCGCCCTCGCCGCCGACGCCTTGGCCGACGAGGCGGAATTCTTCTCGATCGGCACCAACGATCTCATCCAATACACCCTGGCGATCGACCGCGGCGATGAACAGGTGGCCTACCTGTACAATCCGCTTCATCCGGCGGTTTTGCGGCTGATCCAGTTTGCGGTCGAAGCGGCCATGCGGGCGCGGATCCCGGTCAATCTCTGCGGCGAGATGGCAGGCGATGCGCGCTTTACCGCCCTGCTGCTCGGCCTCGGTTTGCGGAATCTGTCGATGGCGCCCAGCAATATCGGCCGGGTCAAGGAACGGATTCGCACCCTCGATCTGCGCGCCGCCACTCAGCGTGCCAGGCAAGTGATGGACCAGATCGATGATGCGCGAATCGCGAGCCTCGTCGACGACTTTAATGAAATGCATGGCGCCTGATTTGGGTGAAGCGAGCGGATGGGGCGCCAAGAGGTCGGGCGGCAAGGCTCCGATTCCGGTTGAGCGTCTCGTCCCGACGGCGTCGCCTTTGGGACATCCCCGTGGTCGTTCGACGCGAATCGCCGGCGGAGTGGAAGGGCCGGTCGGATGCATCTTGCCGATCCGGACCCGGGCCACCCGGAAGTGCCGAGGACCGGCCTCATTGGAGCTGAGGAGGCCTCACCTTCCCGGCGCCAAACCCCTGCAACGTATAATCATAGGCGGCCGTGCTGGTGCGCAGGTTGCCGATCCGCGCTGCTGCCAAATCGAGGATGTCGACGATAACCAACGTCCACGTCAAAGAGAGAAGCGCTGCCAACACCAGGATGCGCGGTCCGCGGACACCCAATTGATAGCCCAGCACGGCCATGCCCAGCAGCGATAGTCCAAGCAGGAGCCAGAAGATCTGCGGCGGCATGCGAATTTCGAAAGCCATGCGCTCGGCCGTCGTCGCGTCAAAGACCTCGTTCAGGGACGCCATCAACGACGCGGATACAGGATTGGGCTGCGCTTGAACGATCGCAGACAATTGTGCCCAGATCGCCGTTTGCAGCGCCTCGGTGCGATCATTGATCCTATCGAGAACGGCCTGATCGGGAGGCGCCTGAACAAAAGAAATTCTCAATGTCGTGTACTCTTCCAGCAAGTGCGCGATCTGATCTCCAGGAGCTTGCCCGATAGCTTTGGCTCTCAGCCAGGCCGTGCCGATGGCATTGGCTGCGGCAATCGTCGCCGAACGCCGTTCATTGAAGCGGTCGCTCGCGAAGGAGAGAGTGAGGGCCAGGACAAAGGCCAGGAGCGCGAGCACGCTTCCGACCAGAACTCCCACGCCTTCCCCGGGAGCCTTGCTTCGCAAAGCATATCGGCGGCCGGCCCAGAAACCGACCTCGTGTGCCGCCAATTGTGCTACGAACAATAGAGCGCCGAAAGCCACGACGCTCCAGACGGCGATTCTTGCAAGTGTCATCATCGACGATTCCCCCCGACAAACCATTCCCCATACGAAGTCCAATCTTGACGGTCGCTCACCCGAGAAGCGGCGAAGGCGCGCGGCGCGGACATCTCGTGTCTTGTGATCGCGGCGTCTGTGCTTTGTTTCGCGGGCAATCAGACCTCGGCGGCAAACTGCGTTGCGCCTGGAGCCAATCTTTCGATTTCCGTGCCGCCCGTAACGGCAGGGCCTGTCGAGCCCACCTTATCGTCCGGGCACCCCGGTCATGGTCGAATACTCGAAGTGCAGGGCGGCGCCCGGCCGCACCAGCGCGAAGATGGCGCGTGCTGCCTGTGCCGCTTCGGCAAAACCTGTGAGAATCAATTTGAGCTTGGCGCGATAGGTCGCGACGTCGCCGATGGCAAATATCCCCGCCACTGACGTGGCGCAGGTGGCGGGATCGACCGCGATATGGTGCTGATCGAACGCCAAACCCCAGTGCGCGATCGCACCCAGATCCATCGACAGCCCGAAGAATGGCAGCAGCCGGTCGGCGTCGAGCCGGCGTTCATTGCCGTCGAGATCGGCGACGATTACGGCCTCCAGCACCCCGTCTTCACCCTCGAGCGCGTGCAGCTGATAGGGCGTCACCAGTTCGATCTTGCCGCTCTCGGCCAGCCGCTTGAGCCGGGCCAGCGACTCGGGCGCGGCACGGAATTTGTCGCGGCGATGCACCAGCATCACGTGCGCCGCGACCTCCGCCAGCGACAAGGTCCAGTCGAGCGCCGAATCGCCACCGCCTGCGACGACGACGCGGCGGCCGCGATAGTCGTCGCGGCGCTGCACCAGGTAGAACACGCTCTTGCCTTCGAATTCATCGATGCGGTCGAGCGGCGGCCGATTTGGGCCGAAGGCGCCGACACCCGCGGCGATGATCACGGCATCGGCGACAACGCTGCGGCCATCCTCGGTGCCGAGGCGGAAGCCGCCGCCGTTCAGCGCCTCCAGCCGGTCGATGCGATAGCCCAGATGATAAAGCGGTTCAAATGGCCGCGCCTGCTCGAGAAGTTGTGCAATCAACTGCTGCGCGGCGATCATCGGGTAGCCGGGAATGTCGTAAATCGGCTTTTCCGGATAGAGCGCCGCGCATTGTCCACCCGGCATGTCGAGCGCATCGAGCACATGGCAAGTGAGGCCGAGCATGCCGCATTCGAACACCGCAAAGAGCCCGACCGGCCCGGCCCCGATCACTGCCACATCCCGGCGCTGCATGCTGTTCTCCACCGGCGGAGCATGGCCGCGCCAAGCTCCGGGCGCAATGCCGGATCGCATTAGTTGCCGAGCCGCGCCGAAACGGCATAAGAGAAGTCATGGCGCAGCTCGTTCTCGATCTGGCCGATGAGGCGGCCACCGCGCGGCTGGCGGCGCGCATTGCCGGCCTCGTCCGGGCGCGCGATACCATTGCGCTCCGGGGTCCCCTCGGCAGCGGCAAAACCAGCTTCGCACGCGCCTTCATCCGCACGCTCGGCACCGGCGCCGAGGAGGTGCCGAGCCCGACTTTCACGCTGGTCGAGACCTATCACTTCGCCGGCCGACCCCCGATCTGGCATTTCGACCTCTATCGCCTGGCGGCGGCCGATGATGTGTATGAGCTGGGCATCGAGGAGGCCTGGAGCGAGGGCGTCTCCCTGATCGAATGGCCGGAGCGCATCGCCGCGCTGTTGCCGCCGGAGCGGCTCGATATCGCCCTCGAACCGGGCGCCGTCCAATCGGCGCGCCGCGCCACGGTCGCTGGTTCGGCACGCTGGCACGGCAGCCTCCATGACTGACCGCGCCGCGCTGATCGCGCAATTTCTGGCGGCGCAGGGCTGGCAAGAGGCAACGCGCCGCCCGCTTGCCGGCGATGCTTCGTTCCGCCGCTACGAGCGGCTGGAGAAAGGTGCGCGCCGCGCCATCCTGATGGATGCGCCGCCGCCGCAGGAGGATGTCCGACCCTTCATCGCGGTTGCGCGCTTGCTCAGCGATTTGAAGCTGAGCGTGCCGCAGATTTTCGCGGCGCAGGTCGAAGCGGGGCTGCTCCTGCTCGAGGATTTCGGCGACAGCACCTACACGCGGCTACTGGCAGCCGGCGAGAAGGCAGAACCCCTCTATCGGCTCGCGGTCGACGTTCTGATCGCGCTCCATCGGCGCTTCGATCGGGAGCGAGCGCCGGGGCTCCGCCGCTACGACGACGAGCTCTTGCTCGACGAGGTGGTGCGTTTCGTCGATTGGTATCTGCGCCTGGTGGCGGGCCAAGCCGTGGCGCCGGACCGCCGCGCGGATTATCTCGAGCGTTGGCGCGCGGTGCTGCCCCTGGTTCACGCCATGCCGCCGACCTTGGTGCTGCGCGATTATCACGTCGACAATCTGATGCGGCTCGGCGATCGCGCCGGCATCGCGGCCTGTGGCCTGCTCGATTTTCAGGACGCGTTGCTTGGCCCCGCGACCTACGATCTGGTCTCGCTTCTCGAAGATGAACGCCGCGAGGTCAAGCGCTCCTTGCGACAGCGGATGATTGCCCGCTATCTCGCCGCCTTTCCCGGCATCGACCGCGACGCCTTCGCCTGCTCCTGCGCCGTGATCGGGGCCCAGCGTCACACCAAGAATATTGGCCAGTTCGCCCGGCTTCTGCTGCGCGACGGCAAGCCCCACTACCTGAGGCACATTCCGCATATGTGGGGGCTCTTGCTCGAGGATCTGGCCCATCCCGGTCTGGCGCCGGTGCGGCACTGGTTCGAGGCGACCGTACCGCCGGAGTGGCGCCGTCTTCCCGACCGGGTGCCGGCATGAACGTCCCCGAGACCGCGATGATCAAGGCCGCGGGGCTCGCCACCCGCATGCGGCCGATCACCGATACCATGCCGAAGGCGCTGATTAGCCTCGGCGGCAAGCCGGTCATTGACCATGCCATCGACCGGCTGGCGGCTGCCGGCGTCAAGCGGATCGTCGTCAACCTGCATTACAAGGGCCCGATGCTGGCCGATCACCTCGCCGGACGCCGCGATGTCGAGATCGTCCTGTCGCCCGAGCCGGAATTGCTCGATAGCGGCGGCGGCATCTTCCAGGCATTGCCGCTTCTGGGCCCAATCTTCTACGTCGTAAACGCCGACGTCTTCTGGCTCGACGGCACCGTGGCCGCGCTCGTTCGATTGGCGCGCGCCTTCGACCCGCGGTCAATGGACGGGCTCTTGCTGCTGCAGCGCACCGTCACCGCGGTCGGGCTCGACGGACCGGGCGACTTCATGCTCAACCCGATTGGCCAACTGCGCTGGCGCGGAGAGACCGAGATCGCCCCTTATTGCTTCACGTCGATCCAACTGCTGCACCACCGCCTGTTCGAAGGCGCGCCGGGTGGTCGATTCCCGCTTCATCCCTACTGGAACCGCGCCATCGAAAAGGGTCGCCTCTTCGGCATCGTCCACGACAGCGAATGGTACCATCTCGATACGCCGAAAGGGCTGGCACAAGTGGAAAGGCGGCTGGGCTCGCGACGCATCGAGCGGTGAGCGATGGCGTTCTACACCATTCCCTCCGAGCTCCCGTTTCTCGACACGCTGGTCAGCGGCATTCTGCCCTCGGCGACCGGCGACCCGCTGGCGCTCACGCGCACCACCGTTTTTCTGCCGACCCGGCGCGCCGTCAGGAGTCTCAGCGACGCCTTTCTCCGCGCCAGCACCGGGCGGGCCCTGCTGCTGCCGCGTCTCATACCGGTCTCCGACGTCGACGCCGAGGAATGGGCGGTCTCGGACGATGATGCCGATATCGAGATTCCGCCGCCGTTGCCGCCGTTGCAGCGCCAGCTTCGCCTGGCGCAGCTCATCCTCAAATGGAGCGAAGGCGCTGCTGTCACCCGGCTGACGCCGGGGCAGGCGGCGCCGCTGGCGCGTGCGCTTGCCGATTTCCTCGACGCGGTCGAGACTGCGCGATGCCAGGTCGGTGCGCTCGAAAAACTCGCGCCCGAGCGATTCGCCGCGCACTGGCAGGAGGTGCTCCAATTTCTCAGGATCGTCACCCAGCATTGGCCGGCAATGCTGGCCGAGCTAGGGGCGCTCGATCCGGCCGAACGCCGCAACCGCGTCGTGGCGGCACGTATCGCTGCCTGGGCAAAGGCGACCCCCACGGGCCCCCTGATCGCAGCGGGTCTCTCGGGCGGCATCCCCGCGGTAGGCGATCTGATCGCCGCCATTGCCTCCCTGCCGCAAGGCGCGATCGTCCTCGCGGGGCTCGATCTCGACGCCGCTGGCGTGGCGGCGATTGCGGCCGATCCCGCCCATCCGCAGCATCTTCACGCGCGCCTCCTGGCGCGGTTCGGCCTGACGCCCGAAGGGATTGCGCCTTGGCCCGGCTGCGGCTCCCGGGGTCCGTCGCCGCGGCGCGCACTCATCCGCGCCGCGCTCGCGCCCGCCAGCGAGACCGATCGCTGGGGAAGCGCCGCCATGATCGACAGAGCCGCGACCGCCGATCTCCACCGGCTCGATTGCGCCGGCGCCCAAGAAGAGGCGGAAGTGGTCGCACTCTTGATGCGTCAGGCGTTGGAGGTCGAGGCCCAGACCGCAGCGCTTGTGACGCCCGACCGTGCCTTGGCGCGCCGCGTCGCTGCCGAGCTCAAGCGCTGGAACATCGAAATCGACGATTCGGCCGGGGTGCCGCTCGAGCAGACGCCGCCGGCGGTATTTTTGCGCCTCGTGCTTGATGCCGCGGTCGCAGAACTGGCGCCGCTGCCGTTGTTGGCCCTGCTCAAACATCCCTTGGCGGCGGGCGGCCAAGCGCCTGAGAAATTCCGTGCCGCGGTACGCCGGCTCGAGGAGACATGCCTGCGCGGCCAGAGGCCGGCGCCCGGCCTCGACGGTCTCCGCGGCAGCTTGCCTGTCGCCGACCGCGAACTCGCCGATCTCGCATCGGAGCTCGACACCGTGCTGCGGCCGCTCATCGCGCGCCTTGGCGCACGCAAGACCGGACTTGCCGATCTGGTCGCGGCCCACGTCGCGAGCGCCGAACGATTGGCACGCAGCCACGACGAAAACGGCGCCGATCGAATGTGGCGCGAGGCGGCGGGCGAGACCGCGACGCAATTCATCGCCGAGCTTGACGCCGCCGCCGCTGGTTTTCCGGAAATCGCCGGTGCCGACTATCCGGCGTTGTTCGAGGCATTGATGGCCGGCACCGTGGTCAGGCCGCGCTATGGCCAGCATCCCCGGCTGGCCATTTGGGGTCTGCTCGAAGCGCGGCTCCAGCGCGCCGACGTGATGATTCTCGGCGGCCTCAACGAGGGCGTCTGGCCGCCACAGACCGAGAGCGACGCGTTTCTGTCGCGGCCGATGCGTCACGCCTTCGGCCTGCCGCCGCTCGAAGAGCGCATCGGCATCGCCGCGCACGATTTCGCCCAGGGACTGGCCGCTCCGGTGGTATGGCTGACCCGCGCCGCGCGGGTCGAAGGGGCGCCCACCGTGCCGTCGCGCTGGCTGCTACGGCTCGAAACCGTGCTGCGCGCCGCCGGGATCGAAGGGGAACTCGCGACCGTGAGCGCGCCCCTCGCGTGGCGGCGGATGCTCGACACGCCGCCGCGGCGAGAATGGCGCCGCGCCGAGCAGCCGCGTCCGCGTCCGCCGGTCGCCGTCCGCCCGCGCCGCTTGTCGGTAACCCAGATCGAGACGCTGATCCGCGATCCCTACGCCGTCTATGCGCGGTACATCCTCGGCCTGCGGCCGCTCGACCCGATCGACGAGACGCCGGACGCGGCGGCGCGCGGCAGCTTCATCCATGCGGCGCTCGAAGAGTTTCTGAAGGCCCATCCCCACGCCTTGCCGCGCGATGCCGAGCGGCGTCTCCTGGCGATCGGCGCCGCGCACTTCGCGCCCTGGCAGGATCGGCCGGGCCTGCGCGCCTTCTGGTGGCCGCGTTTCGAGCGCATCGCCCGCTGGTTGGTCCGAGCCGAGGCCGAGCGCCGCCAAAGGCTGGCGCAAACCTGGAGCGAGATCTCCGGGGAAATGGAATTCGCCACACCAGCGGGCGCCTTCACGCTCGTTGCCAAAGCCGATCGGATCGACCGCGGGCTTGACGGCACCCTTGCCATTCTCGACTACAAGACCGGCAGCCTGCCGCGCGCGTCGGATTGGGATTTGGGTTATGCGCCACAATTGCCGCTCGAAGCCGCGATGGCGGAGCGAGGGGCTTTCGCGGAGCTCGACGGCACGGTGGCGGCGCTCGAATTCTGGCGCCTCTCCGGCGGCGATCCCCCCGGCGAAATCCGACCGCTCGCGCGCACCGCGGCTCAGCTACGCATGCTGATTGACGCGGCGCTGCCGGGCTTGCGCAGCCTTATCGCCAAATACGATGATCCGGCGACGCCCTATGCCGCGGTGCCGCGCCGGGAATTCGCGCCGCGCTACAACGATTACGCCCATCTGGCGCGGGTCAAGGAATGGGCGGCGCCGGGCGATGAGTGAGTGCGGGCTCGCCTTTGATATAGGTCTGCCTCACCGCGCGATCGTCACCCACGGTCATCAGCACGAACAACTCTTCCTCGAGCCCGCCCACGATCGCCATGCGGTGGGCCATCGCCGGCGTCGCGCGCCCGTCGAGCACAACGAGATCGGCATAGGCCCCGGGCGCGAGCACGCCGATCTCACGCTCGAGGCCGAGCGCTGCCGCGTTGCCTCGGGTCATCAAGTCGAACGCCGCGAGCGCCGATAGGTTCTGGCCCTGCAACTGCATGACCTTGTAGGCCTCGGCCGCGGTCGAGAGCATGGAATAGGAGGTGCCGCCGCCGACATCGGTCGCGAGCGCGATGCGCACGCCGGCGCGCGCGAGCCGGTCATGGTCGAACAAGCCGCTGCCGATGAACAAATTCGAGGTCGGGCAGAATACCGCCACGGCGCCGGCGTCGCGCAGCAGCGCCACTTCGGCATCGTCGAGGTGCAGGCAGTGCCCCAGAAGCGAGCGCGGCCCGAGGAGGCCCGCGCGCTGATAGACAGAGGTGTAATTGGGATCGTTGGGGAAGAGACGCCGGACAGTCGCGATCTCGTCGTCGTTTTCGGCGAGATGGGTCTGCATGTAAACACCGGGAAACTCCGCGAGGAGCGCGCCCGCCGCCGCCAATTGCGCGTCGGTGGAGGTCACGGCAAAGCGCGGGGTCACCGCATAGCGCTGCCGCCCCTTCCCGTGCCAGCGGCGAATCAGATCGCGGGTCGCCGCAATCGCATCCTTGGCACCGTCGAGGAGCGGCTGCGGCCCGTTGCGGTCCATGATTGCCGCGCCGGCGATGATGCCGGCGCCCCGTGATTGGGCGGCGGCAAACAGCGCCTCGGCCGCTTGCGGATGCACCGAACCGTAGCAGCACGCGGTGGTGGTGCCATTGCGCGCCAGCTCGTCGAGAAAAAATTCCGCTTGGCGTGCGGCAAATTCCGCGTCGGCGTATTTCCGCTCCTCGACGAACGTGTATTTCTCCAGCCACTCAAGGAGCTGTGCGCCGTAAGACGCGATCACCTGTGTTTGCGGAAAATGAATATGTGTGTCGATCAGCCCCGGCAGGATCAGCGCATCGGGGTAATGGTCGATCGCCGCGTCGCTGCAGCGCGCCGACAAGTCCGCCGCGCGCCCGATCGCCCCGATGCGGCCGTCTTCCACCGCGATGATGCCGTCTTCGAAATAGCGGTAGCTCGCCTCGTCTCCCGCCCCGGCGGGCGCCCGCAAGAAGGTCAAGAGCCTGCCGCGCACGGCCCGCCGCGTCATCATCACCTCGTTTGCCGCATGGCGCCGGAGTTCGCTCCGGTTTTCGGTGACGGAAGCATGATTGGCGCCGGCGGAGAGATGCCCATCTTGTCCGGTCGCCGATCAGTCGACCGAAGCGGCAAGGGTCATGCTGAGATAGGCGAGCGGCCGGCCAGTCTCTTCGGCCCAGCCGTTGAACGCGCCCTGGACTTTGGCACGGTCGCCCTTGCCTGAAGGCCGACCTTGGACCACGCCCCATTCCTCGAGCGCCTTCACCACCCATTCGCTCAGAACGAACGTGTCCTTGCCCGCCATGCGCAAAAATTGCGGGCCGGACCCGCCGCCCAGATGCGCGAAGCGCTTGGCTAGATCATCCCAGAGGCCGACAATGTTGGCGCCGGGCCAATCGGCGAGATAGGCGCCGACACTGCCCTTTTCCCGCGCCAGCGCCACCACCGCGGCGCCGTTGGCATGGACGGCTTGCAGTTTGCCGAGATGACGGATGAGGTGCTTGTCTTTCATCAGCGCCTCGACGGCTTCGTCGCTCATGGCGCCGACGCGGTGCGGATCGAAGCCATGAAACGCCTTTTCAAAGGCCGGCCATTTGGCATCGACCATGTCGTGCTTCAGCCCGGCGCGGAAAATCCGCAAGGCCATGAGCGAAAGATAGCGGTCGTCCCCGACCTTCCTCAGTTCGGCGGCGCTCTTGATCTTGGGGATGCGGTGCGCGAAGCGCTCCTTGAGCGCCGCTTCACCGATGCGCTTCACCGCTGCCTTTTCGATCTTCGCAAACGCAACCATCGCCGCCCCGCCGCCGATGCCCCCGATGCCCGCAGGATGTGCAAACGCACGTGTCTCCCGCGTTCCGGCCTAAAATATTGTAGCTCGCGTCGCGCCTCAATCCGGCGCGCTGAACAGGCGGGACACTATCGCCTCAGGCTTCCACCTGTCACCTTTTCCACGGTCAGGATCAGCTTTCGGGAAAAGCCGTCGATTTGGGCGTCGGTCAGGGTTGCGTCTGTCGGTTGCAGGCGCACGGTGATGGCGAGCGACTTCTTGCCTTCCTCGATGCCTCTTCCCTGATAGACGTCGAACAGACGCACCTCGGCAATCAGCTTCTTATCGACGCCCCGGGCCGCGCGCAGCAGGCTCTCGGACGCGAGGTCGGCCGGCACGATAAACGCGAAATCGCGCTCTACCGGCTGGAATGGTGACGCGCGCAACAGCGGCCGCGCCCGGCCCTTGGCGCGCGGCGGCGGCAAGACATCGAGGAAGAGCTCGAACCCGACTGCCGGCCCATCGACACCGAGCTTCGCCAGCGTGCCTGGATGAATCTCGCCGAAATAGCCGAGCTTTTTGGGCCCAAGCCGCAGCGTGCCGCCGCGGCCGGGATGATACCAGGCGGGCGGATCGGCGCTCGCCTCTATGTTCTCGACGGCGACGCCCGCGGCCGCAATCGCCGCCAGCGCGTCGGCTTTGGCGATAAAGGCGTCGACCGGCCGCCCGGCGTCGTCCCAGCGCTTCAGGCCCGTTGCACCGACGCGCACGCCAACGGCCACTTCCACCTGGCCCGAAGGCGTGTCGTCGAGATATTGCGGTCCAATCTCGAAGAGCGCGGCATTGGGCTCGAACCGGTCGGCGTTGCGCTGCGCCGCGGTCAAGAGATTGGGCAGGATCGACGGCCGCATCTGGTCGAGCCCGGCGGCGATCGGATTGACCAGCCGCAACGCCTCGGGGGCGCCGCCGAACAGTTCCGCCTGCTCGGTCGGCAGGAAGGAAAAAGTGATCGCCTCCACCAAGTCGCGCAAGGCCAACGCCCGGCGCACCCGATCGGCGCGTTGCCGTGCCGGATCGAGCGCCGGCTTCGGCAATACCCCATCGCGGGCAAGCGGCGCCGCCGGGATCTTGTCGTAGCCGTGGATACGCACCACCTCCTCGACCAGATCGGCCTCGCCGACGATATCGGCACGCCAGGAAGGCGGCTCCACCGACAAGGTCTCGCCCCGTCCCGCGATCTTGCAGCCGAGCGCTTCAAGAATGCGGCGCTGCACCGGAGCGTCGAGATCGAGTCCGCCGAGCGACCAGCTGCGCGCGGGACGAAACGGAATGAGACGTCGCCATTCCGGCACGGCGCCCGCGGTCACGATTTCGCTCGGCTCGCCGCCGCACAGCTCGAGCACCAATCGGGTTGCGCGCTCCAGACCCGGGCGCACGAATTCGGGATCGAGGCCGCGCTCGAAGCGGTAGCGCGCATCGCTTTGAATCCCGAGCTTGCGTCCGGTCGCCGCGGTGCGTACCGGATCGAACAACGCCGCCTCGATGAAGACGTCGCGCGTTGCCTCGGAACACCCGGTGCTTTCGCCGCCGATGACGCCGCCCAGACTGATGGCGCCGCTGTCGTCGGCAATCACCGTCATTTCCTCGTCGAGCGCATATTCGCGGCCGTCGAGCGCCTTGAGCCTTTCGTGCGGCCGCGCGCCGCGCAGCGCAAGGTCGCCCGCGATTTTGGCGGCATCGAAGACGTGAAGCGGCCGGCACAAATCGAAGGTTAGGAAATTGGTGATGTCGACCAGCGTCGATAACGGCCGCAACCCGATCGCGGTCAGACGATCCTGTAGCCATTGCGGCGACGGGCCGTTGCGGACGCCGCGCACCAAACGGCCGAGGAATAAAGGGCAGGCCTGGTCGTCCGGACCGGCAAGATGGACGGCGATCGGCGACGGGAACCGGCCCGCGACCGGCTCGATCGCAAACGGCTTCAACGTGCCGAGCTCGGCTGCGGCAAGATCGCGGGCGAGACCATGGACGCCAAGGCAATCGGCGCGGTTGGCGGTGATCTTGATGTCGAGCACCGGATCGTCGAGTCCGACCGCGGCGGCAAAGCGCGCGCCGACCGGCAACCCCGCCGGCAATTCGATAATACCGGTGTGGTCGTCATTGAGACCAAGCTCATAGCCGGAACACAGCATGCCCTGCGATTCGACACCGCGGATCTGGCTTGCCTTCAGCACCGCGCCGGTGCGCGGAATGACCGAGCCCACCGGCGCGAACACGCCGAGCATGCCGGCATGCGCATTGGGGGCACCGCACACGACCTGCACTTGGCTGCGCCCGGTGTCGACGCGGCAGAGTTTGAGCTTGTCGGCGTTGGGATGTGGTTCCGCCGACACCACGCGGGCGATGGTGAAGGGCTGCAGATCCTTGGCGCGGTCCTCGATGCTGTCGACCTCGAGGCCGCGCATCGCCAATGCCGACACCAGGTCATCCAGCGGCACTGTGAGTTCGATATGGGTCGCGAGCCAGCCGAGCGTCGTTTTCATTGCTCAGAGCCCCGTGACCATGGACGGAATGTCGAGCGGCAGGAAGCCGTAATGCCGGAGCCACCGGAGGTCGCTCTCGTAGAAGGTGCGCAGATCGGGAATGCCGTATTTGAGCATGGCGATGCGCTCGATCCCCATGCCGAAGGCGAAGCCCTGGTAGCGCGCCGGATCGATGCCGCCGTATTCGAGGACCTTGGGATTGACCATGCCGCAGCCGAGAATTTCGAGCCACTCGCCGCCGGCGCCGATCTTCAACTCGCCGCCGGCGCGACTGCAGCCGATATCGACCTCGGCCGACGGCTCGGTGAAAGGAAAATAACTGGCGCGGAACCGCACCGGCAGATGGTCGAGGGCGAAGAAGGCGCGGCAGAAATCAATGAGGCACCCCTTGAGGTGGCCCATATGCGTGGTCTCGTCGATCAGCAGACCTTCGACCTGGTGGAACATCGGTGAATGCGTCGCGTCGTGGTCGCTGCGAAAGGTGCGGCCGGGCACGATAATCCGGATCGGCGCCTTGTCCTTGAGCATGGCGCGGATTTGCACCGGCGACGTATGGGTACGCAACAGCTTGCGTTCGCCGCGGCCGGCAATGTCCGGTAAATAGAAGGTGTCGTGTTCTTGCCGCGCCGGATGCTCGGGCGGAATGTTGAGCGCGGTAAAATTATAGAAATCGTCCTCGATGTGCGGGCCTTCGGCGACGTGGAATCCCATCTCGCCGAAGATCGCCACCACTTCGGCAATGGTCTGGCTGATCGGATGGAGCCGGCCTCCGATTTCGGCCTTGACCGGCAGGGTGATGTCGACGCGCTCCGTCTTGAGCCGCGCTTCGAGCGCCGCGGCCTCGAACCGCCCGGCGGCGGCCGCGAGCTTTTCCTCGATGCCGGCGCGGAGTTGATTGAAGCGCGCGCCCGCCGCGGCGCGTTCGTCCTTCGGCAGCGTGCCGAGCGACCTCATCCATTGGGTGACGACACCGTTGCGGCCGAGCGCGGCAACGCGAATCCTTGCGATGTCGTCGAGGCTCGCCGCCGCTTCGATGGCTGCCGCGATTTCCTGTCCATATGCTTCCGTATTCGGGTCTTCGCTCATGGTTCGCTCACGAAAAAGGGGCCTGGTCGGCCCCTTCCGTCGCATCGGGACTTGCGTCCCAGTATGGCATGCGCCGCGACGCGGAGCCTAGCGGGAGGTCCAGCTTCTAAATCGCCCCCGAGACGCGGGGCGCCGGTCACCTGCCGACGCTCGCTCCATTATTTCCCCAGCGCGGCTTGAGCCTGCGCGACGATGGCCTTGAAGGCTTCCGGTTCGCGCACCGCGAGATCGGCCAGGATCTTCCGGTCGAGCTCGATGCCCGCTTTGGCGACGCCGGCAATGAACTGCGAATAGGTCATGCCCAGTTCGCGCACGCCCGCATTGATGCGCTGAATCCAGAGTGCCCGGAAATTGCGCTTCTTGGCGCGGCGGTCGCGATAGGCGTAGCGGAGCCCTTTCTCGACCTTTTCGAGCGCGACCCGATAATTGGTGCTGGCGCGGCCGCGGTAGCCCTTCGCCAGTTTCAGCACTTTTTTGTGCCGGGCGTGGGCGGTCACGCCCCGTTTGACGCGCGCCATCGTCTAGCCCCGGAGATAAGGCATGTAGGTGAGGACCAGCCCGGCGTCGCCGGGCTGCAGCGTCACCGTGCCCTTGGCATTGCGCTTGGCGCGCTTCGATTTGGAGATGAGGCGATGGCGCTTGTGCGCGTTCGCCGCCTTGATCTTACCCGAGCCGGTGCGGCCGAAGCGCTTCTTGGCCCCGCTCTTGGTCTTCAGCTTGGGCATTTTCGTCCTTTCAATCAGGGAGTTGCCGTATGGGGCGCGAGGCATGCCCTGTCGAGCCCGACGCCGCCGGAAGCGGGGGGTTATAGAGGCAAGGGTGGGCAAAGACAAGGGCGAAGCACTACGCCTCGACCGCCCTGATCGTCGCCGCCAACGCCTGCCGCAACGGCTCGGCCAAGGCCGGATCGGCCGCGATCGCGGCCGCCGCAAGCGCTCGGCCCAGCAACGGCAGCGTCACGCACGCCTCCTCAACGATCTGACCCGCCATGGTGCCCACGATCTGGCGAAGCTGCGCCTGGGCCTGCTCGGCTCGCGGCGAGGTGTTGATGAGGACGACCGGCTTGCCGGCGAATTCGGGACCGCCGACCAGCCAGTCGAGCAGGTTCTTGAGCGAGCCGGCGAGGCCTCGTGCGTACTCGGGCGAGGCAATGATCAGCGCGTCGGCGGCGCCGACCAGCGCGCGTAGTTCCTTGACCGGCGCAGGCGGATCGTCCTCACGATCGGGATTGAAGGCGGGCAGCGTCGCCAGCCCCTCATAGGATCGGATCGATAGACCCGACGGTGCAAGAAGTCGCAACGCCTCGAGCGCCGCCGTGTTCGACGAGCCTCGACGCAGACTGCCCGAAATGGCGAGAAATTCGATGGCGTCAGCCTGCGAGTTTCTTGCGCACCAGCGCGGCGCCGTCGGCCAGCGCCTCCAGTTTGCCGAAGGCCGCCGCGCGCGGCAGGTATTTCATGCCGCAATCGGGCGCCGGCATCAGGCGGTCGGCCGCGACGTGGGGCAGCGCACGCTCGATCCGCTTTGCCACTTCCGCAGCGGTCTCAACCTCGTGCGTTGCCAGGTCGATGACGCCGAGGATGATGGTCTTGCGGCCGAGATCGCGCAGCACGCCCAAGTCCATCTTCGGCTGCGCCGCCTCGATCGAAATCTGATCGACGGCGGCATCGGCGAGCTGCGTCAGGAACGAGTAGTGGTCCGGCTTTTCTTTCACGACATGAGCATAGCCCATGCAGAGATGAATCGCCGTCGGGCCGGCGATGCCTTCGAGCGCGCGGTTGATGACCTTGACGCCGTAGCGGTTGGCCCTTTCCGGCCGCGCCTGCAGCCACGGCTCGTCGAGTTGCACGATGTTGATGCCGGTGGCCTTGATCGCTTTCAATTCCTGGTTCACGGCGACGGCGTAATCCATCGCCATTTCTTCATCGTCTTTGTAGAAATCGTTTTGTGCCTGCTGCGCCAGGGTAAAGGGACCGGGCAGCGTGATCTTGGTGGCATGGGTCGCTTCGGCGACGAGGAAAGCCGCATCGCGCGCCTCTACCGGCCCGCGCCATTTGATTTTGCCGGCGACCCGGGGCACGGGCATGGTTCGCGACCCGGAACGACCGGCCGCAGCGCCGGGATGGGCCAGATCGATGCCGTCGAGCGCCAACGCGAAGCGGTTGGAGTAGCTTTCGCGGCGAATCTCTCCGTCGGTGATGACGTCGATGCCGGCGCGCTCGAGATCGCGAATCGCCAGACGCGTGGCGTCGTCCTGGGCGGCCTCGAGGAACGGTTCGGGGATGCGCCACATTTGCGGCGCGCTGATCCGGGGAATGCCCTTGGCCGCATCATGGTCGACAAGCCAGCTCGGCTGCGGATAGCTGCCGACAATGGTGGTGGGAATGAGCGGCAAGGAAGACACCATCTTGATCGCGGCTCCTCTGTCTGGGGCGCGTGCATGTCGCTCGAGCGCATTGCCATCTTGCTTCGCCCGGCCGGCCAAGCTAAACGCTTGGCACGGCTATCGCAAGCTGCCTCGGACCCGACATCACCACGCTTCGGTACGGGTTCCCCAGGCGCAACACGGGAGAGCGACATGAGACTGGTAAGCTTTACGCGCGGCGGAACCGCGTCCTACGGCCTGATCCTGAAAGACGGACGGATCCTCGACCTGCCGCAGGCGGCGAGCCTGGCGGGGATGGGCTCGCCCGGTGCCAACATGATCGCCTTCATCGCTGGTGGCGGCAGCGCCTCCCAGACCGCGCGACGGCTCGAGGACGATGCCGGCAATGCCAAGCTTGCTCCCGCGATTTCCGATGCCTCGGCAATCAAGCTCACCGCCCCGATCCCGCGCCCGGCCAAGAACGTGTTTTGCATCGGCCGCAACTACAAAGAGCATGTCGCTGAGGGCTATCGTGCGCGCGGCGCGGAAATTAAGCTGCCGGAATATCCGCAAATCTTCACCAAGCCCCCGACCGCCGTTATCGGGCCCAACGACGAGTTCCGCATCAATCCCAGCGTCTCCAACAACATTGATTACGAGGTCGAGCTTGGCGTGGTCATCGGCCCCGGCGGCACCGACATCGCGGCCGCCAAGGCCTACGACCATGTGTTTGGCTACACGATCGTCAACGATGTCACCGCGCGCGATCTGCAGCGCAAGCACGATCAATGGTTCAAGGGCAAAGGGCTCGACCGCTCCTGTCCCATGGGCCCGTGCATTGTCACCCGCGACGAAATTCCAAACGAGCGGGATCTCGAACTGACGCTTACCGTCAACGGTGAGCAGCGCCAGAGAGCCAAGGTCGACATGATGATTTTCGACGTGCCGACGATCATCCAATCGCTGTCGGCCGGCCTGACGCTGGAAGCAGGCGACGTGATCGCCACCGGCACGCCGTCGGGCGTCGGCTTCGCCATGAACCCGCCGCAATTCCTGAAGCCCGGCGATGTCACTGTCTGCGAAATCACCAAGATCGGCAAGCTGACAACGCGCTTCGTCTAGGTCGAGGCCGCGGATCGGCCGCTGACACTTTTGGCGAGACCGGCAACCGCCGGCCTCGCGCTTTTGTGCGTGTGACCGATTGATCTCGGTCCGGCCTGATCGCCGGCGCTCGTCAAACCCGGCGGCAGGGCCTCAGTTCGAGACCGAGACCGGCAGGCGCCGATCGAGCCGCTTGTCCTGCCACAGCGATCCAATGGGTGCCTCGACCGGCTCGCAACCATGGGGCAGGCCCACAAACCCGGCGTAGAGGGCATCGGGCAGACCGACGTCACCCGCGGCAACGAGTTGCGCAATGGGCGTCGCGTAAGGCTTGACGGCAATCAGCCACGGTTTCCCCGTGGCGCGCTCCAGAATGAATTCGAACCCGACGATCCCCGAGAGATTAAGAACCTTGGCGAGGCAAGCGGCGATCCCGTCCAAGGCCGGATGGTGGATGATTTTTGCCGCTAGCGTCGGACCAGATTTCAACGGTTCCGCACTGATGCCGGCGAGAACCTCGCCGTCGCGACATGCGACCGAGCGTGTCACGGCCACGCCGTCGATGTGTTGCTGCAACCACACCGCGCATGGCCGCGGTTGCATGACGTCCGAAATGCCGGCGCGCTGCTCCTGCCATCGTCTGGCTTTGCCGCTGACGCGCCGGTAAGCGGCGATGCCCGCATCGCGGCTCTCCACGATCTCGGCGCACGCCCCAGCCCAGCCGCCATCGCTCTTCAACATCGCAGGCAGCGGGCGCGATTGGAGCAGGGAGCGCAGCGCCGCTTCATCTTCGACTTCGACCGCATAGGGCACAGGGAGCCCGTGGTCGCGGGCGAGAGACGCAAGCGCGGCCTGGGACGAAATGCGTTCGCAGATCTCAGGATCACCGAGCGACTTTGCGATCGTGCGCGCGATCGGGGAACGCAGGCGACCGCCTTCACTGCGCATCGCGTAGAGCGCGCGCAAATGCTGGAACGAAGTCTCGTCGGTCGGAACCACGAGGTCCGGCGCGAGATCCTGCATCACGAATTCGATGGTGGGGCGAAACTGAAGCGGCCCCGCAAGATAGAGCGCAACCGAGGTGTCGTGCAGCGCGTGCCCGCCGGCCTGGCCATGCACCAGGGCGACGGAGAAGCCGGCCCGTTCGAGCGCACGCAGGAACGGCTCAATACTGGTCCAGGAACGCGTGGTAACGACCAGGAGTCGAGATTTGTTTCTTGTCATTTTGGGTGCTCTTCAGCTGCCCATATCAGCGTGAAGGCGTAAATGTCTTCTTAAGAACGCCGCAGTTTGTCGGGTATTCGGCCAAATAAAATGCAAAGGCGGAAAAAACCGGTCCCGATTCGGGCGCAGCGCCGGCTAGAGCCGGGTCGAGAGCCAGATCGCGGCGCGGGTTCCGGCTTTGACGAAGGCCGTCATCGGCTCATAGGCTGGCGCGTCTTCGGCACCTTGCGCGAGCGCCGTGTCGCGATGCTCTCTTTCGTCGCCCCGGAACTGCGCGATCGTGGCGGCAAGCGCGGGTTCGTCCTCGCCGAGGCGATTGAGCTGGTTTTGATAATGGCGATCGATCACTTCCTCGACCGCGGCGGTGCAAGCCATGGCCGCGCGCTCGCCGAGGAGCGCCGAAGCCGCCCCCAATGCATAGCCAGCGACATGCCAGAGCGGTGACAGCAAGGTCGGCCTGACGCGGCGTTCGACCAGAAGCCGGTCAAAGGTATCGAGATGCTTCTGCTCTTGCCTTGCCATGTGGCGGATCACTGGCGAGGCCCGCGACCGCCGCAGCACCGCGAGCTGGCCGTCATAGATGCGGCGCGCGCCATATTCGCCGGCATGGTCGACGCGGATCATGCGCGCCACGGCGATGCGCGTGCTTGGGTCGCCGGGGAGTCTGTGGGTGCTCATGTCGTTCCCATCCGCGTTGCCAACCGCCATGAAACCACAAAGAGGACGAGCGAAACCACCAGATTGCCGCTCACCAGCGGGTCGACGCCCATCACCGACCATTGGGCGACGTCGCAGCGCACCACCGGCGTGGCCAACAATCGCCGGCGAATTTCGTCGATCGATCCGCCCGCAAGTCCGCCGCCGGTGCACGCGGTCGGCCCGGCGAACCAATGCTGCTCGACGCCGAGATGGTAGAAGGCGAGCCCGGCGCCCGCGATGAAGATCAGCGCCGCCAGCGCCAGGGCGACGCGGCTGATGCCGCGTCGTCCGATGGCGAGTGTCAGCGCCATAAGTGCGATCACGGCGTAATAGGGCCAGCGCTGATAAAGGCAAAGTTCGCAAGGCACGAGCCCGCCCCAATACTGCGCCAGCAGCGCGGCGCCGACCACCGCGACACTCAAGAGCAAGACAATAAGAGGCGCTGTCCGCGGCACGGATCAGAGATAAGCGACGGCGACGAAGCCGCCGACCAGCAAAATGGCAAAGGCGCTCGTGACCAGCGTCAGGCGCCGCTCAATAAAGCTGCGGACCGGCTCGCCGAACAGGTAAAGCAGCGCCGCCACCAGAAAAAACCGCATCGCCCGTGACACCAGCGACGCTGCGGCGAAGGTCGCCAGCGGAAAATGGAAAGCCCCGCTCGCGATCGTGACAACCTTGTATGGAATCGGCGTCATACCCTTGATGACAATAAGCCACGCGCCCCAATGGGCGTAGGCGGCCTGCATCGCCCGGTAGTGCGCCATGGCGCCATAAAATTCCAGGACCGGACGGCCAAGCACCGCAAACAGATAATAGCCGATAGCATATCCCAGGAATCCTCCTGCGACCGAGGCGAGGGTGGCGATCGCGGCGTAGCGCCACGCCTGTTGCCGCGCCGCCATCACCATCGGGATCAGCATCAGATCGGGCGGAATTGGGAATAGCGAGCTTTCAATGAAGGCGACGCAAGCGAGGGCCACGACCGCGTTTTTGCTCGCCGCCAGCCGCATCATCCAATCATAAACCGGGCGCAGCATCGACCTACCGGTTTGGCGCCGGCCGGCGGCCGAAAAAATTGACGGCGCGGATTGTCATCACCAATTCGCCGCTCTGGTTGGTCAATTGTCCTTCGGTCTTGAGGATGCCCCGGTCGCTCCGGCTCTTCGATGGCGTCGACTCGTAGATGCGGACCCGCCCCGTCAGCCGGTCGCCCGCCCTCACCGGCTTGAGCCACTGGATGCCTTCGATGCCGGGCGAGCCAAGGCTGACGGTATCGTTGACCAGGCCATTGACCAGCAACGACATGAAAACGCCGACGGTCTGCCAGCCGCTGGCAATCAATGTTCCGAACGGGCCGCTTTTCGCGGCCTCCGGATCGACATGGAAGGGCTGAGGGTCGTATTCACGGGCAAAGGCGATGATCTGCTCTTGGGTCAAAGACCGCGAGCCCAGCTCGTAGACATCGCCGACGGCAAAATCCTCGAAATACCGCAATGCCTTACTCCTACCGTTATCGCTTTTCATAGGCGGGGCCCGGTCGCGGCGCAAGTCGCGATGGGTTGCATTTCGATTGGTTTGCGACCAAACCATTAAGATCTATTTTGCTCAGGCCCGCCGCCGCCCAAAAGTAGCGATGCGCGCCGGCAGTCGAGGCAACACATCAGGAGGCGGGCATGGCTGATCAGAGCAACGAACTGGACGGCGGCGAAGCGGTCGTGGAAGCATTCCGTCGCCTCGACATGGACTATATCGTGTCGTCGCCCGGCTCGGAGTGGGGTCCGGTCTGGGAGGCGCTGGCGCGGCAGAAAGTGAGCGGCACGCGGGGGCCGTGCTTCGTAGAGACTTGGCACGAGAATCTCGCTGTCAATATGGCGTCGGGATACACGCTGGTGACAGGACGGCCACAGGCCGTACTGCTTCATGCCGGGGTCGGCCTGCTTCATGGCGCGATGGGGATCCTGAGCGCCTTCCAGGGCGAAGTGCCGATGGTGGTGTTGTCGGGCGAATCGGTCAGTCTCGGCGAAGATCCCGATCTCGCCATTGAGCCGCAATGGTATGGCGGGTTAAGCGTCGGCGGGCCGGAGCGGCTGGTCGAGCCCATGGTTAAGTTTGCGCGTGCGGTCGCCAGCCCGTTCACCTTGCATGAGAGCATCGTCCGCGCCGGGGAGCTGGCGGCCCGCCCGCCTTTGGGACCGGTCTATCTCAATGTGCCGCTCGAGCACATGCTGCACCGCTGGACGCCGGCGCCTGACGCCCGGCACGTGCCGGCGGCACCTCGGCGACAGCCCCATGCCGACGAGATCGCAAAGATCGCCCGCCTCCTGCGCCAAGCGCGCAATCCGGTCATTGTCGCCGAAACCGCCGGGCGCGACCCCGCCGCCTTTGCCGCGCTGGTCGCCCTCGCCGAACAGGGGATCATTCCGGTCATCGGCGGCATCAATGCTTCCTTCGCCAATTTCCCGACCAACCACCCGCTCTGGCTCGGCATCGGCGAATATGACGCCGTGAGCGAGAGCGATCTCGTGCTGCTCGTCGGCGGACGCGCGCCCTGGTATCCGCCTCACCGCCGTCCGACCAAAGGCGCCATCGTCGCGATCCACGACAATCCGCTCAAGACCCACATGGTCTATCAAAACCTGCACGCCGATCATTACCTTGAAGGCGATATCGCCGCGTCGTTGACGCTGTTGGCCGCCGCCCTGCCGAAAGCGGACGATGCGGCCCGGCGCCAGCGCTGGCTCCGTGCCCACCAGACTTATCTTGCGACGCGGCGGGCCGAAGTCGAGACGGCGCGCGCGACGGCCGCAATCGATCCGGTCGCGCTGTGCGCCGCGCTGGCCGAAGCGCTGCCCGCCGACGCGATCATCGTCGACGAAACCATAACCCATCATCCGATCGTGCGCCGACACCTCGACTACACGGCGCCACAGAGCTATTTTCGCATCTTCGGTGGTTTGGGCCAGGGACTCGGCACCGCGCTCGGAGTCAAGCTCGCGGCGCGCCACCGGCCGGTGGTGCTGGTCACCGGCGATGGTGGTTTCCTCTACAACCCGATCGTCCAGGCGCTCGGCGCCGCCAAGGCACACGAGCTGCCGCTGCTGACCGTTGTCTTCAACAACGGTCGCTACCAGGCGATGAAGCACGGCCATGTTCACCACTATCCCGCGGGCGTTTCGGTCAACGCAGACTTGTTCTATGGCGTCGACATAGCCGGTCCTGACTACGCCGAGTTCGCGAAGCCGTTCGGCGGGTACGGCCGCAAGGTCGAACACCAGGAGGCGCTGTCGGCAGCTCTGGCCGAAGCGCTCGCGGCCGTCGCGGGCGGCAAGACGGCAATTCTCAATGTGGCGATCACGCGCTGAATGTGCTAACCACGCGGCCCGTGCCGGTGTGGCGGAATGGTAGACGCGACGGACTCAAAAGCAAATTGAGTGCCTCGGCGGAAACGCCGGGAGTAGAACTGCCCAAAGTCGGGGAAGGCTGACAGTCAGGCTGCTGCTAATCCCGAGCCAAGCCCGAGAAATCGGGAAGGCGTAGAGACTGGACGGGCAGCACCTAAACCGGTTTCGGCCGGCACGGTGAAGGGACAGTCCGGACCACGAACCTTTGGGGCGGCGAAAGCCGAAGTGGTGCGAAAATCCGTTTCCCGCAAGGGAGTGGGGGTTCGAGTCCCTTCACCGGCACCAACCTTGGGAATATGCTGAAGTATTCTTGCGGCATTGGCGCCGGTGTCGCGGCTCGCGCCGCCACACTGGGTGGCGGCGCGAAGCCGGTGCGGACGCCAACACCAGATGGTTCAGCGAGTGACGGTGCCCGCATCCGGATCGATGATTACTTTCTGCTGCTTGCCGTTGTGCGTCACCATGGCCGAATAATTGCTGCCGTCGCGTTGAAAATCAGTGTAGTTGCCGCCGTAACCCTTGGCTTCGAGCACGTTCAAGGCGCTGGTCTCGCGGTCGACGAGGCGTTCTGCCGCCATGGTCGGCCTCATCGCGCCGTGCCGGCGCCGCCGTTCCGTGCGCGCGCTCTTGACCGGCCTCATGGCGGTATTCTTTCCCGTCGTGGCCTCGGGCGCGGACTTGACGGTCGTGCTTTGCGCCGGTTGGGCCATGGTTGCCTGGGCGGGCGCGGCCTTAGCCCTAGGACTGACGGGCGGCGATGTCGGCACCGGAGCGGTCGCAGTTGCCGCCGGCTTTGGCGCAGTGCCGGGGGTGCCATTGGTTTGCGCGAAGGCCGCTCCGGTCAAGGCGACGGTCGCCGCAGTCGCGAGCAATAGAAGTCGGTTCATCGTTCCTCTCCAAGGACAATCGGGCGCGAGAAGCCCATTGCCGACATCATCCACCCGGGAAGATGAATCCGCCTCGCCAATGATATGAAATAACGTTCATCCCGGCGCCGCAATGCCGCCCTTTTTGGTCGGGTGGTCTCGAGGCCGGCACCGGAGGTTCGCTTTGCGCCGCGCTCTCCGTCATGAAATCGGGGCACCCCCGTTCTCTCAGCCGTATCGACATGACGGTCCGCGGCCAGGTCAGCCCGCCGGTGGGCTGCCAACGAATAAAGCCGTTTTAACCTGCGCTTTCGACAGCGCCGCGCTATACCAAAGACAATTGACAGGTTCGCTCGAATGAGGTCGTCATGCGCTCCCTGACTACTCTCCTTCTTGCCGGCGTCGGCTCGCTCGCTTTCGCAAGCGCGGTCTCGGCACAAACCGTCCACCACATGACCATCCGGCTGCCCGACGGGGTTGTCGAACAAATTGAATATACCGGCAATGTTCCGCCGAGGGTTGAGATCGTGCCGGTGACCACACTCGACAGTGGCCTCGGGCCGTTCTGGGGCGCTGGTGATCCGGTATTTGCCCAATTCCAACAAATCGCAGCCGCGATGGACCGCGAGGCGAACGCCATGCTGCAACAGGCTGGGGCGATGCTGGCCCAGTCGCCCGGCAATGCGATGTGGCGCATCGACACACGCGACCTGCCGCCTGGGACCCAGAGCTACAGTTTCTCGGAAGTGCTTGGCCCCAACGGCATGTGCTCGCGGAGTATAACGATTTCGCCGGGGCCGAACGGCAGGCCGCATGCGGTCAAGCATCAATCCGGAGATTGCGGCGGCAATGGTACTGATGTGGTACCCGGTGTGCAGCCTGAAATGCCGGTGCCGGCCCCGACGCCCGCGCCCGGCCTAATGTCGGTGCAGGCGGTGCCTCCTCAAGGCGTTGCCGCTCCCGATAACGGCGAACTGCGCGAGGCGGCCTATTCGCCGAGGAATTAGGCGTTGCCGGCCGATGGGTGAGGGGGCGGCTGCCCGTCATCGGATCCGCGAGCAGGTAGCCGCGAGAGGCTCCCCGATGTCCGACCACCGAAGCGCCGGTGCGGCCTAATGTTTGGCTTGCCGTCTCTTCGATCGGGGTGCGCCTCAGCCCGTTCTTGAACGGGGCGCTCTTAGCTGCTGAGCCGCTGCTCCCCGGGAGCGGGACCGGCCGGGGGATTGCGAAGGAAAATCATAAGAACGAGGCCAACAATCACACCAACCCCCATGATCATAAACGCGTCGATGTAGGCCAAGACGTAGGCTTGCCTGCGCAGCGTCTGGGCGAGGAGCGCAATGGCGCGCGCCTGAGCGGCGGCTTCGCCGATCGAACGTCCAAACACCGCGGCGCCGTACTCCTCAAGTCGCGTCACCACCGAGTTAGCACCGGTGACGACGTGCAGGCCGACCAGGTTCGAATAGGTCTGCTCGCGAGTACGAACGACCGTTTGAACAAATGCCAGGCCAAGTTCTGCGCCAAAGAGCCGGCCGGTTTGCAATACCGCGCCGAAGGTGAGGGCCTCGGTCGGCTGTAGATGCTTTATCGCAAACCAGACGACCGAGGTGAGCCCAAATGATTGACCAACCGCCTGGATGATCAAAGACGGGAGAAAATCGCCGACCGCCCATTGGTCGGTTAGCTGGCCGCCCAGAAGACAAGCCAGCCCGATGAGGCAGAACCCTAGCGCCAGCGTAATCCGGGCATCAACGAAGCGAAGGATTGTCGCAATGATCGGCGCCAGCAAGAACTGCGGCATCGCAATCCAAATCAAGACGCTGCCGATTTCCAATGCCCGATAGTTCTGAACGGTCGCCAGATACTGAGGAATGATGTAGGAGGTCGACAGGCTGATGAAGCGGAAAAAGGAGATGTAGAGGCCCAACAAAGGGATGTTGCCACTGGCTGCGAATCGCAAGTTGATCCACGGCCGATCATGCGTCAGCTCGTGAGCGACAAAGGCGATGATGAGAATCACGCCGGCCAGCAGCAGCCCGGTGATCAGGCCGGAATTCAGCCAATCGAGGCGGTTGCCTTGATCGAGAGCAGCATAGACAAGGCTCAATCCCAGGCTCGCGAACAGAATCCCCGCCCAGTCCGTGGTCTTAAGGAGTTCCTTATTGGACGCCTGTCGCGGCATGCCGAAATGAATACAAACCAGCATCAAGGGCGCGAGCAGGGCGGTGTCCCAGAAGATCCACGGCCATGACCAGTTGTCGGTGAACCACCCCTCGATCGACGATGCGATGTTGAGCGACAGTTCGAGGTTCATGGCATAGGCGCTGATGCCATAGACCACTAGTCGGGCCGGCAGGTTCTGCACCACAAAGCCGATCGTAAGGGGAATGAAGGTTCCCGACGACAGGCCACTGATGAGCTGGAATGCGAGAACAAACCGCAGGTTTGGCGATAGTGGTAGCAGCAGGTTGGAAATGGCAAAGACGGCAGCACCAAACATCAGCACTCGCCGCGGGCCGAAGACCACGCCCAGCCACGCCGATGCAGGCCCCACCAACATTTGACCGACCGTGAAAGCGGTCGTAATCCAAGCGCCCTCGTCGAAGCCGGCATGAACCGCGCCCTCCACGTCGGCGAGGCCGAATGAGGTGATGCGGTTGTCGAGTGTCGATATGACCGAACCCAGAAGTACCGCGATCGTGCCGACAAGGGGCCTGGTGCTGATCGGCGGCCGCACCTGCGCCGCGTTGTCATCCGGATGGCAAAGCGAGTGTGAGCGCGGTGACGGTGTCAGCGATCCTTGCCCGATCATTTGTGATCGACTGAACTTGCCGGTATAGAATCCGTGTCGATGGTCGCGATCACCGACATTCCCGGGCGAAGCAAACCGCTGATGGCCGGATCTCGATCGAGCACAATTTTTACCGGTATTCGCTGCACGACTTTTGTGAAGTTCCCGGTGGCGTTATCGGGCGGCAATAGCGAGAACTCCGCGCCCGATGCCGGAGACCAGCTGTCGACGTGGCCGGTCAGCACGGCACCCGGAAACGTATCGACGGTCACGCTTGCGCTCTGACCGGTGCGAATTCGCGTCAACTGCGTTTCCTTGTAGTTCGCGATTACGTAAACATTGGGCAGTGGCACGATCGAGATCACCTGCGTGCCGACGTTGAGATACTGGCCGACCTGAACCTGCCTCCTGCCAACCATGCCGTCGACGGGCGCCCTGATCCGGGTCCGGCCGAGATTGATTTCAGCCAGATCGAGCGCCGCTATTTGCGCAGCGAGGGCCGCACGCGCCGCCTGTTCCTGGCTGTCCAATACTTTTTTTTGCTGGCGCTGTGCCTCCAATTGCGCGCGATTGAGACCAAGAGTGGCCTCGGTTCGCTCCGCATTGTCGACCGCCTGCTCGGTGATCTGGCGCGAGCTGACGTTCGACCGCAGCAGAGCCTCCTGGCGCGTGCGGTCCAGACGATAACGTGTCAAGTCCGCTTCGGTCGCCTTGATGGTCGCTTCGGCCTCCTCGATAAGGGCCTGTTGCAATGTCTGCTGCTGCACGATCGTTTCAATCGCAGCGCGCGCGGCTGCCACGTTCGCCTCGGCTTGCGCCACCCGCGCCCGGTAGTCGTCGTCTTCAATCTCAACCAGCGTATCGCCGGCCTTTACGGTCTGATAATCCTCGACGAGGACCCGGTGGACATAGCCCGGAACCTCCGCCGCGAGAGGTGTGCTATCGGCCTGCAGGTAGGCGTCGTCGGTGGTCTGGTAGGTCGCCGATCCAACCCACTGATCCCATTCTCGGCTGACCACCACGACAAGACCGGCCGCCAGGAGCACGACGTACAACCTGAGGCCCGCGCCAAGCCAACGCCTCGTGCGTGTTGGTGGTCGAGCGACTGTGGCAACGCGTGACACGCCGCTCGCATCGGCGGGGTCGTGGTGTGCGGCCAAGTCATCTTGGCGGTCTACTTGACCACCGCGGGAACGCCCGACGAGGCGCATGTCGTATTCCGGAGTTAGATGCCCCTATGGCTGCGCACGGTACTATCTGCATCGCGCACCAGCAATCCCGTAGCCGCCTTGCGGCACGAGACCGTCGGCGCGGCAGAGAGCGAGTAGCGGCGCGCTGCAGGAATGCCGTATGAGGCGAGTTTGGCGGCAAAGCTGCAACCGGCAATCGGGCCAGCGATTGCTCGCTCGCCATGTCGCCCCTCCCGTTTCGATCGCGGTGAGAATTGAGAAATGGCCCGGCCGGGAACGGACGAACATTTTCACAGGCGGACGGATTACTGCCGTGGCGGTCGCGATGGTCCCCAACCGATAATTGCCGCCCGCGCCAATTTTGACCGCGGCACCCTCGCTCGCGCCGGCATTCTC
Source organism: Alphaproteobacteria bacterium (assembly GCA_030041335.1). Lineage (GTDB taxonomy): Bacteria > Pseudomonadota > Alphaproteobacteria > ATCC43930 > CGMCC-115725 > JAATGI01. Next base: position 14,062 of record JASHOB010000070.1, on the reverse strand, counting down.
AGGCTCTCGCCATCGCCTGCCATCATGTCAGGGCGAAAACGGGCGGCGCGCGGCGAGGGCGGCCGAGAGCGTGCCTTCGTCAAGATAGTCGAGCTCGCCCCCCATGGGCACGCCCTGGGCAAGACGCGTCACCGCAACGCCTGTGGCGGCGAGCCGGTCCGCGAGATAATGCGCCGTGGTCTGCCCTTCAACGGTGGCACTGAGCGCCAGAATCACTTCGGTAACGCGCTCGCGCGCGATCCGCGCGATCATCGGCTCGATGCGAAGTTCTTCAGGTCCGACGCCGTCGAGCGCCGAAAGATTGCCGCCCAGAACGTGATAGCGCCCGGGAAAGGCGCCGCTGCGCTCGATTGCCCAGAGGTCGGCGACTTCCTCGACGACACAGAGACGCGTACCGTCGCGGCGCGGGTCGGTGCAAATAGCGCAAGGGTCGGCCGTATCCAAATTCCCGCACCGGCTGCACGCGCGCACCGCCGTCGCCGCGTCCGTCAGCGCCTGCGCCAGCGGGGTCAAAACGCTTTCCCGTCGTTTCATCAGGTAGAGGACGGCGCGGCGCGCTGAACGCGGACCTAGCCCCGGCAATTTCGCGAGAAGCTGTATCAGCTGCTCGATCTCGTTCATCGGGGCGCGAATCGTGGCCTGAGGAAGGGCAGTGGCGGGATGTTCAAGGACGCCTCACCAACCTACCATAACGAGGCGTGGCAGCCCGGGCAATTCGCAGGAGCGGAAGGGGGAGAACGCCCGTCATGACGACCCGCGGGCGCTCGGCCTTCCCGTGGTCGCGCTTGGCGTCGCGCGGAAGCCTCGAGGCGGCCGGCACCAACGATAGGCCTCTGAAGACCCGCTAAACGGACGGTGCCTATCTCATCATCACCGACGTCTTCCGGAGCGGCGAAAAAACGGTGGTGCCGGGGCACCGGCACCACGGAAGCGCTTGCCAAACCCTTTAATCCGGACGATTTGTTAGCGTGGCAAAACGCTGTCTCGATCAACAGAGGGATCTCATGTCACTGGAATCGGCGACCGAAGGGCTGCGCGCCAAGGCGACAGCGGCTGCTCCGCTGGGTCACACCGTACGCTTCGATCTCGGCGGCGACGGAACCATCTTTTGGGACGGTACCGGCACAGTACCAAGCATCACCAATGGGGCAGGCGACGCCGAGGTGACGCTGATCCTTAGCCTCGCCGATCTGGAGGAGCTGGCGGCTGGCACGCTCGATGGCACCATGGCCTATATGACCGGGCGGCTGAAGATCGAAGGGCCGATGGATATCGCCATGAAAATCGGGCAGGTTCTCGGCCAATAATTCTGCGGCCTGTCACCGCCTCGTAACTATCCGATGACACAAACAAAATAGCGCGGTCGCAAAACCGGGTGCTTTCGCTCGACCGAGGATCGCGCTATTTCTCGCCGGCCTTTCAGGATGTCGAGAAGGGAGCGATGGCCGACCGATGGGGATTGCCGATCGCCGCTTGCTCGTTCATCGGGTCGGCGCCGGTGTCGCGTCCGGCTTCAGCGTCATTGTCCACCGATGTTGCTGTCGCTCGGTTTGATGTTGCCGCGGAACAGCTCCGCTTTGACTGGAAAAAACGAAGGGATCCGCGCCCATGGCTGAAAATGGTTTCTTGATAGCGGCGGAAGGCGTGACCAAGACCTATCAAACGCCCGACCATTCGGGGCGGCTGGTGCTGGACCGCATCGATTTTCGCCTCAAGGAAGGCGAAATCGTCGCGATTCTCGGCAAGTCGGGTTCGGGCAAGTCGACTTTTTTGCGGGTGTTGGCGGGTCTGACGCCCCCGTCGGAAGGCAGAGTGGTCTATCGCGGGCAAGAAATAACCGCGCCCGCCGCCGGCATCACGATGGTGTTCCAAACCTTCGCCCTGTTCCCATGGCTCACCGTGTTGGGCAATGTCGAGCTCGGCCTCGAAGCCCAAGGCGTCTCGCGCGACGAGCGTCGCGTGCGTGCGCTCAAAGCCATCGATGTCATCGGGCTCGACGGTTTCGAATCGGCCTATCCCAAAGAATTGTCGGGCGGCATGCGCCAGCGCGTCGGCTTTGCCCGCGCCCTCGTCGTCAATCCGGATATCCTGTTGCTCGACGAGCCGTTTTCGGCGCTCGACGTGCTGACCGCTGAAACCCTGCGCGGCGATCTGTCGGACCTGTGGGTCGAGCAGCGCGTGCCGACCAAGGGCATCATCCTGGTCTCGCACAATATCGAAGAAGCCGTGGAGATGGCCGACCGGATCGTCGTCTTCGGCTCCGATCCGGGCTGCATCCGTGCCGAGATTCCCGATACGCTGGTGCGGCCACGCGATTGGGCATCGCCGGGCTTCCGCCAGATCGTCGACCAGGTCTATGGCCTGTTGACGACGACGCCGCAGGGCGTGGTGGGACGCCGTGCGCGCGGCGAGGTCGGCGCCCCCGATGCCGGAATCGGTTATCGCCTGCCGAGCGCGTCGATCCAGCAGCTCATCGGCTTGATCGAGGCGCTGTGCTATCCGCCATACTCGGGGCGCGCCGATCTCCCGCACATCGCCGAAGACACGCAAATCAGCGACGAAGATATGTTCGGCCTGGTCGAAGCAATGCAGCTCTTGGGATTCGGCAACGCCTCGGGCGGCGATATCGACGCGACGCCATGCGGGCAGGCCTTTGCCGAGGCCGACCTGCAGCACCGTAAGCAAATCTTCGCCGACCAGATCGTCAAAAATGTTCCGCTCGTCGCGCATATCCGCAAAGTGCTCGACGAGCGCCCCGGCCACACCGCGCCCGAAACCCGCTTTCTCGCCGAGCTCGAAGACCATCTCTCCGAAGAAGAGGCGCAGCGCGTGCTCGAGACGGTAATCAATTGGGGCCGCTATGCCGAATTGTTTGCCTATGACTACGACCGCGGCACGCTGAGCCTCGAGAATCCGTAAGCCGGGCGACATTTACCGTTGCCGGCCATAGCCGGGGAGCGCGATCGCGCCGCGGCCCGCCATTTCCCATTTTGCACGACCGAGGCCAAAGTCCGCTAAGATCGCGCGCCGATGATCTCCCCCACCTCTCGTTGGTTTGTGTTCATGCTCGCGGCCATGAACGCGATGACGGCACTGGCGGTCGACACTTCGCTGCCCGCGATGCCTTCGATTGGCCGCGAATTCGCCGCCAGCCCCGACCAAGTGCAGCTCACCTTGAGCCTTTTTATGTTCGGCTACGCCTTCGGCCAGATTCTCTCGGGACCGCTGTCGGACCGCTTTGGCAGGCGGCCGATGCTGCTGATCGGCCTCTCGGTCTACACCTTGTCGGGACTGGGCTGCATGCTTGCCCGCGGCATCGATGCGCTGATCGTGCTGCGTTTCGTCCAGGCCCTCTCGGCGGCGGTGGGCCCGAGCATGAGCCGCGCTGTTATCCGCGACTACCACGGCGGCCCGCGCGCATCGCACATGCTGTCCTCGGTGCAGCTCGCGATGGGCTTCGCCCTGGTCGCGGCCCCGATCATCGGCAGCCTGGTGCTGTCGTTCGCGAGTTGGCGCGGGATTTTTTTCTTCCTGGCGCTGTTCGGCGCGATTTTGACCGTGGTCGTGTGGCGGGGCTTTGCCGAATCGTTGACGCTCCCCGATCCGCAAGCGGCGCATCCGGCGCGCCTCATCACCAATTTCCTGACCTTCTTCGGCAACCGCATCTGCGCCGGCTATGCGCTCATCAATGGCTTCATCCAGGGCGGCCTCCTGGCCTTCCTTTCGGGCATTCCCTTTGTCATGACCGATGTCTTCCATGTCCCGCCCACCCGTTTCGGCTTTTATTTTGCGCTGGCTGCGACCGGGCTGATCTTCGGTGCGTCGTTCAATCGCCGGCTGGTACGCCGCCTCTTACCCGATCGCATTCTGCGCCTCGGGTTGTTCGTGCAGGCCAGCGCAGGCTGCCTCTTGCTGGCCTTTGCGTTGTTCAAGGAGCCCAGCCCGCTGATCTTCATGCTGCCGGTGATGGCCTATAGTTTCAGTCAGGGGCTGGTCATGCCCAATGCCATCGCGGCCGCGATGGAGCCGCTGCCCTACATGGCGGGACTGGCGGCCGCGCTTCTCGGCGCCGTGCAAATGGGATCGGGCGCCGTCACCGGCTACATCGTCAACGCGCTTTACAATGGCACCGCGCTCCCGCTCGCCGGCATGCTCGCGCTGCTCGCCTGTTGCGGGCTCGCGGCCTATCACCTGGTGATCTATCGGCGGCGTTAGCTGCGCGGCCGCAGCGTCGGAAAGGCGATAACGTCGCGGATCGAGGCGCTGTCGGTCAGCAGCATCACCAGACGGTCAATGCCGATGCCTAAGCCACCCGCTGGCGGCATGCCATATTCGAGCGCGGTGAGGAAATCCTTGTCGAGACGCTGCGCCTCCTCGTCGCCGAGCGCGCGTTCGCGCATTTGCGCCTCGAAGCGCGCGAGCTGATCGAGCGGGTCGTTCAGCTCCGAATACGCATTGGCGTATTCGCCGCCATGAATGAAGGTCTCGAACCGCTCGGTGAGCCGCGGATCGCTGCGGTCCGCCTTGGTCAGGGGCGAGATGTCGCGCGGGAATCCGGTGACATGGATCGGTTGGATCAGCGTCGCCTCGACGCGCGCCTCGAACACGGCATAGAGGGCGTGACCCCACGTCGCGGCATCGGGAACCTCGATGCCGAGCCGCCGCGCCTCGCTCCGCGCCGTGGCGGGGGATTGGATGGCGAGGAAGTCGATGCCGGTATGTTCCAGCACCAGATCCGCCATGGACCGGCGGTTCCAGGGTGGTGTCAGGTCGATGGCCTGGGTCTGATAGGTGATGCGCGTGCCGCCGCAGACCTCACGGGCCGTCTCGGCGACGAGCAGCTCCGTCAGCTCCATCATGGCGTAGTAGTCGACATAGGCTTGATAGAGCTCCAACAGCGTGAATTCCGGATTGTGGCGCGGCGATATTCCTTCGTTGCGGAAATTGCGGTTGATCTCGAACACGCGATCGCTGATGCCTCCGACCAGGAGCCGCTTCAGGTACAGTTCGGGCGAGATGCGCAAATAGAGATCGATATCGAGCGTGTGATGGTGGGTGATAAAGGGCTTGGCTGCGGCGCCGCCCGGGATCGCCTGCAGCATCGGCGTCTCGACCTCGAGAAAGCCGCGCGCGGTCAAAAGGCGCCGGATCGTGGCAACGATGCGGCCGCGGTTCCGCAGCGCGTCGCGGCTGGCGGCGCTCATGATCAGATCGAGATACCGCTGGCGGTAGCGTGTCTCAATATCGGCGAGCCCGTGATATTTCTCCGGCAGCGGCAGGAGCGATTTGGTCAGCAGCGTCAGCCGCGTCGCATTGACCGTGAGCTCGCCTCTGGGTGTACGCCGCACCTTGCCGTTGACGCCGATAATGTCGCCGATATCCAAAAGCTTCAGCAGCTGGAGCTGCTCGGCCGGGAGATAATCGGCGTGGTTAAAGACTTGAATCTTGCCGGTGGCGTCGTACAGATCGACGAACATCCCGTTGTTGCGCATGGCACGGACGCGGCCTGCGATCGCAACGATATCCTCCGTCGTTGCCCCGGCGGCGAGCTCCCGATATTTGTCGTCGAGCGCCGCTGCCGTGGCGGTAACCGGGAAGGAATAGGGATAGGGTTCGATGCCGAGGCGGCGCAGCGCCGTCAGCTTTTCGAGCCGTGCCGCGCGAAATTGATTTTCCGTCTCATCCATCTTGCCGTCACTGAACCGAATAGGATGTCAGTGTGTAGTTGTAGTCGGGGAGCTTCGATTTGCATTGCGCCCAGCTCGCGACCTGCGGCGCGTACCAGCAATCGACTTCGGTGCCGCCGACGTTGAGACGGACATGAAGCGCGTCGAAGGTGCCGGCCGGCACCGAAATTTTTTCCGTCGACTCGAGCTTGCCCACGACATGGACCGTGCCGGAGTAGGTGCCGTCGCTCCAGCTCGAGTCGCAGGACCAGCTCTGCCCGGCGTTCCAAGGCGGCGCCGGCATGAGACAGACAGGCGGGCTGTAGCGCTGATACCGGACGTTGCCGAGCATCAAGACGGGCGCCATCAGGACGTTCCAATTCTGGGTGTATTTCATCGCCAAACCGGAAAGACCAGGGGCGTCGACCGTGGCGTCGATGGTGCCGTCGCCGGAGACGCTGTCGACCCTGAGGCTGCGCTTGCCGCTGACACTGTCATAGACCCAGCGATCGCCGGGTTTGACTTGAGCGGGCATGGTTTGCGCCGACGCCGACGCCGCGCACACGAGCAGGAACAGACCGCTGACCAGAAAACGCATCATGGCCGGCACCATGGTTGGTTGTGGCATCCGCCGCGAGCCAAGGGAATAATGCCATTTGGTCCGCCGCGCCAGTGCGGCATTTGCGGCGGGAAGGACCATGTCGGACGCGCGCGATTTTACCCGAGGCTTGTGTCGCGGCACCACGCGACTGCTGGCACAACAAGGCTTCGCCACGCTGACAGAGGTGACGCTGGGTAATGGCCGGCGCGCCGATATTTTGGCGCTCGGCGGCGCTGGCGAGATTCGCATCGTCGAGATCAAATCGTCGCCCGCGGATTTTCGCGCCGATCGGAAATGGCACGAATATCGCCACTACTGCGACCGGCTCTATTTCGCGGTTGCGGCCCAATTTGATGAGGCACTCATTCCCGCCGATTGCGGTTTGATCCGCGCCGATGCCTGGGGCGCGGCATTGTTGCGCGAAGCGCCGCTGTTGCTACTCCCGGCGCCGCGGCGCCGCGCCCTCCTGCTAAGGTTCGCGCTGTTGGCGGGCCATCGCCTCAACCAATTTCTCGATCCCCAGTTCAACGCCGCCGTCGAGCCATAGTGGAACCGTCCCGAGCCGGCGCCTGTTCTAAGGGCAGGTCCCGCCTCAAGCGGATGGCATCAGATGCGTGTTGCGATTCTGTTCCTCATCCTCCTGCCGCTCGGCGGCTGTATCTTCAACCGCGTCACCAATCCGCCGCGCACCGCCACCGAACAATTGCTGATTTCTTCGGCAGCCGACCGCGCTATCGATCAATTGCACTTCATGCTGCCGGCCGGCACGCGCGTCTTTGTCGATGTGCATAATTTCACCGCCGCCAACGGCGACGACGCGAAATATGCCACCGCCGTGATCGAGGACCGGCTGTTGCTGCAGGGTGTGGCGATCATGCCCGACGCCAAATCGGCCGACGTCATCCTGGCGCTGCGCTCGAGCGCGTTGGCGACCAATTCCCACAAGATTCTCATTGGCGTTCCGGCGATGGGCCTTCCGGTCCCGTTGGCCGGCACCATCGAGACCCCGGAAATCGCGCTCTTTAGCTGGGATTCACAAAAGGGCGTCGCCCAGCTCGCCGCGACCAGCTATGGCGCGCGCGACGGCACGCTCAGGAGCAGCACCGGTTCGGTCACCGGCCTAGCCAAACACGACAAGAAAGTCATTCTGTTCGTCTTTGGTTCGACGAGGAACAATTTCGAGTCTCCGATCGACAACAAGCTGGCCCAATAGCGCTAGCGCTTTTGGGCCACCAGCAGGATCTCCGAACCGCAGCTGTCGCGCGGCAGCGTCAATAGCCTGTCGGCAACCGACCCCAGGAAGTAAGTCCACAACAACGCAAAATGCCACCGGTAGCGCCACCGGAAATACTTGCCGCCGCCGATTTGCGGTGCGAAACGGCCCATCCAGTAAACGACGCCGTTATGGCTTCCTGCCGGCACCGGCCAGATCTCGCGGCAGGTGAGACCCAGCCGGTCGCACAGCGCCCGCAACGATCGCTCGTTCCACCAGCTCAAATGATGTGGCGGCGCGTTCAAAAGGTAATTGGGAATCGCCGTGACCGGCGCCGGCCATAAGGGCATGCTCAAAATCAGCAAGCCCCCGGGCTTCAATGCCTGCACCATGGTCGCGGTAAAGCCGACCGGATCGGCGACATGCTCGGCTACTTGAAAGGCGCATACCGCGTCGTAATGATCGGGCAGGCGCTCCGCGTGCTGCTCGATCGTCTCCGCCAGAATCCGGGGGCGCCGTCCGCCGAAGTTGAGGTCGAGTCCCCAATAGTCGACACCCGGCAGCGACCGCTCGAGACCACCCTCGCCGCAACCGACATCGAGAACCCTCATGCCGGGTTTGAGATACCGGGCCGTGTAGACAAAATCCGGCCGCGCCACCCCCAAACCGGATAGCCGATCATGCATCCGGAACGCGCCATATAGATCCTGGTAAAATTGCCGATCACCGGGGATGGCTGGATCGAAAAACATCAATCCCGATGGTGATTCCCACAGGCCAAACCGGGGCAGATCGACAACCATTCGCGCGATGTCGACACCAAACCCGATGCGCCACAGCCATTTGAGGCTCCGCGTCGGGAGCCATTGCACCCAGCGCGCCGGCTCGCCCGTGATAGGGCAAAGGGGCGGTGCTTCGGTCAAGGTGTGCGCCATCCGCTAATCGGCCATCACTAACCGCGCGGCGCGTGCTTGCCCAGGATGCGTTGCAACGTGCGGCGATGCATCTTAAGTCGCCGCGCCGTCTCCGAGACGTTGCGGTCGCATTGCTCGAAGACGCGCTGAATATGCTCCCAACGCACGCGGTCGGCCGACATCGGATCGGCGGGCGGCGGCGGCAGTGACGCCTCGGTCGCCAACAGTGCCGCTTCGACCGCATCGGCGTCGGCGGGCTTCGGCAGATAATCGAGGGCGCCGACTTTCACGGCGGCAACCGCGGTCGCGATATTGCCGTAGCCGGTCAGGATCACGACGCGCGCCGAGGGCCGCGCCTTGCGCAGCGCCTTGACGACGTCAAGCCCGCTGCCGTCGCCAAGGCGCAGGTCGACAACCGCGAAAGCGGGTGCGGCGCGGGTCGCGGCGTCAATACCGGCGTTCAGTGATTCGGCGGCGGTGACGATAAACCCGCGGCGTTCCATCGCGCGCGCCAACCGCTGACATAGCGGCGCGTCGTCGTCGACGATCAGCAGCGTGCGCTCTTCGTCGGGCAGGCCGGCCAGAGCGCCGGCATTGTTCGGGAGCGTCATATCGTCAATCATGCCTCGACCTCGATTGCCAAAGGTGGCGTCTCGGAGCCTTCGAGCACGCCGCGCCGCCATTCCACCACGACCTGCGCCCCGCCTTCCGTGACATTGACGAAGGTAAGATGCGCTCCGGTTCGCTCCAGCAGCGTCTGGGCGATAAAAATACCCAAACCCATATGGGATTCGGTTTCGAAGGTCCGACCTGATAGATAGGGTTCGCCGATGCGGGCGAGAACCTGTTGGGGAAAACCGGGTCCGTCGTCGACGATATCGATGGCGGCGCTGTCGTCGCTCCAGCTCACGGTGATGCTGGTTTCGCGCACCGCAAATTGGGTGGCGTTCTGGATAAGGTTGCCGAGCCCGTGCATGATTTCGGGACTGGGCGTCACGATCGGCTCCGGCACCGCTTCGCCATTGGGTCCGCGCGCCGCGGCATTGGTTTGAATGACCTGGATGCCGCGCTGGTCGGCATTGGCGCGATAAGTCTCGCCTGCGATCTCGACCAGGGCGGAAAACGGCAGCCGCTGCGGCGGCTCGCCTTCGCTTTCGCGATGCTGTGCGAGATCGGTGAGGATGGTGCGGCAACGCTCGCTCTGGCTCAGCAGCAAGGCGGCATCCTCGGCATGGGGGCTCGATTTCGGCAGGTCTCGCACCAGCTCCTTGGCGATGACGGCGATGGTGGCGAGCGGGCTGCCGAGCTGATGTGCCGCCGCCGCCGCGAGGCCGCCCAAGGCGGAAACACGCTGTTCGCGCGCCAGCGCCAGTTGGGTCGCGGCGAAAGCGTCGCGCAGGCGCCGCGCTTCCTCGGACACACTCCAGACGTAAAACGCGACGAACAGCGTCGACAGCACCAGCGCGGTCCACACGCCAAGCACATAAACCAGGCTCGGCTCGGGCGTGGGCTCGTACCAGGGCAGGGGCAAATGGAAGATGGCCAAAAGGCTGATGGCAAACACCGTGAGCGCCGAAAGCCCGATAACGCTGCGCAGCGATAAGATGGTCGCAGCCACCGTCACCGGCGCCAGCATCAGAAGCGCGAACGGATTTTGCAGCCCGCCGGTCAAATAAAGCAGAAGGCCGAGCTGGATCATGTCATAGCCGAGATAGAGCGAGGCCTCGCGATCGCCCAAGCGCGCGGCGCCGTGCCGCGACAGGCTGGTCGCGGCATTGAGCGCGGCCGAGGTCGCGATCACCGCCATCACCGGCCACACCGGCAGCGGGAAAGCCATGATCAGGCCGGCGAACACCACGGCCGCCACCTGGCCGCCGATCGCAACCCAGCGGATGAAAACCAGCTTGCGCAGGCTGACCGAAACGTCGGTGCCGAGCGCCAGCGGCGGCGTTTTTGCGGTGTCGGTCATGAGCCTGAATTATAAGCCGATGGAGCGCCAAAAACGAAACCGCCCGCGGCAGCACCGCGGGCGGCATCGAAACTGGTGGACTGGCACCCTCAGCTGCGGCGTGCACCCATAAACTGCAGCAACATCAGGAACAGGTTGAGGAAGTCGAGGTAGAGCCGCAGCGCACCCATCACCGCCTTCTTGCCGGCAACGACCGAGCCGTCGCCCGCCCAGTACATTTCCTTGATCTGCTGCGTATCCCAGGCGGTAAGGCCCGTGAACACGATCACGCCGATGACGGAAATCGCGAACTGCAGGGCGGGGGAGGCAAGAAACATGTTCACCAAGGCGGCGACGATAATGCCGATCAGACCCATGAACAGGAACGAGCCCATGCCGGTCAGATCGCGCTTGGTCGTATACCCCCACAAGCTCATGGCGGCGAACATCGCGGCGCAGACGAAGAAGGTGAGGGCGATGCTGGCGCTGGTATAGACCAGGAAGATGAAGCCCAGCGACAGGCCCACCAGTCCGGCGTAGATCCAGAACGTCGCCTGCGCGGCGCCGAGACTCATCTTCGCAATCCGGAACTGAAGGAAAAGCACGAGCCCGAGCGGCGCCAGTACGATGAGCCAGATCAGCGGCGTGTGCGCGAGCTGGGCATAGATGCCGCTCGCCGCCGCGAAAAACGCGACGAGGCCGGTCAGCGCCAGACCACCCGCCATGTAATTGTAGACACGCAGCATGTACTGGCGCAGGCCGACATCGATATCGACTTGCGGAACCGCGGTGGTGCGCGTGGTCCAGCGGTTGCCTTGATCGTAAGACATGGTCACCCTCGAAGGGTTGGGAAAACTGCCGCTAATATGATCGCAAAAACCGGCGAATTCAATGACCCGGCCTCGGCCCCGGATTAACTTTAGATGAACGTCTGATGGACGCTTTCCGGCATAGCGGGTCGGGCCGGGCGGTGGCGGTTTCGGCTGACGGCCGGGGCAGGAGCCCGATCAAAGCCGCTGCCGAACGCCGCCGCGGCTCGCGATGACAACGAGGCAACCCCCGCGCTTGCCGCCGGCCAGGTCGGGGGCATGGCGCAAATGCCGGCGGCTCCAACACTTCTCGAGGCTCGACGAAAGGGCAGGCGGCTGTGGCACTCTCCGCCGCGCTGGGCCCTGGCGAGCGGCCTTAAGCCACGAAGCGGCCGGAGCGGTAATCGTCATAGGCGGCCGCGATCTCGGCGTCGCTGGTCATGACGAAGGGGCCGCGCGCCACGACCGGCTCGTCGATGGGCGGACCGGAGAAGAGGAGGGCGCGGACCGGTGTCCGCGCGACCATGCGCAGCGTGTCGTAGCCCGCCGTGCCGGACGGCTCGCACCAAGCGACGTGGCCGGTGGCGAGATGCGCCTCGCCGCCGCCGCCGGTCGCCTCACCCGCGAGCACGTAGAGAAATCCGCGATCGCGCCCCGGCATCTCGAGCACGAGGCTCGCGCCATCCTCGGCGCGGATATCAAAGAGGCTCATCGGCCAATCGCTGCCATGGGGCGTCTCTATGCTGCCGAGTTTGCCGGCATAGACCTGCACCGCGGCGCCGGGCACGGTCATCACCGGCACCGACGGGCCGCGTTGATTGACATAGCGGGCCGGAATCATTTTCCGCCGCGACGGCAGGTTGAGCCAAAGTTGCAACGTGTGTGCGGTTTCGTCGTGATGCGGCAGCTCGCTATGCAGCACGCCATGCCCAGCCGTCATCCATTGCACATCACTCTGGCGCAGAATGCCGTGACCGCCGGTATGGTCGCGGTGCTCGAGCGCGCCGTCGAGAACGATGGTCACGGTCTCGATGCCGCGATGGGGGTGGGTCGGAAACCCGGCGGGGGCACGGAACCAATCCTCGACCAGTACCAGGAACGGCGAGATCGCCGCGAAATCCTCGGGCGCCACGATCATGCGGTTGGCATGGTCGGCGCTGCGTCGGTTGACGGCGCCCGCCGCTGCGATACGCTCGATGATCCTTTCCATGATTCCTCACTCGTTCGCCAGATAAGGCGCGGGCTTTGTGCCGAGCGCGCGCCAGGTTCCGGCATAGCCGATCATCAGGGTGACGGCGGTGCCGATCAAGCCCGATGCCAGCGCCACCCCGGGCACGAAGACAAAATCGGCCTGCATTGCCTCGGTCATCACATAGTTGGCGGCGACGGTGCCGATGACGATAGCGATCGCCGCCGTCACCAGCCCCATGGTGGCGAATTCATAGAGGAAGACGCGCGTCACCGTACCGCGCGTGGCGCCCAACACCTTCAACAGCACCGCCTGATAACGTCGGCGACGCTGGCCGGCCGCGACCGCGCCGGCCAGCACCAGCATGCCCGCGATCAGTGCCACCGCCGCCGTCAGGCGCAGCGCGATTGCCACCGCGGCGACCACCCCGCCAAGCTGGCTCAAGACGTCGCGCACCGCGATCGCCGAGACATTGGGAAATTGTGCGGCTACGGCGCGTTCGAGCGGCAGCATGGCGCCCGACGTCGCGCGCGCCGTCTCGATCCAGGTTTGCGGCACGCCATCGAGCGAGCCGGGCGAAAATATCATGACGAAATTGATGCCGAGCGAGGCCCAGTCGATGGCGCGGAGCGACGTGAGACGCGCGGTCATTTCGCGGCCGAGCACATCGACCGTGAGCCGGTCGCCGAGCTTCAAGCCGAGGCCGCGCGCGATGCCGGCGTCCATGGAGACTTGCGGCGGGCCTCGATAAGCGGCGGGCCACCATGCGCCGGCAACAATGCGCGAACCATGGGGCAAACGCATTGCATAGGTCAGGCCGCGCTCGGTCTCCAAGGTCCAGCGCGCATCGTCGGCGACGCGCATTTGTTCCACCGGCACGCCGTTGAGCTTGACGATGCGGCCGCGCAGGCTCGGCATCGCGTCGCTGCGCTCGACGCCCGGCGTCGCCGCCAGCAATTTGTCGAAGGCAGGCTTCTCGTCCGGCTGCAAATCGATGAAGAAAAAGCTCGGCGCGCGCTCCGGCAGTTCGGCCTCGAGCAGGCGGAAAACGTTTGCCTCGATCAGCGCGACCGCGACCAGCACCGCGAGGCCGAGGCCGAGCGAGGCGACAATACCCGCCGTCGGCGCGCCGCGGCGATAGAGATTGCCGAGGCCGAGTTTCGGCGCCGTGCCGCGTGGATGAATGCGCCGTGCCAACGCCATCAACACGACGGCGAGGAGACGGAACAGCAGGAGCGAACCCGCGGCACCGGCGAGGAACCACAAGGCAATGTCGCGGTCGTCGGTGCTGGCAATCGCGAGGCCGGCGAGCAGCAGCAGCGCCACGGCGGTGGCAATGCGGTAGGGCCAAGGCGGCGCCGCGCTCGGCGGCTCGATCGATGCGCGAAACAATTGCGACGGCTCGGTCTCGCAGGCGCTGGCGACCGGCCATAGCGAAAACGCGACGGCGGTGACCAGGCCGAACAACGCCGCCAGTGCCAAGGGCGCCGGATAGATGCCAATCCGCGTTGGCACCAGGGCGCTCGGGATGAACGGCAATGCCAGAAGCGGAATCAAGGCACCGAGCACCACGCCAACGATCGTGCCGAGCATCGCCAGGATGAGAATTTGGATGAGATAGGTCATGAACACAATTTGCCGCGAGGCGCCGAGACTCCTCATCGCGGCGATGGTCACTGTCTTGGTGGCGAGATAGGCACGCACGGCATTGGCGATACCGAC
>JASHOB010000069.1 GCA_030041335.1 Alphaproteobacteria bacterium | reverse complement strand
TGGATTGCCAAGCGGCGCGACCTAGAGCGGTTTCTTGCGGCCGCCGATGCTCCCTTCGCTAGCGCCGGCGTCGAACTGCTTGTCGTCGGCAGCGCCGATCCGGCTTATCTCAAACGGCTTCAGGCCTCTTTGAATGCGACGCGCCTGATCGGGCCGGTCATGGACATTACGCCCTATTTCGAGAATGCCCGGCTTGCCGTGCTGATCGATTGCTTTGGCGGCTTCAAGCTCAAGACCCTCGATTACGTCTTCAACCGGATGCCGATGCTCGGCATCGCAGGCGGGGTACCGGGCGTGCCGCTCGAGCACGGCAACGGCATCCTCTTGTTCCCCGACCACCCTTCGCTGACCGAAGGCGTGATCGACACGATCGACGATGTCGGGCGACTGAACGAGCTGCAGGACGAGGCCTGGCGCGCGTGCGAGGGCCGTTTCGACTGGCCGACCGTCGGCGCCCGCTTATGGACGGCAATCAACGAGTCGATGCCTAAAGCCGGGCTAGACGCGCGTCGATCTTGGCCCGCCTCCTCGAGCCTCCGTCGCCCGCAAGAAACAGAAAATTATAGATGAAGAGCGGGAAGCGCTCGCGGTCCGAGAGTTCGGCCGTGAGGGGTGCCAGATCCTGAGGCCGCTGCATGGTCTCTATGTCAAACATTTCGATCGGCACCAGACGCCTGGGACGCACGTAAAAGCCCTGGTAACCGAAGCGGCCGAGCCCTTTTGATATGCGTGCGATGCCGCCTGGCGACATGAGATCGTTGATCTCGATCAAGAGATTGGGGCGGCAGCGGTCGATGGTCTTGACCGCGCCATCGAGCACCGAATCTTCGAACCCTTCGACGTCGATTTTCATGAAGCCGACATCGCCCTGATAAATCTCATCGAGCGCCGCGGTTCGCACTTCGATATCACGATGTGTTGGCGCGACCGCGTTTACCGAGGGCGACAGGCTGGCGCAACCTTCAACGAGAATTCCGTCGATCTGTGGTATCCGCAGGATTGCCTTACCCGCCTCTCGCGACAACGCCAGATTCCGAACCGTGATGGAAGCGCCGAATTTGTTCACGAGCGCTTCGGCGAGCGCCGGCTGCGGCTCGAAGGCCATAACGTGGCGGGCGTAGCGTCTCAGCCAATAGACATAACAACCTTCGTTAGCGCCGACATCAATGGCATCGCGACGTCGATCACACAGGAACTCGACGAGATGCAACTCGATCTCCCCGTATTTGCGGTAATAGACCTCTTCGCGCCAATTCAGAACCGGCTGCGGACAATAGTGCCGCAGCTGCTGTTTGACCTCCGAGACGAAGGATCGATGCCGGACGTGGGGAATTGCGACTGCCATTTGAAGAATCAACGCGTCCCCACGCGATTGGACAAGTGACTAGTTTGTGGCCTGGTCGCGCGATCTATTGATTATAGACGGTCGCGTCCTCGCCCGTGCCTCCGGGCTTATCGTCGGCACCCAGCGTATAGAGATCGTAGTCATGGCCGGGGCGTTCGCTCGGCCGGCGGTAATGATAAGGCCTGCCCCACGGATCGAGCGGTACCCCTTCGCCCTTGAGATAAGGCCCGTTCCAATTCCTGACGCCGCTTGGCTCGGTCACCAGCGCCTGTAGGCCCTCCTCGGTCGTGGGATATTCGCCGACATCGAGCTTGTAGAGGTCGAGCACGCCGGAGAGCCGCTCGACTGCCTGAACCGCGATTTTGTGCTTGGCGCTGCCGAGCTGTCGGAGCGCCGCCGGCGCAACCAGTCCGATCAGGAGGCCCAGGATCGCGAGCACGACCAGCAGCTCCAAGAGGGTGAAGCCGCGCTCGCCATAACGAGGGTGAGGGAGCCGTTTTAATGAGGGGCAGATCATCACGAGGCCGCACTATGGCGGTCCCGCCTTCGTCCCGTCAACGACGGCGCTCTCAAATGAGCCGCAATGTGAAAAGCGCCAGCGCCAGTGCCGCGCCGAACGGCACCGCGCTCGCAAGGTCAAGGCGCCGGCCGCCGAGCCACGCGATCGCCGCCCACGTCAGTCCGATGCCCGCCGCGACCAGAATCAGCGCATCGAGCGATACGAGCCCGAGCCAGGCGCCGCCCGCGGCCAGCAATTTGGCATCGCCCTCGCCCAACCCATCGCGGCCACGCAGCCGGCGGTAGACATAGCCGATGGCGCGGAACAAGAGGTAGCCGCAAGCCGCCGCCAGCGCGTGGTCGCCGAGCTTGTCGGGTGCTTCCCAACCGACAACAGCCAGACCCGCCAGCAATAGGGGCAAGGTCAGCATGTCCGGCAAAATCAGGTGTTCGATATCGATCCAAGCAATGGCCAAGAGGGCCCAACCCAAGAAACAATCGAGCCAAAAGCGCACGGGGGCGCCGCTGTCGGCGATGATGCAGGCGACGGCCACGGCAATGGCGGCAAGCTCGATCGCGGGATAGAACCAGCCGAGCCCCGCCCCGCAGTGGCGGCAGCGGCCGCGGGTCCAGGCCCAGCTAAAGATCGGGACGAGGTCAGGAACCCCAAGCGTAGCGCTGCAATGATCGCAGCGTGAGCGGCCGGCGATTATTTCCTCGCCGGCGGGCAGACGCTTGACGACCACCCCTAGAAAACTGCCGACAAACGGCGCCGCAACAACTGCGAAAAATTCTTGCAACAACTCTGTCTCCGACTTGTAGCAGAGAAATTAACTTGTAGACGAACACTTTATCGGAAGTATTGTTGGTAACTCCAAATCAATTGAAGGGGCGGCTTCGTCCAAAGGAGGGGGTCGTTGGTTGGGAATATCACCGTAAACCCGATGACGGCCTTGGACGAACTGCTTTTGTCGCGCGGATTCGCCGACGCCAAAACCATGGAGCGGGCGCGCCGGGTGGCGGGAGAAACCGGGCAGCGCCTCGATTCCGTTCTCGTCCAGCTCGGCCTCGTCAGCGAGCGCACCATCGCCAACTGTTTTGCCGAATTGCTACAAATTCCGCTGGCCGATCCCGCCCGCTTCCCGCACGAGCCGATTTTGCCGGAACGCTTGCGGCCGAAGTTCCTACGCAACGCGCGTGCGCTTCCCGCAGCGGTCGAAAATGGCCAGCTGGTGTTGGCGATGGTCGACCCGCTTGATGATTTCACGCTGCGCGCCGCATCGGCGGTCACCGGTTTGCCGGTCGCCCCCCAGGTGGCTCTCCCCATCGATCTCGAAGCGGCACTGGACCGGCTCTATCCCGAGACCGCGCCGGTGCGGACAAAGGACGGCGACGCTGCCGAGCCCATCGAGGAAGACGCCGAAAGGCTGCGGGACCTTGCGAGCGAGGCACCCGTGATCAGGCTCGTCAATCAGATCGTGGCGCATGCGGTCGAGACGCAGGCTTCCGACATTCATATCGAGCCATTGGAGGACCGGCTATGGCTGCGTTACCGCTATGACGGCGTGCTGCACGAAGCCGAAGCGCCGCCCAGGAGCTTGGCTGCGGCGATCGTTTCGCGCATCAAGATCATGTCGCATCTCGACATTGCCGAGCGGCGGCTGCCGCAGGACGGCCGCCTGAAGCTCGCGGTGCGTGGCGTCGACGTCGATTTCCGCGTCTCGACCTTGCCCTCGATGCATGGCGAGACCGTGGTGCTGCGCGTCCTCGACCGCAGCGCGGTCGAATTCAATTTTGCGAAGCTCGGCCTGCCCCAGACCATCACGCAGTCGCTCAAGGGCTTGTTCGACTTGCCGAACGGCATGCTTCTGGTTACCGGGCCGACCGGCAGCGGCAAGACAACGACGCTTTATACGGGCCTGTCGAGCCTCGATGCGGTCGCTCGCAAGATTGTCAGCGTCGAAGACCCGATCGAGTACCAGCTGGCGGGCGTCAATCAAATTCAGGTAAAGCCGCAGATCGGATTGACGTTTGCCTCCCTCTTGCGCTCGATCATGCGCCACGACCCCGACGTGATCATGGTCGGCGAGATTCGTGATCTCGAGACCGCGCAGATTGCGGTGCAGGCGTCACTGACCGGCCATCTGGTGTTGTCGACGCTCCACACCAATTCCGCGGCAGCAACGGTCACGCGGCTCCGGGACATGGGGCTCGAGGACTATCTCATCACGGCGGTGGTGAAGGGCGTGCTGGCGCAGCGCCTCGTGCGCCGCCTGTGCCTCCATTGCCGCAGGGAAATCGTGGCTCCCCAGGAGCTAGTCGACCGCGTCGGTCTGGCGCGACGCACCAATCAGCGTCCAATCATGCTTTATCATCCGGTTGGCTGCCCGCACTGTCGCCAAACCGGCTATCGGGGGCGCCTCGCCATCGCAGAGCTGTTGTTGCCGAACGCAGAGGTCGAACATCTCATTTTCAGTGGCGCCGATCACAGCGCCATCGAGCGCGCGGCCGTCAAGGCGGGGATGAAGACCATGTTCGAATCGGGGCTCGACGCGGCGCTCGCGGGCATCACGACGATCGAGGAAGTCACCCGCAGTATTCGCGCGGAGATGTAGGTGCCCAACTTTCGCTTCACCGCGATCGATGCGGGTGGCCAGCTGCGCAGCGGCGTAATGGACGCACCCGATGCGGCAAGCGTCATCGACCGGCTGCAGCGTGACGGCAGCATACCGGTCCGCACCAAGCTCGCGGGCCGCGGTGGCGGCGCTGCCGGGACGCTCTCCGCCGACCTATTTCGTCGCCGCGGGCTCAGTCGCGACGACATCGCATTGGTGTTGCGCGAGCTGGCGACAATGCTGACGGCGGGCCAGGATGTCGATCGCGCCTTGCGCTTCATCGTCGAGACCGCACCGAGCAAACGCTTGCAAGGGGTCATGGAGGCCGTGCGCAACAAGGTGCGTGGCGGCAGCCCGTTGCATCAGGCCCTCGCCGAGCCTCCGGCTAATTTTCCGCGCCTTCATATTGGATTGATCCGCGCCGGCGAGGCGGGCGGCACGCTCGGCGATACGCTGGTGCGCCTCGCGGACATGATGGACCGCGAGCGCGGGCTGGTGCGCACGGTCAGATCGGCGCTGATCTATCCCGCCATTCTGACGATCGCGGCGATTGTTTCCGTGTTCCTGCTCATCGGTTATGTCCTGCCGCAATTCGAGCCCCTGTTCCGCGAAACCGGAGCGCAGATGCCGACGCTGCCGCGCATGCTGATGGGTTTCGGCGATTTCATCAGCGGCGCGTGGCCTTATATGGTGATCGCCATCCTGTTGCTGGTCTTGCTGGTGCAGCGCCTGCTGCGCGATCGCCGCGTGCGGCTGCCGGTGGATCGCATGCTCCTTCATTCGCCCATCGCCGGCGCCTTGCTCCGCGACAGCGGCGCCGCGCGCTTTTGCCGTATGCTGGGCACCTTGGTCGCAAACGGCGTGCCGCTGATCGGCGCGCTCGGCATCATCCAGCAGACCATCGGCAATCTTGCCGTGATCGACGCCATCGAGGCCGCGATCGCGAGCGCCAAGAGCGGCGCCGGGCTGGCGCGCACGCTTGAGGCTAAGCGCGTGTTCCCAAATCGCGCCACCCATCTGTTGCGCCTCGGCGAGGAAAATGCGCAGCTTGCACAAATGGCGCTAAAGGCCGCCGACATCCATGAGGAACGGTCGCGACAAACGGTGCAGCGCCTGGTCGCTTTGCTGGTACCGGTGATCACCATCTTGATGGGCGGGTTGGTCGCTACGATCGTGGGTTCACTGATCCTTGCGATGCTGAGCCTCAATGATCTTGCCGGCTGAGCTCAAAGCCACGCGCGGCGGTGAGGCAGGGTTCACCCTGCTCGAGTTGGTCGTTGTGTTTGTCATCTTGGGCCTGGTGCTCGCCCTGTTCGTGACGCGGATCAGCGGACCCAGCCCCGGTTTAACACTCCGCGCTGCGGCCAACGAGC
>JASHOB010000068.1 GCA_030041335.1 Alphaproteobacteria bacterium | reverse complement strand
TATGGAAAGTGCCGGGCCAACGCAGCGCCATAGCCGCTAGCGGCAGGCTGATGTGCGGTGACCCAAAAGCTCCCATTGAAGGGCGCATTCGCGGAATGAGGTTTCTATGTTAGCCCAACCGTTAGCCCAAACGGAATCGCTATTCATTTATGATATAGCCGTCCAGGCTAACCTATTGATTTATTTGGTAGCGGGGGTCCGCTTCCTCCAGTACCGAACTCCTGAGATAGTGCCGGTGATGGTCGCTTGCTGAGCGGTCCATTCGATCTGACTGTCGAAGCCGCGCCAAACGAATGCCCAACTTCGGCGCGTGTTCCAACCAATCGCAGGTTCAGTTGGTTGCGGGGAGCGCAACCATCTTGGCTTGCCGTTCCGTAGCGCGGCCTAACAGTGCTTTATTGAGATGCCAGCGTAAAGGTTCGTCTGATCAACGCGGAATAGGCCAGATCTCCCTGCAAGGGCAAAAGGACGACGACAACCATGCAGAATGTGATTGCAAACGCTCCGTTCGGCCATGCGCTCACGATCCAGAACAGCGATATCGCGCCGATTGATAGAAACGCGCGCACGGCGTTGATAGAGGGGGCAGCCAGTCGGTGACGTGAAATCGCACCGTCCCCTGACGGGGATCATGTCGCTTGGACCGACTACGCCCGTGAGCCCATTCAACGCGGGCCATCGCGAGCATACCTTGGGCTGCGCTTTCCGCGAAAAGCCTCTGCGACGGCGTCTCGGCTTTGAAGCGGGTGAGGGACCGGACCGCCAAGCAGCAAGCCTGGGGCAACTCCGCGGGCTTTTTACCGGACCCGGATGCGTCGCCCGAGAGTCGGTCGCGCGACAGTTCGTCGTAAACGGGGCGAGCCTCGCTTTTGGTCGCTTCATTGCCATTCACCGCGATCTCATAAGCGGCTTTGCGCACGCCGATATCGTTTCCAGCAGGCCCGACACCGCGCGTTGCAACACCGGCGAACGATAGCGGAGATCCGAGGCCTCTCCGATCGCTGCGTCGATCATCGGATCGAGCGCGATAACGCGCCGCAAGAGGTCGCGTCGAAGCCCTTGAAACTGGGTAAGGTCGGAGCTGGCGGTCAGAAGGCAATTGCCGAACCCGCCCATGACCGCCCTCGACAGGGAAGCCAGCTCCGCCCCAAGCTTCCGCCGCGAATTGCCAAGATCGGTCAACGCCAGCACGACGCCCGCGTACACGATGCCGATGCAAATCTCGAAGGCGTGATTGATCGCGAGGACCGTGACGTCGCCGCCATTTGTCCCGACCGGTCCCAGAACGTCATTTGCAAGAATCGCCGCCGTGTAGCCGGAAAGCGCCGCAGCATAGGCAGCGTAATTGTGCAGGAGCGTGGCGGCGAAGCGCTGACCGCGCACCAGAGCGCAAGTCCGACGATAAACCGACCCTGTCCTAGCGAACGAGAGCGGCAAGAATCACGATGCCAATCGCTCCCACAACGGTTCCGATCATTCGGAACGAGGCTTTGCGAAGCGAGGGCCCGAGCACCGGCTGGCAGACCAGCGCGGCTGTCGTCCCCGCCCACGTGGGTTCGCCGAGCTCGAGGGCGAAGGCGAAGGCGACGGAAAGGGCGAGACAGATGGAAGCCCACTCCCTCAGGCCGAAAAGCAACGCCGGCGTCGCTGCGCGCAGCCGCTCGACCAGCGCACGCCGCCCGACTTGCCGATCGTTGCGGCGCCTGCGCTCATCCTGCGCCACCGCCGCCTTATGCTGATGCGGATTCGACCGTAAGAAAACCCTAGAAGGGGCCCTTGCTTTTGGGGCGAAGCCAGGGGCGCGCTATCTTGACAAGAAAAGGCATGGCGACCCAGGTCAGGGTGACGACCACGCCAGCCGTGATAAACCCCGCCTCAACGACCTGCGGAAGGTTCGGTCCCAGCGCTGGCGCAAGAATCGCTCGCATAAGCATGCTCGCGAGCCACACCGCGGGCCAGGTCAGCAAGGCCATTTTCCAACGCGGCGGCATGGGCTCCTTGCCATCGCGAAACCAGGCTTCGAGCCCAACCAATTGACGACGGGTCGACCTGCCTTCAACCATCGGCTCGATGCGCGCTAGCCAATCCTTGAATAGAGCCGACTGGTAAAAGGCGTCACGGTCGGCGGCGCTGGCGAAACTCCGCATGATCCCATATTCGGTCGAATCGGAGCCGGGCGGCGGATAGAGACATTGCACTCCCCGTTCTCCGGACTCGGCCAAAGACTGACGCGCAAAGTCCGCCAGAGCGCGCTCGAATTCGGCGACGTGCGCCATCCGAACGCTGAGCGTAATTGCGACATGGATCGGTTCGTCCATTTGGGTCAGGCCCGGGCGGCCCCCTTTGGGGAGGGGCGGCTCTTCGGCACCGCCCAAGAAACCGCCCGGAACCTTGCAGCGTTCGTGCTACTGTGCCGCTTACGGCCGCTTGTCGGAGACCGCTGCGCTCGGCGCATCCGCGAGCCGCAGCAGCTTGAGGGCGTTCTCCCGGCTTATCTTGCGGCGATCCGTCTCACTGATCGGCAGATTGTCAAACCAGTCGTTCTGTTCCTTGACCGTCTCGTAGGGGTAGTCGACGGAATAGAGAACCCGATCCGACCCGACCTCGAGCAGCGTATTAATCAGCGCCTGAGTCCGGAAATGGCCGGCGGTGGTGATGTAGAAGTTTTCGCGCAGGTAGGCAGTGACCGGCTTTTGCTGCTTCCCTCGCACTTTCTCGCTCATGTGACGCAACCGATTCTCGACCCGCGGCAGCAGGAACGGAAGTCCCTCGCCCATGTGTCCGAGAATGACCTGGATCCGGGGAAAGCGGTCGAATAGCCCGCTCAGGATCAGACGCAGCGTGTGCAAGGACGTTTCAGCGCCGAAACCCCAGGGCGAGTCGCACAGCACTTCATAGCCCTCGTAGGCGCGCCGCTGGTTCATCAAAGGGGGCCGCGGGTGCAGATAGACCGGGACGCCAAGCGCGTCCACACGGGCCCAGAAGTCCCATACCGGCGCTTCATCGAGGTATTGGGCGGTGTTCATGTCGCCGATGTTCGAATAGCCGTTGATCATCACCCCCTTGAAGCCAAGGTTGGAGATGCAGCGGTCGAACTCGTCACAAGCGGCGCGCACGTCCTGCAGCGGCACGGCGGCGAAGCCCATGAATTGCTTGGGATGGGCTTCCACCATGAGCGCCAGTTCGTCGTTCATCCGCTTTGCGGTGTCGATCGCCATCTTGCGATCCGGTATGCCCTGGATGCCCGGCTGGGTCAGCGACAGCGCCATGCGCTCGATGCCGCCGCGGTCCATCTCCTCAAGCCGAAGTTTGATGTCGGTCAGTCCCTTCTGGACGGAAGCGAAAAAGTCAGGAAGATAGTTTGGCGCCTTGGCGGCGCCGTCGAGCGCCTCCCCGTCTGCGCCATACGCTTCGTAGGATGGCAAATAGAAATGCTCCTCGAGCGCAATCTTGCCGTCTTTGCGTTCAACCATCTCATTCCTCCTCGCGATCTTGACCTCACACCTCCCGGCTTGGCAGTACCTATATATGGCGCGAATATGGCCGCTGGGTCCAGCGTCTCTCCCATTGCACTATATATCCCGCATCCAGACCGATCCCGAAGGTCGACCTCGCGCTTTGTCACAATTGGATGGGCTGCCCTCGCGTCGCTGTTGTGTAGTTCAGGTCCGCCCCACAAAGCCGACGGCCAGACGATTCCCTATTGTTCCCTCAAACGGGCGCCGCAGCCATGGCGTCAATGTCCGAAATGAAACGCCCTCCATACCTTGATCGGGGTCGCCGGCATGTCCCGGATGCCAGCACGTCGATAGAGCGCATCGACAATCGCGGTTGATCGCGGCCGGCGGCGCGCCGATCGCACCGGCTTCACCGGCGCCTTTCATGCCAAGCGGATTGGCGGTCGACGGCCATTATGGGTGGCGAATTTGAAAAATGGAAAATTGTCAGCGCGCGGGATGCAATAATCCAGGAACGACCCTGACAGAAGCTGTCCTGACTCTTCATCGTACACAGTATGTTCATAGAGGGCCTGACCGAGCCCCTGAACGATCCCGCCGTGGACCCGGCCCTCGAGGGTCAGCGGATTGATGGTCTGCCGAAATCGTCGACGACGGTATAGCGATCGACCGTCACGTTGCTGGTATCAGGGATCGATCTCGACGTCGACGATATGAAAGCCGTCAGGAAAGGTTTCCGCCTCGGGCAACCGAAATGCGTGACGTCGAGGCCGAGCTCTGTGCGGGGGTCGCGCGCGGCCTGCGCCACAGCGAACAGACCCATGCGCAGATCTGTGCCCACGACTTTGAAATCGGCATCCTCGAATGCGACATCAACCGATGCCGTCTCGAGCAGATGAGCCGCAACCTGCCGACCTTTTTCGATGACCTTTTGGGAGGCCTCGAACAGCCGAGCCGGCGACCGGACCGCCGTGCGATCCGCCCGTGACGCAGACGGCGTTCGGTCGGTATCACCCATGACGACATCGATGCAATCGGCATCGACGCCCAACTGCTCGGATATAATTTGGCGATAGGCGGTCGGTAGTTCCGTACCGATCTCCTGATTGCCCATCACCAGCTCGATCCGCTCGCCCTTGAATTCGATCGACGCGGTTTCCGGGATCGCGCCGCCGCATCGCTCAGTATAGGTCGCCATGCCGATCCCGCGCGGCCTATCGTTTCGTTCGCTGGTAGCGTGCCGCGCGGTGAAGCCCTGCCAGTCCGCGGCCTTCATGCATTGGTCCATGACCCGTTGGAATTCGCCGGGATCGAATGTGAATTTGGTCGGCGTCTTGTAGGGCATAGCGGTGGGCGGAACGAAATTGACCCGTCGGATTGCGTCGGGCGATATCTTCAAATCACGCGCGCGGCATCGACAAGCCGTTCCGTAAGATAGGCGACCTCGCGACGATCTGCGCCGCGATAGGCGCAGACCAGAACGGTGTTGGTACAGATGCCCTTCACCGAGATATCGAATACCGGCGTGGTGTAGAGACCGGCGATCGGATCGGTCGAGCGTGTCGGCACGAAATACCCCCGACAGGCGAGAGATAGGCGCCGAGATTGGCAAGAACGGTTACTCGCAGCCCGAGGAACCGACCATTGGCGTCGAGCGCAGAGCAAGAGCCGCGACGAGCTCGAAGTACGGTATCGGGCCTACATCCGGTCTGACCGCGATCGCCCGGCGGGACCATTCGATCGCCTGATCGTACTGCTTCAGCATAAAATAGTCGCCCCTTTCGGACCGAGCCCTTCGAATCGCTCAATCTCACTGCAAGCAAATTCAACACGTTAAGTCCTGTTGCGGCTGTTGCGCGCCCCGTGCGTACCCAGGCAGCAATCACGACTGCTTGCGAGCAGCACAGGTCGGTAGCGGGGTCTCCTCGAGCCCCTAACTCGTTTTTGTACCGATTTGACGGGCTAGGCACGAGTGGCGCGCGGGCTATCGGCGTGCTGATCCGGCCGGATCACCTAGATCGGGTTGGCTAGCCGAGTAGCGGCTGTGTACACATGATGCCGACAGCACCGCATACCAAGCATCATTCTTTTGAAGGCCCGGCGCTAAGCACCTCCACCGTCGCTGTCCGGCCGAGTATCAGACTGATACCATCGGGTACATGGTCGATTGCGATGCGGACCGGGATGCGCTGAGGGAGCCGGACCCAGGCGAAGGTCGGGTTGACGTTTGCAAGCAGTATCGGGCTGTCGGAGAGTTGGCGATCAGAGATGCCGCCGGCGATACTCTGCACGTGGCCATCAATGACGGCGCTCTCGCCCATAAGATGCACGCGCGCGCGGTCGCCCACCTTGATCTGTGGCAGTTTGGTTTCCTCGAAATAACCGTCAACACGCAGGCTGTCGGTGTCGATTAGGGCGAATTTGGCGGTGCCCGCGGTTACATAGTCACCCGGCCGCAGGCTAAAATTGGCCACGATGCCATTAACCGGGGCGCGCACGGTTGCGCGCTCGAGATTGAGTTGCGCAATGTTGCGGTCGGCAACTGCCTGGTCGTACGCGGCGCCTGCTTGCGCCGCTTTTGCGCTGAATTGCTGCTGTTCCTCCGTCGAGACTTTCAAGCTGGACAAGGTGCTCATGCGCTTCATGTCGCGCGCGGCCTGTTGCGCACTAGCCTCCTTGGCCGCAAGCACTGCCTGAGCTCGATCGAGCGCAAGCTGGAAGCGGACGGGGTCGATGCGGAACAGCACCTGGCTGCGCTTCACCACCTGGTTGTCATGCACAAGCACCTCAGTGACCGGGCCCGAGACATCGGGCGTAACCCCGACAACGTCTGCCCTCACCTGCCCGTCACGCGTCCAAGGTGCCTCCATGTAATAGATCCACAGATGCCAGCCGACGACACCAGCGACGGCGACTGCCGCCAGCGTGACCACGAAACGGCCGAGCTGCCCTGCGACGATTCTCATGGTATCGCTCCGCGCATTGCCACCGCCGCGACACCGCCCAGCACGGTTACCAACAATGCGAGGTCGAACAGCGCGCGGTGCCAGACAAAACGGTACAGGCCGGACCACGCGATAAGGTGGCGAAGTATCGCGGTGATCGCGAGTGCGATGATGGTCCAGAGCAGTATCGGCGTAACGAACAGGCCGTACACGTTGATTTCGTGAATCATCGGGCAATCTCCGGTACTGCCGCTTTAGGCGTGTCGTAGGCAGGCGCATCCGGGTACAAGCCGTAACGGATGCTCACGAGTTGCGTCAGCATAGGCGCCAGCTGCTGTACCTGTGCTGCCGCGGTAATGATTTGGTCAATACAGGTCCGCAGCGCGTCATCGGGCGGTTCAGGCACATGCACGCGATAATATTCCTCGATGCCGTCGAGCATCCTCAGCAAGCCAGTCCGAACTTGCAGCGACAGGTCCGGGCTTTCGCGCTCCAGCTCAAGGACGTTGAGGCCGACCCGCAGATCGCGCATCGCGTTTCGAAACACGAGATCGGCGTGGAGATCTGAAGCGGCGAGACGGGTGGTAAGGTCGGCGAGCTGGTCGAGCATCAGTGCGGCCAGCGTTGGTCGCTCGATCGCGCCACGGCGGGAGGCGGCACGCGCGATGTCGTGCCAACCGGCTCGCTGTAGCCGCCGACTGCTCCACTCCGCACCGACGGACCGGATCAGGGCGGTAATCGTTGCTGCCGCCGCCATGCCGACAAGCGCTGCAATCGATGTATTGGCGAAGTCGGCGAAATTTGCGTTGTAAATATCCGAGTAAGTATCGGATAGTGCGAGGAGCAAAGCACCGTACACGGCTATGTTGAGACCCCACACGAACGTGACGGGCATCGCGATCATTACCCCGGTCAGCAGAAAGGTCGGCGCCAGCGCGAGAACTAGCATGTCGAAGCTGGTAACCATCGGCAGGATCGCGAACAGATAGACGCTATTGATCACGATCGCTACAGCGGTGGAATAGAGAACACGTAGAATGGAGGGTACTGGGTGGTTCTGCGCGGCGTTGAGGGTGCACACCACCGCCGTCATCGTCGCCGCGGTGGCGCCATTCGGCCAAGCGGTTGCGATCCAAAACCCACAGACGAAACCGACGGCAACTGTCGTGGCGAAAGCTGACAGCAAAGCCATGCCGTAATCGTGGTAGCGGGTCTGGTCGGGGGCGAGGCCACGGGGCAGCCGAAGCACCGGCACGCTCGGGCTGCCGGTCATGACCTGATGGTGCAGAGCCCGAACATCATGCACGATATCCGCAAGCTCGGTCAGGTGCACCATCAGGCTGCCGCACAAGACTGCGCTCCCGTCCGCGTTCGCTGTCACGCGCGGCGTGGCACCCGCTATCGCATCGTGAATTTGTGTCGTCTCCTGTTCCAACGCATCCCCGCCGGATCGGAGCCACGCGGCGAGCCGATCCAGTAGCGCCTGCGTCTCGGGGGTTAGGACACTTCGTTCGCGCATCAGAGCAAGGCAATCGCCGATGCCGGAAATGACGGGCAAGAGGAGCATCATACGCCGCCGAAGCACAGAGACGGGATGTGTCGCGGTCCGCAGCAGGGACGTGTCGTAAGCAAGATGGGTGACTAGCATTCCTACTTCGACTGAGGCTCCTGCCATCACACGACGGGCGGCGCGGGCGGCATCCTCGTCGCGACGGCCTGCCAGCTCGGCGCAGATCCAGTCTCGCGCCACGGAGAACCAGGCATCGAGCCGTGCCACGATAATCGGGGCGACCGGGCGCGGCAGGAAGATGATGCCAATGACAGTCGAGCAAACAATGCCGAGCGTAATCTCCTCAACTCGGATCAGCGCCGTCGCGAAGATGGCTTGCGGTGCGTTGACAGCAGGAAACCCAATGATCGCCGCGCTGTAGCCGGCGAGCATGAACAGGTAGCTGCGCGGAGTACGGTCAAGCAGCGCGAAGAATAGACAGATGCCGATCCAAAGCGAGATCGCCGCGACCAACAGGACAGGCGCATCGACCAGGTTGGGCACCAGCACGACGGCGGCCGTCGCTCCGACCAAGGTGCCGAGGAAACGATAAACCCCTTTTGAACGCAATGCGCCTGTGAGCGGCTGCGAAACCATGAAGACAGTCGCCATTGCCCAATACGGTCGGTCTAGGCCGAGGCCAAATGCGATGTACAGGGCCAGCATCGCACTGGCAAAGGTTTTGAGGGAGAAGATCCAGTCTCGCAGCCCAGGCACCGTCAACCGCCTCCACACTCCGGTGATGGTGGTGCTTCCGCTTGGTAGGTACAGCTGTCAGATTAGCACGCCGTACTACCGCTTGCGATGGTCGGGAATTGCGGAAGAGTCTTCCGGTAGCCGATCGTTGCCCATAAGATTTGGCTTGCTGGGTGCTAACGCTGCCGCCCGCAAGACACGGAGAACCACGCTCGATCGATCGACCTGCCCGCAGACAACCTGCGTCTATGTGAAGGCTGGCCAATCGGAATTGCATCCGGAGCAACCGCAACACTTCACCTTCGAGGGTCCGTTGGACGCGAGGAGTGCGTAATGTACTGGCGATACGCTTCGCCATAGCCACTGGCCATCATAGCCTCCTCACGCGGCACGCGCGCGATCCTCAGCACAAGTATCAGAATCGTTCCGCTCGCCAGAATGAGCCAGTTGCCTACCGCAAATCCCCAATCAGCCATCACCGGTACCCAGCGGGTCGGGTTTGTCGTGACCGTGTCCTTGCCACAACGAAAGAAGATCCATTGCCAACCTTACGACGAAGTCGAGCCTCGGCTCGGTAGGACGGGCAACCGTGATGCCGATGTGCGGAGCCATTATCTGCGCGACATCAATCGAGACCTTGCTCGCGCGGGGCGCCGTCATAGCGCATTCGGTTCGCGGCGTAGTTTCCAGTGCAGCCGCATCGGCTACGGCGCCGGGGTTGGAAGCGTGCTGGCTTCGCGCGACCGTTATGCCGCGTTTCGCATGCGACGCGTCGTCATCAAGACCCGGCTGATCAAACTGGCGGGACGACGTCTCAACGGTGCCCGCGCCTATCTCCGCTATCTCCAGCGTGACGGCGTCACCCGCGAAGGCCTGCCCGGCGATCCCTATGACGCCGCGAACGACCGGGTGGACGGCGCAGCTTTCTGACGAAATTGCGATGGCGTACACGGAGGCGGTACCCGGTCAACGCATCGAAGGCATCTACCGAGGGCGCTGCGACCTCGCGAGCGGGCGATTCGCGGTGATCGAAAAGAGCCGGGAACTCACGCTGGTGCCCTGGGGGGCCGGTATTGGAACGCAATCTCGGCAAGCAGGTCTCGAGTATTGTCCGGGGTGGGGAGATTTCGTGGAACCTGGGACGGCGACGGAGCGGGCCGGGGGTCTCGTAGGTCTCCGATGCGCTCGGAACCTTATGTGTGTCGGAAAATTGACCGATCAGGTCCGAGAAGTGAACCCAGAAATTTACGGTAACGATGCCTGTCCTGCTTCGATACCAGCCGCAGGGCAACGCCGCCCGAACTTCGCGTCGGCGGCTGAAGCGGCCATTCGCTCGCGAATAGAACGGTCGGCAGCTTAGCGCCCATCGCGGTCACAGCAGTACCGCGGTCGACTTGCCGAATGCGGACAAAGCATCCCAGGGCCTATTCGACCGGCATGGGTGGATTTGCGTCGGTCCGCTCTCAGACAGCGAGGCCAAAAACCGGACGTTCGTCTGGTGGCTCGGTTGGTCGTGACCAGTCGGACTACTTTCGGCGCTAGAGGAGCAGAACCTGACATCAACTTCAGCGGAGCGATCGAGGACGCGGGAATTGTTGGCTTGATTTGCCCGACGAAGGGATAGGC
>JASHOB010000067.1 GCA_030041335.1 Alphaproteobacteria bacterium | reverse complement strand
TCGTCAGGCTCGCGACAAGGTCATCGCGGATTTTGTCGATCTAGGAGAGCAGAGCCTAAGAAACATTGCTCGATCGATCAGGACGTATCTCATTCCTCCAGCAGCCAGATACGATCGCACTACGATGGCCGGAGGAGGAGGAGGCGTAGCAATCACCGGAGGCCCACCGCGCCTTTCTATTGTCGTGCTGCCCTTCGCCAATATCACCGCCAACCCAGAACAGGAATATTTCGTTGATGGCGTGACCGAGAGCCTCACGACAGACCTCTCGCGTATCAACGGCTCCTTGGTAATCGCTCGGAACACAGCGTTCACCTACAAGGGCAAGCCAATTGACGTGAAGCAGATCGGGCGCGAGCTAAACGTTAGGTACCTGCTAGAGGGTTCGGTTCAACGCGCCGGCAACAGGCTTCGAGTGAATGGCCAGCTTATCGACGCCGAGACGGGCAACCATCTCTGGGCTGAGCGTTTCGATAAACCCGTAACCGATCTGTTCGAGATGCAAGATGAGATTGTTGCTCGGCTTGCGCGCGCTCTGGATGCTGAACTAACAGCTGCGGAAGCGCGCCGGTCGGAACGTCTGGTCAATCTCGACACGATGGACTTAGTGTTCCGAGCAATGGCCATTGTCAATCATGGAATCAATCCGGCGAGTCTTGCGCGGGCACGCGAGCTCCTGGAACAAGCGCTGACGCTCGAACCCGACAACATTTCAGCCCTCATCGGACTTGGTTGGGTGCTTTGTTTTGCGGTCGGCGACTACATGAGCGTCGACCGAGCTTCCGATCTTGTTTCTGCCGAGCGCATTGCCAGTAGGCTGGTGACCCTTGCACCAAACAATGCATTCGGTCATGCGGGGCTCGGGTTCGTCTATCCATCCACGAACCGGGTCTTGGAAGGAATCGCCGAGTGCAAGCACGCGCTCTCGCTCGATCCAAATATGACCACCGCCTATTCTGTGATCGGGCGCGCTTATCTCATACTCGGGCAGCCGCAAGAGGTTGACGACTTTATACGTCAAGCAATCCGGCTTAGTCCGCGCGACGTATATCTTCCGGTTTGGTGCAACGTGGCGGGTACCGCAAAGCTCTTTCTGGGACGCGACGACGAGGCAATCGTATGGTTCCAGCGCGCCATTGAGTCCAATAGGGCCTATTCGCTTGCATACTTTTATCTTGCGGGTGTTCTGGCTCATCAAGGCA
This sequence comes from Alphaproteobacteria bacterium, assembly GCA_030041335.1. Lineage (GTDB taxonomy): Bacteria > Pseudomonadota > Alphaproteobacteria > ATCC43930 > CGMCC-115725 > JAATGI01. The sequence goes on along the minus strand of JASHOB010000067.1, from coordinate 7,048 downwards.
AGATCGATCAGGCGACGCGATACGCGCGGGACGGGTTGCAACACGATCCGCGCTTCACCATCCGGCAGTTGTTCCGCAGCGGTCCCTCGGGCGGCAATCCCCATTATGTTGTCCATCGTGAGCGCATTTACAAAGGCATGTTAAGTGCCGGCTTGCGGGAGCAGTGAGCGGGATGCGGAAGCTCACGACGATCCTCGCCGCCGATGTGGTGGGCTATTCGCGCCTAACCTAACTGCCGCAGATGAGGAAGGAACGGTCGCGCGGCTTCGAGCTCTCCGGCATGAACTTATCGATCCGGTGATCGCCGCCAACAAAGGCCGCCTTGTCAAGACAACGGGTGATGGACGGCTCATCGAGTTTGGGAGTGTTGTCGACGCAGTGCGGTGTGCCGTCGAAGTGCAAAACTTGTGCGTGCGCGTTTTTTGCGATGCGATGAATCGTAATATCCCGCTATTCGAACGCTACGTGTGTGGCCTTTACGGCAGTTGACCCTACGGCTCTGATATTGTTGTCAGCTGGCATAGCACGAACGATGTCCGGCTTACGCTTGATGACTTTGATTAGAATCCTTGCGGTCCGGTCGGGATGATGTCGGCCTTGCTCCCAATCCTGTAAGGCGCGCCGATCGAAGCCAAGAGGGCTGCAAAGCCCCTCTGTGTGAGCCCAAGGCCAGTTCGGACGGCCTTTACATCAACTGTCTCTGGACTAGCTCCCCTCAAGCGGAGCTAGTCGGACCGCGGGTCAGGGCATCTTTGGCGCCGGCATAGGGCTGCGCACGGGAGCCATCGGCCCGTGCCGTCTAGGATCGACTGCGGTGCCACGGCTCGGGCGGAGGACACTGCGGGGCTGGCCGGCGGTGGGATTCATCGGTGCCCTGTATGGATAGCCGAAATTCGGTCCGCGCACGTGGCCAGGCCCTAGGACCGGCGCTCCCAAAGGCGGCCGCATCTCCGCAAGCGGAGAGGGCCGGCGCGGCTGAACCCCCGGCCCTGTATTAGGTCGCGGCGGGGCCGGAGCGACTGGTTGGGGCGACCTCTGCATCTGAAATTGTTGTCGAATCTTGCCGCAGCACATTGGGAATCTCCTTGTCTTCTGAATAATCCGAATAATACGCTGGCGCCGCCGTCCTATCGGGAACGAGTCGTTCTAGCAGAATCGCCCCGCCAGACAGGGCTAACCACAGAAGCAGCCGCTCCGGCCATAAGCGGCCGATAAAGTAAGCCAGTGGAACCGCTACCCAAACGCTGAGACAGTAAAAGCAATCGAGCAGGTCCGCCCAAAATCCGGTCCCGGCTCGCCGCCGCAGCCGAGCCACTAGGTTCCAGGGCCCATCCTCGGCATTCAGCAGATGTGTGACGCGCCAGACGCTCAGAACCCCAAGCGTGAGCCAGTAGAACTTCATGGCTCATCCTATTCCGTTCCGCGGATGCCAACGCGGTGGGCCGAGAATGCTCGACCCACCACAGCGGAGATGCTGCCATCTTACAACGTCTCGCCAGACACGTTCACGATGATGCAACGGTGATATTCACCGTCTGGAATGTTGGGTTATACCAAGTGCAAGTGAACGTCTGGCCATCCGTAACCCGCTTGCCTACCCACAACTGGAAGTCGTAGCAGCAGCTCTGCGTGATTTCGATATAGGTGGTGTCCCCGCCTCCGACGAAGGTCCAGTTGCCGGGCGCCGCCGCCACGAAGGGTATCCCTGGGGCCGGAGGCGGCACCTGAGGCGCTGGAGGCGGCGATGGCAGGTTGTTCGGCAGCCCGTAGCCGGCGTCGACTCCATAAGGAGGCGGCGTGATTGCCGCTGAGAAGCTGGATGGCGCTTGCGCGTAATCGCGATCCGATGGGATTGCCGTGAGGTACGACCCTGAACCATATTGTGTCTGGATCTGGTATTCGTAGAGATGCCCGGCGGTGTCGACCACAGTGGTGTGAATGAGCACGTATCCGCCGCCAGCCTTCATCTGATATGCCGGACAATCCCCGAGCACCGTCTGTGTTGCGGGCGTGTGGTCAGCGTTGAATACGCCGCTTTGAGACCAGTCGATGGTGGCTTGCGTCAACGGTGTCGTGTCGATCATCAAGGTTAGATCGGGTCCCATCTCGATCTCCCCGGCCGGGGGTGGACTGGTTACCGCCGTTGGAATGACCGTGGCGGTGACGTCGAACGGTATGACGGCGAGATTGGCGCCGCCGCTCGGCGCCGGACTGACAAGGTCGCCCGCCTGGACAGTGAGCACCAGATCGGGCGCATCCCAACCCATCACGAAGTCTCCGGGATTCAGGGTCGGAAAAGCGCCGATTGTGGCTATAACCGCAGCGGGAGTTGTCGCGCTTTGCCGTTGCGTTAAGGTCGTATAAAGGTTGTCTTGGGAGTTGTAACCGAAAGGCCCAAGAAGCACGGCATGCGTGTCCGGTGTCATCGTGGCGGCGCGCCAGATGGTGACATAGTTATAAAGCGTTGGGGAGAGCTGCTGGTAGGTAATCGGCGCGGTACCTCCACGTGCCGGGTTGCCGCCTCCGCCCCACTGACCCGCCAGAACCTGATAATAGGCGACGCAGCCCCCGCTGAATACGCCATTAAGATTCAGGGAACCGTCGAACGCCAGATTGCTGCAGGCTCCGGAACCGACTGCGTAACCCATCGAAATATCTCCGACGAGCACTCCACCGGGCATGTCGCCGACCGACGTCCAGGCGAAGCCACAGTCCCCGCCAGTCCCGACTGGACAGGCCCCGACGGCTTGTGCGTTGCCGGTCAGCGTGACGGTCTGGCCGCTCGGAAAGCACCACCGCGTGCTGGTGTTGGGGTCCTCATCCAGGATCGTGGTCGTCCCTTGTGCTGCGCTGAAAACGATGTTGGGATTTTCGCAGCACCACCACCACCATGGGAAGATTTCGCGAATCCGCGGATTGGCGAATTTTGAGGCGATCAAAGCCGTGCGCGCGCTGTCCGGCTGAAGAGCGGTGCCCGAGCGGCCGGCCGCGAACCCCACGCCGGTCATGAGATCGGCGCCGCTCGGCTGCCTCAGCGGGGCGACGCTTGCGACCGCAACGTTTGCCACTCCGCCCGCGAGCGAAAGCCGGCTCTCGATGTTCTCGATTATCGCCAGGATGTCTAACTCCCACCACCAAGGCCAGCAGCTCCACCACCAAGGCCAGCACGGCCACCAGCACACGCGCGAGCACCAATTAAAGCTCGCTGTGAAATTGCCGCTGGAGTCGGTGGTTACAGTAGCCAAGGGGGTCTTAACCAAACCGCCGACGCCACACGTGACGTTGTAGACCGTCACCTGCGCGCCAATTGGACAGCCTCCGGCCGTCTCGAGCGTTCCCGACACCGTGTATTCCCTGCACCAAATCCACCACGGGTCGATCAGTTTGTCGTCGACATTTAGCCTCGAGAAATTGACGTCGATGCCGCCTCCTTCCTGCTTGTGAACGCTGGAGAGCCCGATGCGGGGCAGGTCGGGATGGGTTGCAAGCGTCTGCGAATCTGCTCCTTTGGGGCCGAGCACTACGGACACGCCCGGTTCGCTCGCCAGTTGTGGTGCGACGTAAAGCTGAAAAGTGCCCGCGGTGGTAACGGGTGTTTGGGCGATGACTGTGTTCCCCTTCATTAGAAACACTGCAACCCGTTGGCGATTCGTAGGACCAAGCGCGGGCAATTTGCCGGTAACCGGAATAAACGCTGCGCGGGGCGATCGATTGGTGTCGTTCATCTGGCGATACTCCTTTTGCCAAGGGGCGGTACTTTCTGCGAGGTTACAGCTCCTATGCTCAGCGGGTGCTTTTCACTGTCGTTGTCAGGCGCCGGCTGCGGGCAATGGGCATCCGTGACAAGCCGATTTCGGCGGGATCGCCATGGCAAAATTGTTTTGCCGAACGCCTCATTGGCTCGACCCACCGCGAGTGCGTTGCTGAAAAAAGCGCATCCTTTTTTTCTCAGTCCCGACGTCGTCCGCAAAGTCCACCGCTTCGTCCAATCACAATGGCAAGGCGTGCCGTTCAGATGGACCGCAACCGTGAACTCCGTCCTCGAAAAAATCAGCGGACTTTGTTTCTGGAACAGGACACGAGGTCAGATCACGCGCTACCCATCCCCACGAGCTGCCGCCTGTATCGACGGCGGCCGAATCGGCCGCGATTTCCTCGACCGCGATTCCAATATGTTACGTATGGGGGCCCCTGGTCAGATCATGGCGTGCTGGGACCGCGGCGGCGGCCGCTTGCTGGCGCACCGCATAGAAGGAACCCGTGCCGGGGGTTGCTCCAGCATTAGCGTAGCCCATGATGCCGTCGATCGCATTGCGGGTCACGTTGCCCGTATAGATCAAACCCGCAGGTTCCCGATCATCGGTGAAATTCCAGGCTACCAGGCCTTCGACTTGAAACCATCGGCCTCCGCCGAATTCGTAAGTCCAGCTTCCATTAGCGTTAAAAGTCCACGTTGTAGATGAATTGCTGACTGGTGGACCTGAATCTCCCCAAGCAACAAAGCCAGTCCAAGTGCCGACTACGCTAGTTGCATTAGACACGACCGACCTCCCTCTTCCTAAATGTGATTAGGATCGAGAGCTTCGCGTTCGAAGCAAGTCAACCCGACAATAGCGATTGTTGGGCATCGCCGCCTCGTACAATTGTAGGAGTTGAGCTTCTCGTCTGACGATTATCGTAGGCGATGGTCCGCTGGGCTTCCGTTGCAGATGGCGCTGTCCTTCTGCAGTAGGACTCGCACCAAGTCTGCCTGCCGACGCGTGTTAGTCTTATCGAAAACTGCGGTTAGATGGGTACGCGCTGTGGTGGGAGCGATACCGAGCCGTGCGGCGGCGGCCTTCAGTCCGCCGCCGTTTAGGACCTCGATCGCCACCGCCGCCTCGGTCCGCGTCAGACCGAAGCCATACTGCAAGCCTGCGGCAGTCGGCCCGCTCGCGTGCTCCGGATCCGTGACGAACAGTATTGCAGCGGTACGCCGCGATCCCAGCCAGTCAGTTGCGGCACGCAACGGGATCACCAGCACGGTTAGCGGCGCACGCGATTTGCCCCTCCAGACGCGCTGCGACCCACCTGCTCCTGTCTCATCGCCGCCGGCGCGTTTGGCCCCCTCAGCCACGAGCTTGTGCAGCGCACACGTCTCACTGGGCAGGCTCGCGCGCAATACTCCCTCGACATCGCGGCGCATGCCGAGCTGATCGGCAAGGATTCTCTCGGCTGTGCGATTGGCGAAGAGTACACGGCAGGCCCCGTCGACCAATATTGCAGCCTTCCCCAACTGGTCGAGCAGTTCTGATGAGGAGGTTCTCGCCATTTCGATCTCGGCAATCCGCGCATTCAGCTCGAGAGCCCGTTGCAAGTGCGGGATCAACGCCGTGAGAAGGCCGGCGCTCGAACCGTCAAACGCCCCCATTCGTGCTGGTCGCCAGATTCCGAACGCCGCCCAAGACGAGCCATCGTCCATAAGCTTCGCTCCGATCTTCTCCTCAAGTCCGAGCGGCAAAAAAAATTCGCCATAAATCGACGTCTGCACCAATTCGCGCCTGGGCATGAGATCGTAAATCGAAAGAACTAAACCTATTGGCTTGCGTCGGCCAATGGCGATCAGGGGATTGTGGTAGACCCAGTGGTCCTCATAGCTGCGCAATGCCTCGGGAGGCATACGCGGCGCAATGTCAGTAGCCGTCCGCGCGACGCCGTCGTAGGTGCTGATCTGGCAGATCGTCGCGTCCGTCAGGTCGGCCAGACGATCTGCCACCTTCGGCCACACATGCCGATCCAGCGCGGCTTCGTATACCAGCTCGATCAGTGCGACGCGTTCGTCCAAGCCGTGACGCATCGATCCCTCCTTCTGGGCCATTCGTTCCGATTCTGGACGATGAGATGTAGTCGCGACATTACGCGTACTTGCACCAATCGCATACTGCACGGGCGCGCCCCAACGCGTGGCCTTGCCCATCAGCCGCGTGCGCCTGCCGTCTGAACTTTCGTTCAAGCGCGAGGGTCTGGAACCGGATCTCTATCCGACCAACCGCATAGACGCATTGCTCCGCCCGCATCACCCCATTCGCGGAGCATGTAGGACAATGAACGATCTCGCCCACTGGCATCCGCATACTGAAACTCAGGAAACGGTTCGTCCCCGGTGCCCTTTAACAACCCCAGCTCCCGGCAGATACCAACACGGCCAAATTAGCGTGCTCCGTTCTGATCTCTGTAGCAAGAACAATAGGCAACAATTTATAGCAAATTCATTGGTCAAAGTCGTGGGTCCTCCCGATGACAACCAGACCGCGACGCATCGGCGTTCACAGGCACTCACACTTTACTGTATAGGGTGAGTCAAAGCCGCCTCTCCTTGGGGCTTATTCTTATTGCGCGCCTGATATGTAACCGTGCTCTGTGAACCGCGCGCGAAACCCCGTGCGCCGAAGACGTGAGCCAAGCGATTAATCTTCCTAAATTGTCGTTCAAGTCCGGGCGCACCCTGCTCTCGACGGCGGGAGCGAGTGGGCTAACCCAGTCTTCGGAGCCGGGAACCGAGGGCTTCGAAGGAAGACGATCCGGCTACTCCGCGCTTGTAGGTGACGTTACGCGGCGGCCGCCGAAGCCATCGATTCCTGCGCGCGAGCGCTTCGTGCTAAAACTTATTGGTCGATGGCATCCGGTTTGAGGTGGTTTGATATGTCGGCGAAGAGCGCACCACCCAACAGGCGCTCGCCCGGCTTTCTCTCGGAAGTCGTAAAGCGCTTCGTCATTACGCAATGCGCACGATGGGAGCGGCCGACTGCGATCGCGCGAATGGTCAAAGAGCAGTTCGGCGTCAACATGTCGCCACAGGCCACCGAGGGCTACGATCCGACGAAACGTCTCGGGCGCAATCTTTCAATGCCGCACCGGAAGCTTTTCAACGCGGAGCGCGAGCGGTTCACGCACGAGATCGATGCCATCCCGATTGCGAATGCCGCTTACCGCATCGCTAAACTTCAGCAATACAGCGAACGGGCGGAGGATGAGGGCGATTTGAAGCTAGCGGCTCAGATGCTCGAGC
>JASHOB010000066.1 GCA_030041335.1 Alphaproteobacteria bacterium | reverse complement strand
TCTCCTCGTGCGCCGGTCAAAACCGGCAAGGTGTTGTGAATGAAAGAGTCACATGGTGAAGGACTAGCGACCCACACCAGCCCCGAGTCATGCGGAATCGCCCGCGAGGGCGTCGCCGAAGCGTTGACAGGGGTACGTGCGGGCCGGGTATTGAGCCGCGAAAGTGAATACCTTCGGAGCGCCGACGCAGTGAGGAGACGCGGAAGGCGAAATCGGCATCGTCGGTATCGCGAGACGGTGCTGGGCTCCGCGCGGTCAGAGACCCCGTGCACGTACGGAAACACCATGCTCGGGAACCGGGAGATCCTGTGGTTGCCCACGGCGGATGGCGCCATGGGCCGCGTCGGGAAGTCCAAGGACGCACGCCGACGATGAACGACCACAGGAAGTCGGACAGGCCCGAAATACCTGGGAAGTCTCCGAACAAAGCCGAGCGATCGGTGGCGGAGGAGATGGAGGGAAGGGGCCTGGCCAAAGGGAACCTGCAAGAGCAAAACGCGTCTCGGACACAGCGCCGAAGCGACGTGCTCAGTGCGCTCGAGCGGGTACGTCAAGCAGCGCTTAAAGATAGGAAGACGAAGTTCACTGCGCTCCTGCACCACATCGACGACCCGGGCATGCTGGAAACGGCTTATCTCGCCTTGAAGCGAGAAGCCGCACCCGGTGTCGATGGCGAGACGTGGCGGCACTACGGGCAGGCGCTGGAGGGCAACCTCCAAGACCTGTCCGAACGGCTCAAACGCGGGGCGTACCGAGCCAAGCCGGTTCGTCGGGTGTACATCCCCAAAGCGGACGGGCGGCAGCGGCCGCTCGGTGTAACCGCGCTGGAAGACAAGATCGTCCAGCGCGCGACCGTGGCGGTGCTGAACGCCATCTACGAAACCGATTTTGTCGGCTTCTCCTATGGCTTCCGGCCGGGACGCAAACAGCACCAAGCGCTGGATGCGCTCTATGTCGGACTGCTGACGAGAAAGGTGAACTGGGTGCTCGACCTGGACATCCGTGGCTTCTTCGATGCCATCGACCACGGCTGGCTGGTGAAGTTCATCGAGCACCGCATCGCGGACCGGCGCGTCGTGCGGCTCATCCAGAAATGGCTGAACGCCGGCGTGCTGGAGGATGGGAAGCGAATGCTGGTGCAGGAAGGGACGCCGCAAGGGGGCAGCGCTTCGCCGCTCCTGGCTAACGTCTACTTGCATTATGTGTTCGACCTCTGGGTCCAGACATGGCGAAAGAAGCGGGCCCATGGCGACGTCATCGTCGTCAGGTTCGCCGATGACATCGTGCTGGGCTTCCAGAGCGAGATGGATGCCAAGCGGTTCCGGGGAGAACTTGAGGAGCGCTTCCGAAAGTTCAAACTCGAACTGCATCCCGATAAAACCCGCCTCATCGAGTTCGGACCCTTCGCGGCCGATGACCGACGCAGGCGCGGCGAGGGCAAACCCGAGACGTTCGACTTCCTCGGCTTCACGCACATCTGCGCGAAGAAGAGGAGCAACGGGCGTTTCACGGTGCTGCGGCAGACCATCCGTAAACGGTTGCAGGCCAAGTTGAGCGAGGTCAAAACCGAGCTCCGACGACGCATGCACGATCCCATCCCGGAGCAGGGCACATGGTTGCGGTCGGTCGTTGCAGGGCACATCCGATATTACGGCGTGCCCATGAACAGCCACGCGCTGTTCACCTTCCGGTTCCAGGTCGGCCGGCTCTGGCATCGCGCCTTGTCGCGCCGCAGCCAGAATGGCCGTGTCCTCTGGGCCCGGATGTATCGGCTCATCGACCGGTGGCTGCCTCTCGCACGCGTGTGTCATCCCTATCCGTTGCGCCGCCTTGGCGTCATCACCTGAGGCAAGAGCCGGATGCGGGAAAACCGCTCGTCCGGATCCGTGCAGGGCACTATGAGCAATCATGGTTCCTACTGCGACTCATGCCGCATCTAATATGCCGGGAACGCGCTCACGCGGCGTCACAATCGCGTGGCTGGCGCGCGACCTGCGACGCCCCCTAAACCCGGCGCCCGCAGACCATCACGCGGAACTCTTGACCACCTTTTTCAGGCTGGCGGCGGCAGCGGCAGGCTCGCGGAGGACATAGCCGCGGCCCCAAACCGTCTCGATATAGTTGTCGCCCTTGGCGGCGGTCGTCAGCTTCTTTCTGAGCTTGCACACGAACACGTCGATGATCTTGGGCTCGGGCTCGTCCATGCCGCCATAGAGATGATTAAGGAACATTTCCTTGGTGAGCGTGGTGCCCTTGCGCAGGCTCAGCAGTTCGAGAATGCCGTATTCCTTACCGGTGAGATGCAAGGGTTTGCCTTCGATGTCCACGGTGTGGCTTTCGAGGTTGACGGTGAGCTTGCCGGTTCGAATCGCCGATTCGGCATGGCCTTTTGCGCGACGGACAATGGCCTGGATGCGCGCCAGCAACTCGCGCCGTTCGAACGGCTTGGTCAGAAAATCATCGGCACCGAAGCCCAGACCCTTTACCTTATCGTCAAGCCCGGTCAGGCCGGAAAGGATCAGGATCGGCGTGCGTACCTTAGCCAAACGCAGCCGGCGTAACACCTCATAACCGTCAAGGTCCGGCAGTATGAGATCGAGAATGATGATGTCATAGTCGTAAAGTTTGCCAATCTCCAGCCCATCTTCACCGAGATCGGTTGTGTCGCACACGAAGCCTTCGGCCTGCAGCATCATCGATATGCTGGCGGCCGTTGCTGAATCGTCTTCCACAAGAAGGACCCGCATGACTCCTCCGCCGCGCCATGAACACGCTGCTACCCCAGATTTAAAAAACATGTATAACGGTTCTTAATCATCGTTACCAGAACGGTTAACGATCGACGATAAATCTATGCCAGGGACCGGAAATAGCACCCGGTATGGTTGAATTACCGGTGCTCGACTAAGCGATAGCTGTGGAGCCGGGTGACGCGCAGGCCGGGAGGCCCATGCCGCTCGACGAGGCTGCACCAGGCATGAAACTCCTCAATCGAGAGCTTATAGCGGGCGCACGCGTCATCAAGCGACAGGACGCCGGTGTTGACTGCTGTCACGACAGCGGCTTTGCGACGGATCACCCAGCGTTTGGTGTTGACCGACGGCAACTCGATCCTGCCCGGGTTGGATTCGGTCGCGCCCGGCGATCGCACGGCACCACCGGGAAACCGCACGATCGTGACGGGCTTGGGCGCCATCGGGCGAGGTTATGCCCGCCGCTCTTAAAAAAGGCCTAAGCCGGCGCCCGCGGTTACCGGATCGGGGAGGAGAGGTCGTGGCTGCGGCGGCGACGGAAGGGCCGAGATCGTGCTTTGCCGGCGCATTTTTCGGTTGCCCAACCGCAACTTGTTCCGCTTGCCGCGCCTAGGGTCGATTCATATACTCGCGCGCGCTTCCGGTCGGGGAGGCGCGTTTGGGGATTTTTTCGGGGGTTCCAAAGTGTTGGTGATACGCCCTGTGCTTCCGCCAGATTATCGTCCGTCGGAGGACGAAGAATTCATGAACCCAATGCAGCGGGAATATTTTCGCCAGAAGTTGATCCGGTGGCGGACCGAGCTCATGGCGGAATCGTCGGAAACGCTGCAGCGCATCAAAGATGACAGTTTGGCAGAACCCGATTTGAGCGATCGGGCCACGCTCGAAACCGATCGTTCTTTGGAGCTTCGTACCCGCGACCGCGAACGCAAGCTCGTCTCAAAGATTGATGCCGCGCTCTTGCGCATCGAAGATGGCAGCTACGGGTTCTGCGAGGTGACGGCGGAGCCAATCGGCCTGCGCCGGCTCGAGGCCCGACCGATCGCGACCTTGAGCCTCGAAGCCCAGGAACGTCATGAACGCCATGAACGTACCCACCGCGATGATTAATCGAGAATAAATTGGCCCGAATCGGGTCGGATTGACATCTGTGGTACAGTTTCGGAGGTCTTTCGGGAGCGTATCGGCCCTTGTCCATTGAGACGCTTTTGCCCACCGGCGGGGTCGGCGAAGAGAGCGAACTCGGGCGGCTTGAGATGCCGCGGTGGCTGCGGCGATTAAGAGTAGCCGGCTTCTTCTTTGGCGGCTTCGGTGCCGTATTGCTGGCGGCGCTCGGATTGGGCGTTGTCGCTGGTCGGCCGGCGCTCGCCGGCGCCTTGTTCCTTGTCCTGATGGCGTTGATCAGCGTTCTGGCGGTCCTCGTTTCGCGGCTCAGCACGCGCGCGGCCGCAGCCCGCGCCGCGCTCATTAGCCAGGCGATTGCCGGCTCGCCCGATGGCTATCTCGTCGTCGCACCAGACGGCTCGATCGCCTACGCCAATTTGACCTTCCGCCGTCGTTTTCCGGAAATCCCGACCCGGCCGCTCGAGGCGGTTGCCCGGAGCGTCGCCGGCGACGAGTCGGCAGGCGAAATTCAGCGCATCGAGGAGGAAGCAAAGAGCCGCGGTCGCGCCAGCGGCCGGATCGCGATTCGCGACAATCATGGCGCCATCGCGTGGTTCGGGGTGTCGGCGATACCGGTGCCGGGCCGTCCCGGCTATGCAATGTGGCGCTTCGAGGACAATTTTGAACGACAAGGGGGGCCGCCCCCAAGCAAGGACGCCGCCGCGCCCGCGGATTTTCCCGATACCGCGTCGTCGGGCTTCTATTCGGTAGACAGTGACGGGCGTTTCCTGAGCGTCAACCAGACCTTGGCGCAATGGTTCGGCCGGACGCCGGGGGAGCTGGTGGAAAGCGGCGCCAAGCTGACCGATTTTGTCGTCGCCGACGGCCCGCTGCGCGGCCCGGCCTATGCCCCGTTCCGCGGCGGCGGCGCCGGAACACAACGGGGCGAGCTGGTATTGCGTCGCGCTGATGGTCGCTTGATCTATGCCTCGGTGAGCCAAAGCATGGTGCGCGCCGGCGATCAATTGCGCACGCGCTCGATCGTACGCGACCTGACCTCGCAGCATGAATGGGCCGAGGCGCTCACACGCTCCCGCCTTCGCTTCCAGCGCTTGTTTGCCGACGCACCGGTCGGCATGGCCCTTCTCGCCACCAGCGGCCGCATCGAGGAAGCCAATCGCGCGCTCGGCGTGCTGCTCGGGACGACCGCGGCCGAGCTGATCGGCCGCGAGCTCGTCGACTTCGTCCTCGGCGATGATCGCGAGCAGGTCCAGACTCATATCGCCGAGGCGGCGGCCGGCCGCGCCGCGGCGCGGCCTGTCGATGTACGGGTGCTGGCGCCCCGCGAGACGTGGGCTTCCCTGTTCATTGGCCGACTCGAAGGTCAAGCCGAGGACGAGGCCGGCCTGGTGCTCCACGCGATCGACACCACCGAACAGAAAAACCTCGAGATCCAATTTGCGCAGAGCCAGAAGATGCAGGCGGTCGGTCAGCTCGCCGGCGGCGTCGCACACGATTTCAACAATCTGCTCACCGCGATGATCGGATTTTGCGACCTGCTCCAGGGTCGCTTCCAAGCCAGCGACCCGTCCTTCGCCGACATTATGCAGATCAAACAGAACGCCAATCGCGCCGCCAATCTGGTGCGCCAACTGCTGGCGTTTTCGCGGCAGCAGACCTTGCGGCCGACGGTATTGAATCTGACCGAGGTGTTGACGGAACTGTCAGACCTCTTGCGCCGACTGATCGGTGAGAAGATCGAACTACGCGCAGTCCATGGTCGCGATTTGGGCCTGGTCGAAGTCGACCAGGGCCAGCTCGAGCAAGTGGTGATCAACCTTGTCGTCAATGCCCGCGACGCGATGCCGAACGGCGGCGTCCTTACCATTCGTACCGCTAACGCCACGATCGCCAGCCCGTTGCGCCGCGGCGTCGAGGTAATGCCGGCCGGTCCCTATGTACTGATGGAGGTTAGTGACAGCGGTATCGGTATTCCGCGCGAAAATCTTTCGCGCATTTTCGAGCCGTTCTTTTCAACCAAGGAAGTAGGCAGCGGCACCGGCCTCGGCCTCTCGACCGTCTACGGCATCGTCAAGCAGACTGGCGGGTTCGTCTTCGTCGACAGCGAACCAGGCAGGGGCGCGCAATTCTCGATCTACCTGCCGCGTGCGCCGGGCAAGGTCGCGGCGCCGGTGCGGCCGGTTGAAGGGGGTGAGGATGCCATCGACCTGACCGGTAACGCGTCCATCCTTCTGGTGGAGGACGAAGACCCGGTCCGACTGTTTTCGGCCCGTGCCCTGCGCAACAAAGGTTATCGCGTCATTGAGGCGAAAACCGGCGAGGCCGCATTAGAGATCATCGAGCACGGGACGCAAATCATCGATCTGGTCATCTCCGATGTCGTCATGCCGCGAATGGACGGACCGGAAATGGCGGCAAAGATCCGTGAGCGGTACCCCGACATGAGAGTGATCTTCATCTCCGGCTACGCGGAAGAGGCGTTCCGCGACCGGCTCACCTATGATGCCCATTTCCTGCCCAAGCCTTATAATTTGCAGCAACTTGCCACCAAAGTGAAACAGGTCCTCGAAACGGCCTAAACAGGGAGGGCGCATGCGATCGCTGATAACGGGCGGCAATCCAGTGGCCGCGGTCTTGACGTTTCTGCTCGTGGTCGTGGCAGTTGCGGCGGCAGTGGCGGCGCGCGCCGGCGACAATAGCGGCCTTTATGTCGTGACCGGCATACTGCTGATCCTCGCCTTTTTGCTGCCACGCACGCTGATGATGGCGAACCAATGGGAGCGCGCGGTCGTGCTGCGCCTCGGCAAGCTCAAATCCGTGCGCGGACCGGGCCTCTTCGTCATTGTGCCGTTCATCGACGCAGTCGCGGCGATGCTCGACCAGCGCATCCAGACCACCGAGTTCAATGCCGAACAGGCCCTCTCCAGGGACACGGTGCCTGTCAACATCGATGCGGTGATATTCTGGCAGGTCCACGATCCGCAGCGGGCAGCGCTCGAGATTACCGACTATCGCTCGGCCATAGCGCGCGTGGCGCAGACGAGTTTGCGCGAAATGGTCGGCTCGTCGCTGCTGTCGCACCTGCTGTCGGAACGTCAGCAGGCCGATGAAATCCTGCGCGGAGAGATCGCACGCAAAATCTCGAGTTGGGGCATCACGGTTCATTCCGTCGAAATCCGCGATGTCGGCATTCCCATGGCGCTGCAAGACGCGATGAGCCGCCAAGCGCAAGCCGAGCGCGAGCGCCAGGCCCGCGTGCTCCTGGGGCAGGCCGAGGTCGAAGTCGCGCAGAAGTTCCTCGACGCGGCCAAGACCTATTCGGAAAATCCCGCTGCCCTGCAGTTGCGCGCGATGAACATCATCTACGAGACCACCAAGGAGCGCGGCGCTACCATCCTGATCCCCACCGGCATGATCGACGCGATGAACCCCGGCGGCATTCTCGGCCTCGTCAAGGCGGGGGAGGGAGCCAGGTAAGGGGCTGGCGGCGGGCGTGACCCCTCGAACGGGTCGTGCTCGATCCGCGGGCGCCCCGGCGCCCGCTGGTCAACGCGATAACCACAGAATGCCCAGAGCCAGAGACACGAGCGTGACGGGGGCACCGACGAGGAAATAAGTCCAGAAGCCGATCTTGACGCCGCGCCGCTCGGCCCCCTGGACCACGATCAGGTTTGCGACCGAACCAAGAATCGTAAAATTGCCGGCAAGGGTTGACGCCATCCCAAGCACCAGCCAGCCATGCCGTGGATCGGCAAGGTGGGCAATCAGCGGCTTCAACACCAGCACGGCGGGCACGTTGCTCACCAGATTGGACAAGACTGCGGTGGTCAACGCCAATATCATCGTTCGGTTTAGCGGCAGATCGCGGACATGCGCCAACCGGTCCGGCGTCAGCACCGCCCTTTCCATTGCCGCCACCACGACGAATAAGCCAACGAACAGAAGCAATAAGGACCAATCGATGTCGCGATATACGCGTTGCGGCTTGATGCGACGCGTGACGAATAACAGCGAGCCGCCAAGGATTGCCGCCAGCGCCGGCGCCACCCCGAGGAAACACGCGGCGATGATCGCGATGGTCACCAACAGCGTCTTCACCAGGAGCGCGCGGTTGACGACGACGAACGGCTCACCCGCCTCGATTCGCGCCGCCGGCAGAAACTCTCGCCGCCACACCACAACAATGACAACGACGATGATTGCCAGCGCCGCCACCGCGACCGGCGCGAGTTGCGC
Source organism: Alphaproteobacteria bacterium (assembly GCA_030041335.1). Classification (GTDB taxonomy): domain Bacteria; phylum Pseudomonadota; class Alphaproteobacteria; order ATCC43930; family CGMCC-115725; genus JAATGI01. The sequence goes on along the minus strand of JASHOB010000066.1, from coordinate 13,183 downwards.
GGCAAAATCGCCGTAAGCAATGCGGGAAACACTGCCGATCATCATGTTCTGGGGATTGCCGGTCATCGTGGCGCTGCTGCCGGCGTTGGACGCTGTCGCCAACGCCAGGAGATAGGGCACCGGGTTGCGCCGTAACCCGCGCGCGGTGTCGATCACCAAGGGTGTCAGCATCACGCATACCGTGTCGTTGACGAGCACTGCCGACAAGGTGCCGGCGATCGCGGTGACGCCTATCAATAGCACCGCGGGGCGATGTGCGCGGGAAGCGATAAGGGCGTGGCATAAACCGAAAAAGCCGGCGAGCCGCAGATTTGCGACGACCATCATCATGCCTAAAAGCAGCGTCAGCGTATCGAAGTCGATGGCGCGATAGGCTTCGGCCGGCGCGATTGCGCCCGTGGCCACCATCAACGCGGCGCCGATCAGCGCCGCTCCGGTACGATCGAGCCGCAAGCCTGGCACGCGCCCGATCGCGACCACCAGATAGGTCGCGACGAAGATGATCGGGGTGGCGATCATGCGGCTCGGCGGGATCGTTCCATCAAGCTCAAGGCGAAAGCGGCAAGCGCGTTGGCGCATTGCCGCCCAGCCAAGCGCGCGCGGCCGTTTCATTTCCGGTGGCGGCGACGGCGCTGTCACAGGCCAAACCAGAACCGCGGCACCGAAGGCGGTGTCTCATCGCCGCGGCCGTCGGTCTCGCCGCATCGTCGGATCGCCGGCGACGCGTGCCGTTGCGGAAACGAGGTCGGACCAGGGGCGGAAGAGGGAACATCGGTTTTGCCATGGCTCGGAGCGATCGGCAGTGCTGGCAAGGACTGTCGCTCAACTTCTGTGCGATGGCCATGGCCCCGCTTTTAGCCGGGCGACCGGTGACGCCGCCAAAGGGTGTCATCCGCCTCGCCCCGGGGCTGGGCTTCGAGGCGTCGAGCTCTTTATTGCCGCTGGATTGGAGGGCGTCGACTTATGCTAAAAAGAGGCTGATGAGCGACAAACGCCGCGGTTATGGCACCGATTCGAGCGACCGGGCGGATCGGCCCGGTATCAGATCGGTGCCGAAACCCAGGACGCGTGGCGGCGTCTCGGAAGCGACAACCGGCGGCCGCTGGCGCCGGCCGCCGCCGCCGCCCCCGCGAAAATCGAGGCGGCTCGGCCAGCGCTGGTGGCACTGGGCGGGCTTTGTCGCCGTGTGGGCCGCTGTCCTCTTCATCGGGGTGCTGGCCTATTTCTGGATGACATTGCCGCCGATCGAAGATCTGACGGCGACAACGCGCCGCCCAAGCGTCACCCTTTTGGGTGACGATGGCAAAGTGATCGCCACCTTCGGGGATCTCTTCGGCCAGTCGGTCAAACTGAAGGACCTGCCCCCTTATCTGCCGGAAGCTGTGATCGCGACCGAGGATCATCGCTTCTATTATCATTTCGGCGTCGACCCGATCGGTCTTATCCGCGCCGCGCTCGCCAATCTTCGTGCCGGCCGTGTCGTGCAGGGCGGCTCGACCTTGACGCAGCAGCTTGCCAAGAATTTGTTCCTTTCGCCTGACCGCACCGTGACGCGGAAAATCCAGGAAGCGCTGCTGGCGGTGTGGCTCGAGCAGCGCTTCACAAAGGAGGAGATCCTCGAAATCTATCTCAACCGCGTGTATTTCGGTGCCGGCGCATACGGCGTCGATGCCGCGGCGCGGCGCTATTTCGACAAACCGGCACGCGACGTGTCGCTCTACCAAGCGGCGACGATTGCCGGCTTGCTCAAGGCACCGACCCGCTTTAGCCCGGCCCGCGATCAGCAGGCGGCGGCGGAACGCGCGCAGCACGTGCTCGACGCGATGAGGGACGAAGCCTATATCACCGCGGCTCAGGAACGGGCGGCGCTCGACGAGCAAAAGCAGCTTGCGGTGGCCCAACGCGTCCGCCCGAGCAATCGCTATTTTGCCGATTGGATCTACGAGCAAATCCCGGAATACGCCGGGCTCGGCGATCGCGATCTCATCGTCACCACCACCCTCGACGCCAAGATGCAGCAAGCCGCTGAAGCGGCGATCGCCGCGACGCTCGACCAGGATGGCGGCAAAGATCATGTCAGCCAAGGCGCGCTCGTGGCAATGACGCCCGACGGTGCGGTCCGCGCCATGGTCGGCGGTCGCAATTACAACGGCAGCCAGTTTAACCGCGCGACGCAGGCGCTGCGCCAGCCCGGCTCGTCTTTCAAGGCCATCCTCTATGCCGCCGCGCTTGAGCACGGCATCAGGCCCTATGACCAGTTCAACGACCACCGTGTCACCATCGGCAAATGGACGCCGCGCAACTATGAGAATGAATATCGCGGCGATGTCAGCGTCGCCGACGCGATTGCCTATTCGATCAACACCGTGGCGGCACAAGTAATCGAGCGCATCGGCGTTAAGAACGTCATCGATATGGCACGGCGACTCGGCATCACCACGGACCTGCAGCGCGACGCCAGCCTGGCGCTCGGCACCAACGAGGTGACGCTGATCGAGCTGACCTCGGCCTATGCCGCCTTCGCGTCGGATGGCATTGGCGCCTGGCCCTACGGCATCCTCGAAATCAGCGATTCGAGTGGCAAATTGGTCTATCGTCGCACCGGTTCCGGTCCCGGTCGCGTTATCCGCGCCGATCTCGCGGGCGAAATGAGTCAATTGCTGACCGGCGTGATCGACCGTGGCACCGGCCGCTCCGCTCGCCTCGATCGGCCCGCTGCCGGCAAGACCGGCACCACCCAGGATTTCCGGGATGCGCTGTTTATCGGTTATACCGCGCAGCTGGTGGCGGGGGTCTGGCTCGGCAATGACGACAATTCGCCGATGAGACGAATCACCGGCGGCACGCTGCCCGCCAAGACCTGGCATAATTTCATGATGGCGGCGACCGCCGGCATGCCGGTGAGACCGCTGCCCGGGGCGCTGCCCGGGGCGCCGTTGGTGGCCGCCGGGCCGGCGCCGGTCGCGGAAAAGCCGCAACTTGCCTCGAGAGCCGCACCGGAACGCGGCGGGCTCGATGGCTTGCTCGATCGCATTTTCGGCCGCTCCGCGTCGGAGCAAACAAACAACCCCTCGCAGCCGAACTACTACAACGTGCCAACGGCGCGTTATCGCTAGGCCGCCGGTGCAGCACTGTCGGCGCGCCACGCCACCAGTTCGCGGTAGAAGCTTGACAACACGCTGGCGCCGAGCGCGGCAAGCAACATGTCGGATACGGTCTCGATCACCCCGATCAGTATGACAAAGCCCAAGGGCGGTGTGGCCAGGTGCTCGGAGCCCTCCGGCATAATGGTGGCGACCAGGATCGCGATAATGGCGAATGTCGCGGCCTTGAGCGGCAGCGCGGTGAGGATCGAGGCCCAGACCAGTCGCCAGCTATTGCCGCCCATCAGCCGCCAAGCGCTGCCGACACCGAGCGGCTTGCCGCAGGCCGCTGCTGGAAACAACAGGGCGCTGCGCGCCGCCACCAGCAAGGTGAGCCAGCACAGAATCAAAGCCGCGACCGCCACCACTGCCTTCGCGGTCATACTGGCGATCAGAGGTTCCATGCTGAGCAACGTGACGGCGAGGATCGCGCCGAGTGCCGCGTACAATACGCAGCCATAGATCAGAAATCTGAGCCAGGCGCGCAAGAACAACGCCGGCGGCAGCCGGCGCGGATCCCCCAGGAGAATCAACTGATGCCAGCGCACGGCGAAGGCACTGAGCGCAAGCAGCGTGACGCCCGCCTGGGCGTAATCCGAGGGGTCGAGCCGCAATGGGTCGCTCCTGCTTGTGCCGGGCAGCAACAGCGCGGGTAGAATCGACGCCGCGAGCAAAATCAGCAGCATGATCCAGCCCAGTTCCGAGATCAGGCCGATGCGACCGAAAACATTGCGATAAGCGAAGCGAACAATGGCTCCGATCGCTACCTTATGCGGCGGCGCCGCTTGGTCCATTCCCGCCTGCCCCTCAGCTCAAAGCGCGCGAGCATGCCCGCGGGGCGCGGCGTCGGCAAGCGAGGATTAGTGCGACGCGGTGTCGAGCGCGTACCCGGCGGCGCGAACAGTGCGGATCAGGTCGGGACGGCCGCCTTCGTTCAAGGCCTTGCGCAGTCGGCGGATGTGGACGTCGACGGTGCGCAGTTCGACCTCCGCGTCGCGGCCCCACACACCGTCCAACAATTGCTCTCGCGAAAATACCCGGCCAGGTCGTTCCATGACAAAGCGCAACAGGCGGAACTCGGTCGGGCCGAGCCTCACCGGTTGGCCGGCGCGCGTGACGCGGTGCGCCGCCAAGTCCATCACCAGGTCGGAGAAGCCAAGCGTTTCGGCGGCAGTCGCTGGGCGCGCCCGGCGGATCACCGCGCGCAGCCGCGCGATCAGTTCCGAGGGACTGAACGGCTTGACGATGTAATCGTCGGCGCCGCTGTCGAGGCCACGAACCCGGTCGCCCTCTTCGCCGCGCGCGGTGAGGATGAGGACAGGAAGATCGCGCCATGCCGGCACGCGCCTGATCTGGCGGCACACTTCGAGACCGGAAACCCGCGGCAACATCCAATCGAGAAGCACCGCGTCGGGCGCCGCCTCACGCAGATGCATCAGCGCCTCTTCGCCGTCATGGGCTTCGCTGACGCTGAAGCCTTCCTTTTCGAGATTGTAGCGCAGGAGGGTGACAAGAGGTGCTTCGTCTTCCACTACCAGGACGCTGGGATGCTGCATCACAATTCCTCCGTATGGTCGTCCTCGCCCCCGGGTTCGGTCTGCATGCTGGTGCGGTCGCGCTTCGGCCGCATCTGGGTCAGGGGCACCCCATGGACGAAGAAGTAGATGGTCTCGCCAATGTTGGTGGTGAGGTCGCCGACGCGCTCCAGATTCTTCGCCATGAATAAGAGATGCGTGCATGCGGTAATGTTACGGGGATCCTCGATCATGTAGGTCAGGAGCTCGCGGAACAGGCTCGTGTACATTTCGTCGAGCTCTTCGTCCCTGAGCCACACCGACATGGCGCGGTCGGCGTCGCGCGCGACATAGGCGTCGAGTATGTCCTTCACCATGTGCTGGCAGAAGCTGCCCATGCGGGGAATCGCATGGACCGGGCGCACCGGCGGCGTCAGCGCCAGCGCCAGCGAACGCTTCGCGACATTGGCGGCATAGTCGCCGATACGCTCGAGATCGGCGGAGATTTTGAGCGAAGCGACGATCTGACGGAGATCGCGCGCCAGAGGCTGCCGCAGCGCCAGGAGACGCACCACCAGGGTCTCCACTTCGCGGTCGAGTTCGTCGATCTCGACATCCCCTTCGACGGCGCGCGTGGCCAACAGCGAGTCGCGCCGCACCACGGCGTCGATCGCAGTGGCGAGCTGACTTTCGGCCAGGCCGCCCATTTGCGTAATGGTGTTGTCGAGCCGCCGCAACTCTTCGTCATAACTCTTGATGATATGCTCCGATGCCATCGCGCTATGCCTCAGCCGAAGCGGCCCGTGATATAATCTTCGGTTTGTTTTTGGCTTGGATGAGTGAAAATTGCCTCGGTCTCGTCGAACTCGATCAGCGAACCAAGATACATGAAGGCGGTGTAGTCTGAACTTCGCGCCGCCTGTTGCATGTTATGGGTGACAATGACGATGCAGTAATCGGACTTCAGCTCGGCGATCAGTTCTTCGATGCGCTGGGTCGAAATCGGATCGAGTGCCGAAGCCGGCTCGTCAAGAAGCAGAATTTCCGGCTTTACCGCGATGGCCCGCGCGATGCACAGGCGCTGCTGCTGGCCGCCCGAGAGCGACAGGCCGCTCTGGCGCAGCTTGTCCTTGACCTCATTCCAGAGCGCGGCGCGCTGAAGCGCTTCCTCGACGCGCTCGTCCAACTCGCGCGAGCGCAGCGTCTCATAAAGCCGGATGCCGAAGGCGACATTGTCGTAGATCGACATCGGGAACGGCGTCGGCTTCTGGAACACCATGCCGATTTTGGCGCGCAAGAGATTGAGGTCTTGACCAGGGTCGAGGATGTTGCGGCCGTCAACCAATACCTCGCCCTTGGCACGCTGATCGGGATAAAGCTCGTAAATCCGGTTCAACACCCGCAACAATGTCGATTTGCCGCAACCCGAGGGACCGATAAAGGCGGTGACGCGCTTGTCATGCAGGGTGAGGTTGATGCCTTTGAGCGCCTCGAATTGCTTGTAATAGAAGCGCAGATCCCTGACCTCGCATTTCACCACGAGCTTGGCGGCGGCGGTCGTTGCCGGCGCCGCGGTCGCGATTTGCGGCGTCAGGTTCGGCAGCGTTTTTGCCTGCCGCGGCGGCATCGGGTCTGACACTGGCTTCACCGGAACGGATTTCGGCGGCGGCGTGGGTGCGGTGGCATCAGAATAATCCATGGTCATGGCGAGCGGTTGCTCCAACTGGCGAGGATGCGAGCCAGGATGTTGAGAACCAGAATGGTCAATGTAATCAGCATAGCACCGCCCCAGGCAAGTACCTGCCAGTCGCTGTAGGGGCTGAGCGCGAACTGGAAGATAACCACGGGCAGATTGGCCATCGGCGCGTTCATGTCGGTCGACCAGAACTGGTTGTTGAGCGCCGTGAAGAGCAGGGGCGCGGTCTCGCCCGCGATGCGCGCCACCGCCAGCATCACTCCCGTGAGCATGCCTTGCAGGGCGGCGCGGTAGATGATCTCGACGATCACGCGCCACTGCGGCGTGCCCAGGGCGGATGCCGCTTCGCGCAGACTGTTGGGCACGAGAACCAGCATGTTTTCCGTGGTGCGGACCACGACCGGGATCACGATGAGCGCGAGCGCGACGCTGCCGGCCCAGGCCGAGAAATGGCCCATGTTTTTGACGACGACTTCGTAGACGAACAGACCGATGATGATCGACGGCGCCGACAACAAAATGTCATTGACGAACCGCACCACCGCCGCGAGCCGACTGTCCTTGCCGTATTCGGCCAGGAAGGTACCGGTCAGCACCCCGATCGGCGTGCCAACCAGGGTCGCCGTGATGGTCATGACCACGCTGCCGTAAATCGCGTTGGCGAGCCCGCCGGCGCTGCCCGGCGGCGGCGTGGCCTGGGTAAAGAGCGGTCCACTCAATGCCGGGACGCCGTTCCTCAACAAGGCGTAAAGCACGAGAAACAGGAAGACCAGTCCGAGCGCCGTCGCGGCAAAAGACAAAGCGAGGTAGACGCGGTTGGCGATGCGCCGGCGGCCATAGCGGCTCATGGGTGGCTCAAGTCCCGGCCCGTCGCTCGAGCTGCAGCAGCATGAGTTTCGCCGCCGCCAGCACCAGGAAGGTTATGACGAACAGGATAAAGCCCAGGGCGAACAGCGAGGAGACATAGAGCGGCGTCACCGCTTCGGTGAATTCGTTGGCGAGGGTGGCGGAAATGGTCGTGCCGGGCGCGAACAAGGAAGCATGGATTTCATGGGCGTTGCCGATGACGAAAGTGACGGCCATGGTCTCGCCCAAGGCCCGTCCCAGGCCGAGCATGACGCCGCCGATGATCCCAGTGCGGGTGTATGGCACCACAATGCTCCGCACCACCTCCGAGGTCGTCGCGCCGATGCCGTAGGCGCTCTCGCGCAAAACCGAGGGCACGGTCAGGAACACGTCGCGCACCACCGCGGTGATGAAGGGCAACACCATCATCGCGAGGATAAATCCGGCGGTCAGCATGCCGAGGCCCAGGGGAGGGCCCTCGAACAGCACGCCAATGACCGGAATGTCGCCGAGAAGATCGATCAGGAACGGCTGTACCGTGAGTTGCAGAAACGGCGCCAGCACGAAAAGCCCCCAGATCCCATAGATGATGCTGGGCACCGCGGCCAGAAGTTCGATCATGGTGCCGATCGGGCGGCGGAACAGCGGTGGGCAAAGTTCGGTCAAGAACACCGCCACCCCGACGGCCAAGGGCACGCCGATCAGCATCGCGATCAGCGACGTCATCAAGGTGCCGAAAATCGCCGGCAGCGCGCCATATTGGTCGTTGACGGGATTCCAAGCGGTGCTGGTCAGAAATGCCGGGCCGAAATGGGAGAAGGCCGGCCACGCTCCGACCCCCAGCGCCACCATGACCCCGCCCAACAGCAACAGGACCAGACCGGCGAAAGCGCGTGTCGCACCGCGAAACAGCACGTCGAACACGCGCTGGCGGCCTAGCTGCGCCGAGACGGTCGCGATCGCCATACCAAATTTGGCCTTCCCGGAAAATTTTTGCCAAGCAGTAACGGGCCAATGTTGCAAGTTTATGACAGCGGCACCGGCCAATTGTGGATAAGTTGCCGAGGCATGAAAATGCGGCTTCCAAGCACGCGTCAAGAACGGGTCAAGACTGGATGTCAGTAATGAGGGTTGCGCCGCAACGCCGTGAACAACCTCGCCCTATCTCGCCTTGTCATGGCGAGGCGGCGCCGTTGGACGGCGGCCGGGATCGCCATTTTTCTCGCGCGCTTTGACCTTGTCGTCGACGCCCCATAAGATTGCCGACAATCGATCGGGGGCGGCAAAATCGGGGCGGCAGGCCATGGATCAGTCTATCGTTCGGGTGACCGAGGAGGAGGCCCTCCTATTCCACAAACGCGGTACCCCGGGCAAGCTCGAGATCGCGCCGACCAAACCCCTTACCACCCAGCACGATCTGTCCCTGGCTTACTCCCCCGGGGTCGCCTTTCCCTGCCTCTCGATCGCCCATAACCCCGCCGGCGCTTACGACTACACCGCCAAGGGTAATATGGTCGCGGTGATCTCCAACGGCACGGCGGTGCTCGGTCTCGGTGACCTGGGCGCCCTGGCGGCGAAGCCGGTCATGGAAGGCAAGGCGGTGCTTTTCAAGCGCTTTGCCGGCATCGATGCGGTCGATCTCGAGATCGACACCAAGGATGTCGACCAGTTCGTCAACTGCGTGCGTTATCTCCATCCCGCGTTCGGCGGCATCAATCTCGAGGACATCAAGGCGCCGGATTGCTTCGTCATCGAAGAACGGTTGCGCGAACTTTTGGATATTCCCGTGTTCCACGACGATCAGCACGGCACCGCCATCATCGCGGCCGCCGCGTTGATCAACGCGCTCGATTTGACCGACCGCCGTCTCAACTCGATCCGCCTGGTGGTCAACGGCGCCGGCGCCGCCGCCATCGCCTGCGTTGCCTTGCTCAAGTCGATGGGCCTGCCCAACAGCAACGTGATTCTGTGCGACACGAAGGGCGTGGTCTATCGCGGCCGCACGACCGGCATGAACCAGTGGAAATCGGCTCATGCGGTCGAGACCGCCGCGCGCACCTTGGCGGACGCGATGGTCGACGCCGACGTGTTTTTCGGGCTCTCGGCCAAGGGTGCGGTGACGGCGGAGATGATAAAGTCGATGGCGCCGCGCCCGATCATCGCGGCCATGGCCAATCCCGATCCCGAGATCGTGCCCGAGGAGGTGAAAGCGGTGCGACCCGACGCGATCGTGGCCACCGGCCGCTCCGATTATCCGAACCAGATCAACAATGTGCTCGGCTTTCCCTATATCTTTCGCGGCGCCCTCGATGTCCGCGCCTCGACCATCAACGAGGCGATGAAGATCGCGGCCGCCGAGGCCCTGGCGGCGCTGGCGCGCGAGGACGTACCCGACGAGGTCGCCGCCGCTTATGCCGGACGGCGGCTACGTTATGGCCCCGACTATATCGTGCCGACGCCGTTCGACCCGCGGCTCATCTGGTCGGTGCCGCCGGCGGTTGCGAGGGCCGCGATCGAGTCGGGCGTGGCGCGCAAGCCCATCGCCGATCTCGAAACCTATCGCTCGAGTCTAAAGGGCCGGCTCGATCCGACCGCGGCCTACCTGCAACTCGCTTTCGCCAAGGTCCGCGCCAATCCGCGCCGTGTCGTCTTTGCCGAGGGCGAGGATGAACGCACGATTCGCGCGGCGCTTGCGTTCCGCGCCGCCGGCTACGGCTCCCCGGTGCTGATCGGACGCGAGGACCGGATCGTCGCCACCATGCGCGGAATCGGCGTGGCGCCGGTCGAACCGGTTGAAATTCACAATGCCGCGCTCTCGACCGCGAACCGCGCCTACACGGATTTCCTTTATCGGCGCCTGCAGCGCGACGGTTCGCTCTATCGCGATTGCCAGCGCATGGTGAACCAGGACCGCAACATCTTCGCCGCCTGCATGGTGGCGTGCGGCGATGCCGATGCCCTGGTGACCGGCGCCACCCGCAACTATTTCACGGCGTTTGAGGCGGTGACGCGTGTCATTGGAGCGAAGCCGGGACAGCGCATCTGCGGCTACGCGCTGCTGGTATCCCGCGGACATTCGGTACTGGTTGCCGATACCACCGCACACCCGACCCCCAGCGGCGAGGAGCTCGCCGACATCGCCATCCAGTCGGCTGAACGCGCGCGCGGCATGATCGGTCACGAGCCGCGCGTCGCGCTGCTCTCCTATTCGACCTTCGGCAATCCGACCCGCGCGGATACCGAGCGGGTGCGGGCGGCGGTCGCCATTCTCGACCGGCGCAAGCCGGATTTCGAATATGACGGCGAGATGAGCGTCGAGGTGGCGCTCAACCACGCGCTGATGCGTGAGCGCTATCCGTTTTGTCGCCTCACCGGCGGCGCCAATGTGCTGATCATGCCCGGCCTCCACACCGCCAATATTGCCTCGCAATTGTTGGAGCAGATGGGTGGTGGGCGGCACGTCGGACCGCTGCTGATGGGTCTCGATAAGCCGGTGCAAATCATCGAGATGGGCGCGACTGTCTCGGAATATGTCAATCTCGCTGCGCTTGCCGCGCATGAAGCGACGGGATGAATCCGCGCTGGCTACCCGCGGCTCTGCTGCGCGCGAGCCCGGCGCTGATCGCTTTCGTGGTGTTGGCCTGGGCAGGCGATCTCGCGCCGGGGGACGCCGCATTGGCGGCAATCCTGGTGATACTGGCGCTCGTGTTGCTGGCAGCGCCGCTTTACCTCGGTCTGGCGCGCCTGCGCGCCGCGGTCGACCTGATGGCGGAGAACGATGCGGCACGGCCCGAGGTCGAAAGCAGCTCGCCGGCGATCCGCGAACTGTGGCTCGCGATCATGCGCTGGGCGAGGGCGTCGCGGGCGGCGGCGCAGGCGCGCGAGCTCGAGATCGACACCGCCCAGCTCGTCCTGCACCATCTGCCCGATCCGCTTCTGGTGCTGGACGAGAAGCGACGCATTGCGCGCACCAATGAAGCCGCCGATATCCTGTTGGGTCCGAATTTGGCCGATCGCGATCTGGCGGTGGCGCTGCGGCAACCGCCGCTGTTGGCGGCTGCCGACGCGGTCCTGCGCGGCGACGGCGATCGCCTCGTCGAGTTCGATCTGACCGATCCGGTCGACCGTCATTTTTCGGCGCGCATCGTGCCGCTAACGCCGGCGCGCGCCGACGGCAGCGCTGTTTTGATCCTGCACGACGTCACGGTCCTAAAGCGTAGCGAGCGCCTGCGCGCCGATTTCGCCGCCAATGCCAGCCACGAACTCAGGACGCCGCTCGCGTCGCTCATCGGCTTTATCGAAACGCTGCGCGGCCCGGCGCGCGACGACATGGGCGCGCACGACCGCTTCCTCGGCATCATGGCCGAACAATCGGCGCGCATGGGACGCCTGGTTGAGGATCTGTTGTCGCTCTCCAAGATCGAAATGAATGAGCATCAGTCGCCGACCGAACGCGTCGACATCGCCGACTTGCTGAACCGCGTCGTCAACGGCCTCGATCAGCGCGCCGCCAACCGCGGTATGGTCATCCGCACCATCGTTCCGCCTGACTTGCCGCCGGCGTTGGGTGATGCTGACGAGCTGGCGCAGGTGTTCCAAAATCTGGTCGACAACGCGATCAAGTATGCGCGCTCCGGCACCGCCATTACCGTCGAAGTCGCGCCGTCGAGCAAGCGCCCGGCGGCACTGGCGATCGCCATCCGCGATCAGGGCGACGGCATTCCCCGCGAGCATCTGGCGCGACTGACCGAGCGCTTCTATCGCGTCGACACCGCGCGCTCGCGCGAGCTGGGCGGGACCGGTCTCGGCCTCGCGATTGTCAAGCACATCGTCAATCACCACCGCGGCGTGCTTGAAATCGACAGCGAACTCGGCCGCGGCTCGGTGTTCACCATTCATTTGCCGATGGCCGGTGCGCCCGCGCCCGCAACCGCCTGAGGGATTGAGGGGGAGAATCGATGTTCGATGTCATCTGGCTGACGCTAGCAGTCATTGTCGGGTTGCTGCATCTCGGCATTGCGGCCCAGATGGCGCAGAAGTACCGGCCCAACGACTGGGGGGTCGGGCCACGCGACACCCCGATGCCGTCGCAGGGCGCGGCGGCACGCATGGAGCGGGCTTATCACAATTTCATGGAGACATTTCCGCTGTTCGCGGCGGCACTCCTCGCGGTGGTGGTACAGAACAAATCAGGCGGCTTATCGCATGTCGGCGCGATCCTCTATGTCATCGCGCGCATCGTCTACATCCCGCTCTACGCCTTCGGTGTGAAATATTTCCGCACCCTCTCCTGGGTGATCGCCACCGTCGGCATCGTGCTTGTGGTTATCGCCGCGCTTTAGCTAAACGTCGATCACCAAAATATCCGACAAGGCCCGCGACACGCATGGTGTAAAAATCTTGCCGCTCTCGTGCTCCTGCTTGGTCAGGATCAGGTCACGGTGGTCGGGCACGCCGGAAACAATGTTGGTGAGACAGGTCGCGCACACGCCTTGCTCGCAGGAGACCGGAATGTCGATGCCGGCGTCGCGCAGCGCTTCGACCACCGTCTTGTCCTTGGGGATGGTGATGAGCTGGCCAGTGTTCTTGATCTCGACCAGGAATTCGCGCGCATCGCCGGGCTTCGGTTCGACGCCGGTAAAGCGTTCGAGGTGGACGCGATCGTCGGGCCAGCCGCGCTTCTTCGCCAGATCGACGACGATGTCCATCATTACCGTCGGGCCACAGACATAGAGATGCTTGCCCGGCGTCGGCTCGCCGATGAAAGCATCGAGGTCGGGGCGCTGCTCCTCCGGCCCGTCATCGAAATGGAATTTGACCTTGTCGTTGAATTCAGAAGTGGCGACGTGGTCGTAGAATGCCGTGCGGCCGCGGCTACGGGTGCAATAATGGAACACAAAATTGGCGGCGGTCGCGTGGAGCCGCTCGGCCATGGCGAGGATGGGCGTAACCCCGATGCCGCCGGCGACGAGCACGCTTTCGCT
>JASHOB010000065.1 GCA_030041335.1 Alphaproteobacteria bacterium | reverse complement strand
CTGAGGAGATTTTCAGCGCTGACCGTTATCTCCCAATCGATTGTCATGTCGTTGCCAAGCCACGAACGAAGGCGCGCAATTCTCGCGAGGAGCGCCCGAAAGTTTCTCGCGCAGCAGGAACCGCGCTAGAAGCGTCGCGCGCTCAACTTCTCGATGAGCGCGTGGTCGAGCGGTGCCTCACGGACCGAGGGGAGGCTTGGGGATGTGCTTATCAGGTGGCGGTAAGCCATGGTAGTTCGCGATCAGCGGATCGCCCTATTGTTCGCAAAGCAGAACGGACACGCTGAACGCCGATCAGATCGATCGAACGCGAGTCCCTTGAGGACCTCGTGGTGCTGGGAGAAGCGCATCTCCGGCGTCTCGCCCAAGTATTGCGCTTGCGACAATGGCGCGCTCGCACCTCGCAGTCGAAAAGTGCACGCCGGTCCGTCCCACGTAGGTGACTCGCCTGGCTTGGCTGCGTACCACCGTCAGTACATTCGAGCACTGCAATTGGTAGCCACGGGTTGCGTCGGTGTGCATCATGCAATCGCGTGGCCGGCCGATTGTCCCCGGTCTTCGTAATTCGCCCGACGAGTCATAAGTTCTTTGGACGCCGCCGGCAGGATGAATTGAAAGGCGGCGCCTTGTGGTAGATTGGCTTCCGCCCACAGCCGCCCACCATGAGCTTCGATGATGGATCGACTGATCGATAGTCCTAATCCAACTCCACCGGGCTTGGTGGTGTAGAAGGAATCGAAAACGCGTTCGAGGTCCTCCGGACCAATACCGGGCCCCGAGTCGCGTATGGCGACGAGCACCCAGTCGGTTTGGCTTTGCTCGGTGCCGATCAATAACGTACGCGGGCCGTCGACACCTAAGCTGATTGCCTCCATCGCGTTCAACATCAGGTTCAAAACCACTTGTTGCAGCTGGACACGATCCCCCAGGATAGGGGGCAGCCCTTCTGCGAGCCGGGTCTGGACCTCGAGCCGACCATTAGCCACCTCGACTCGCGTCAACGCAATCACCTCGATAATCGCGTCATTAAGATCAAGGCTTTCATTCTGTGCTGGCGCCCTCTTGATTTGATCTCGGATTCGGTCGATGACGGCGCTGGCTCGGTGGGTGTCGTTGACAACACAGTTGAGCGCTTCTCGCACCTCCTCTAAATCCGGTGGGCTTCTGCGCAGGAGTCGCAGGGCAACACTGGCATTGTTGCGCGCGGCGGCGATGGGCTGCTTTACCTCATGAGATATCGAAGCTGTCAACTGCCCCATGGTCGCGATGCGATTGACATGGGCAAGTTCCGTCTGCATCTCCCGCAAGGCTTCCGAGGCCCGCATCAGCTGGCTGGTGCGCTCCAGGACACGTTGCTCGAGATCCTCATTGAGCCGCTTAATTTCGGCTTTGGCTTGTTTCAGCCCGGCGGTTTCGATGATGTCCCAACTGCCGTGACGCTTGGCCAGGGCAAACTGGTGTGTGCGGACCACATCTAAGATTTCGACAGCTCCGCAGGCGGAAAGCGGATACGTGCACAACACGCAAAGGTGCTGATTGGCCACAGCCTCATTGAGACCCTCTTCGTATTCGCAGAAATCCCTCCAGTCCTTCTTTCTCAGCCACGCGGTATCGCCAGTCACCCTCACACCGGCGTAACCCTTTGCCAAAGCCTGAGCGAGTTTCTCATGCCAAGCGGCCGTCACTCGGCTGAGATCGAATTCGTTGTCCCGCAAATACCATGTGTGAGCCGTGATAATCTCAATGCTGCAATCTGCAAGATATCGATCAAACTCAGGCACCGCTGTCTTCAGCGCATTCATAGCTTCTTCGTTCGTGACGGGGTCAGCGACCACCCAGAGGCAATACTCACCACTTTCCAAGCCTGCCTTGCAATACGAGATCAAGATGTCAAGAAGATCATCTTTTGTCTCGTAGAAGAGACAGAAGTGAGCGCCCCAGGGCATATCGCCGACGACCTCAATCCCGGTCTTTCGTAAATCGTTCGCCATGGCTGCTTCTCCAACTTCGAACTGGCTCATTGCTGAACGTGATACCAAAGCCGCGAGAATGAACGCGCGGCTTGTGCAGGCCCTTTTTCGCCTAAGGCAACCGCCCTGCCGTTGCGGATCCACAATGTAGGCAGCCGCCGGTGGTGCATGGAATCCTTCATCGTGCCATCTTTTACAATCTCGAACGCCTCCGGCTTCTAATACTTCGCGGCGCCCCCGATAGTAACAAATTCCAGACATGAGAACAGTAAGTTCCAGGTTATGCACTCCACAAGCCAATCCTGACATATTTGGCGATGCAGCCGCCGGGGATCGGGCATGACGAGTGGAACCGATGCTGCTTTTTGGTCGGTGGGTCGCGTCCTTATCGAGTGTGTCTTCGTACTGAATTGTCGTAGGTGACGTGGCTACCAACGCGGCGCTGAAGGGGATCGACGCTCGGTTATCACGGCGTCGCGTCTGCGCCTAACGGTGGTCGCTCGCGGCCAACGCCTCGCTCACCCTCCCCTCTTTGTGCACCTCAGACAGCCATCGCGGCGTCTTGGCCGTTGAGTCGATCTTATACACTCGCATCGACGCTTCGATGCACGGCGACGTGTCCGTTTCGAGCTTCTTGGGGCGGGCGTTAAGCGCCTTGCGCACGATCAATTCTTGACGCGGCGGCAACTTTGCGAACCGCAACGAGTCGCTTGTCGCGGTGTCGATCAATGGGCGCAGCGAGTACCGTTGCGCCATTTTGCTGCAAATCCGTCAGAAGTTTATGTGTCGCGTGTCGGTGGGCCCACGGAGATTCTGTTAAGTCTTTGTTATCATTGGTGAGCGCAACGGGACTGGAAACATTTGGCACCTAATTCTCAGGGAGCGGGCATTGCGGCGGCGGCGATCTGCACCTTGTCGCCGTCGGCGAGGTTGACGGGCGGCTGGAGGACGACCTGATCACCGTCCTTGACACCGGCGTTGACCTCGACTTCGGTGCCGTAATCGGCGGTGACTGCGATCTGCCGCAGATGGGCGATGTGGTTCTCGACGACCGCCACCTGCATGCCGTTCTGATTGAAGATGATTGCTGAAGCGGGCACCATCAGCGCCGGCGCCTTGCGGGGGATCTGGAGTTGGACCGTGCAATAGACCCCAGGCTGCAGGGCGCCGTGCCGGTTGGGGACGTCGACTTCAGTCAAGAGGGTCCGGGTTCCCGGCTGCAATGCATCGGCGATCCGCGTCACTGTGCCGTGGAAGGTGAGGTCCGGCATGGCGGGTACGCGCACCACCGCCGTGATGCCGGGCTTGACGCCGAAGGCATCGTCCTGCGGCACGTAAACCCACACCCGGATCACGTCGCTATGAGTCATGGCGAACATCGCGGTTCCGGCGGTGGCATCGGCGGTGATCAGGCTGCCGACATCGATGTTGCGCTGGGTGATCACCCCGTCGAAGGGGGCGATGACCTGCTGATAGCTCTTCTGCTGGCTGTAATACTTGAGCTGTTGCTCGTTCGCTGCCGCATTGTATTCGGCCGCGGTGGTGGCGTGCGTCTGGGCTTGATAGGCATACCAGTCGGTGTCGCGCTGCTCTTGCGGCATCCACCCGTCCCTGGCCAGGATCGCGATGCGCCGGTTGGTGACATCGGTCGAGGCGCGCTGCGCCTCGTTTTGACGGATCATCGCCTGAGCCGCCTCCAGGCTATTCTTATATTGCGCGACCTGGTCCTCGACCTCGGGTGCGGTGATTTCGGCGAGGAGCTGTCCCGCCCTGACATGATCGCCGATATCGACATAACGCCTGACTACATAGCCGCTGGCGCGCGCATAGATGTTGGCCTCGACGAAACCGAGCGTCGTCGCGGGCAATGTCACCTGCAGCATGCCGGGCTGCTGGGCGACGGTATCGACGCGCACGCTCGGGACAAAGTCCGCCGCCTGCCGGGCGGTGTCCATGACCTGCCGGTGCTGCTGGTAATGCCGCCATACGCCCAGGCCGAGAGCGCCGATCAGCAGCACAAGAACAGCGAGGCCGAGCAGCCTACGCCCCGAACTGCCATGCCCATTTGTTTCGCCAGGCGGCAGCTGTTGTGGCGCATTGCGTTCGGGGGTTGGCGGAATTGGCCGCGGCAGCGGCTCTTTCAAAAATGGTGTGTGCTCGACCTCGTTCATTCGAGAGCCTCCGTGAAGACGCCATGGGCGGCCTTGCCGTCGTTGCCCTTGCGCAGCATGGCGAACAGGTACGGTACGACGAGGAGGGTCGTCGGCGTGGCGAACAAGAGGCCGCCGATCACCGCCCGCGCCAACGCTGCATTCTGTTCCTCGCCCGGGCCGCCGATCGCCATCGGGATCATGCCGACGATCATGGCAGTCGCCGTCATCAGGACCGGCCGGATGCGGGTATGCCCCGCCGAGATCGCGGCATCGAAGGCGGTCATGCCGTTGAGCTGCTGCTCGCGCGCGAAGGTGACAAGCAGGATCGAGTTGGCCGACGCGACACCGAGCGCCATGATGGCACCCATCAGCGAGGGAACGCTGAGGGTTGTACCGGTGACGTAGAGCATCGTCACGATGCCGCAAAAGGTTGCCGGCAACGCCAGAATAACGACAAACGGGTCGCCCCAGGTCTGATAGTTGACGACCATGAGCAGGTAGACGAACACGGCGGCAAACACCAGACCGATCCCCAGGTCGCGGAATGCCTGTTGCATGCTGTCGATTTGGCCGGTTACCTGGATCGTGTTGCCGGGCGACAGTTGTGTCTTGAGATCGGCCGTGACCTTGTCGATGTCGGCGGCGATGCTGCCGAGATCGCGGCCTTGGGTACTGGCATAGACCTCGTAGACCGGCTGGATATTGGCCTGGTTGGCGCTGCCCGGCACGGTGTCGCGGGTGAAGGTCGCGACATTGCTGAGCTCGCCCGGCACGGGTTGCGTTGTCGATGGGGCGATGGCGGTGCTGACCGGGGTATTGCCGAGATCATTGAGCGAGCTCAGCTTGTACTGCGGCGTCTGCACCGCGATGTAATAGGGAATGCCGTTGGTCGGGTCGGTCCAGAAATTGGGCTGGACCTGCTCGGAGGAATTGAGGCTGGTGCTGATGCTGTTGCCGATGTCGTTCACGGTGATGCCGAACTGCAGAGCCCGCGCGCGATCGATCTGAACGTAAAAGTCAGGAGCGTGGACTTCCTGCTGCAGATGAGCGTCGACGATGCCGGGAATGGCGGCGATGCGGCGGCGCAGCTCTTGGGCAATGTGTAGGTTCTTGGCCCTGTCATAGCCGACCGTGCGCACGTCGATCTGCGCGGTCAGGCCGAAATTCAGAATCTGCGTCGCCATGTCGGCCGGCTGGAAGTAGAACATGTCCTCCGGGAAGGCGGCGGGCAGCACCTCCCGCAACTGGCGGATATAGCCGGCCGTCGGAGCATGTCCGTCCTTGAGTGAGACCATGATCACGCCGTCATTGACCGCGATCGAGGTGCCGTCGGCAAATGCCCAGTTATAGGAGCGCGCCGGCACCCCGAAATTGTCGACGATCAGGTCGAGGTCCTTCTTGGGAATGACCTTGCGGATCCGGTCTTCGACACTCTGGAAGATCTGCTCGGTGGTTTCGGTGCGGGTGCCCGGCGGCGCCCGGACATGGAGCTGGATCATGCCGCCGTCGATGGCCGGATAGAAATCGCGGCCGACAAAAACGAACAACACGGCGCCGAGTGCCAGGACGAGGGCGGCGATGAGCGGAACGATGGCGCGACGGGTCAGCAGGACCCTGAGCAGTTCGACATGGCTTTTGCGCATGCGCTCGAAGCCGCGCTCGAACGAGGCGTGGAAACGGGCGAAGAAGCCTGCGCCCGCAGTCGCGCCGCGATGATGCTGGCCCTTCAGCATCTGGCCGATCGTGATCGGCGTCAGGGTCCGCGACAGGCCGTAGGAAGCGAGCATGGCAAACACCACGGCGAAACCGAGCGGCGTGAACAAATATTTTGCTGGGCCGTCGAGAAAGACCACCGAGGTAAAGACGCAGCTGATCGCCAGGGTGGAGACCAGCGTCGGCACCGCGATCTCGGCGGCGCCGTGCAAGGTCGCCCGCGGCAGCGGCATCTTCTCCTCATCGAGCAGCCGGTAGGTGTTCTCGATCGTCACCGTCGAATCGTCGACGAGAATACCGACCGCCAGCGCGAGGCCGCCCAGAGTCATCGTGTTGACCGTCTCGCCCAGGAAGTAGAGCACGACCAGCGAGGTCAGCATCGCCAGCGGGATCGAGATCATCACCACCACCGTCGGCCGCCACGAGCCGAGGAAGAGCAGGATCATCAGCGCCGTCAGCCCGGCGGCGATCGCGCCCTCGCGCAACACGGCGAACAGCGAAGACACGACAAACACCGACTGGTCGAACAGCGATTTGATGACCATGCCCCGCGGCGCCGCCTGCCGCGCAATCTCCAGCGCGTGCTTGACCGCGTTGACAACAGTCAGGGTCGAGGCATTACCGTTTTTGATGATGCTGAGCAGCACCGACCGTCTTCCATCCGCCCGGACGACGTTCTGTTGAACCAGATTGCCGTCGCGCACGTGACCGATGTCCCTGAGAAATACGGTGGCGCCGTTCGAATAGCTGACAGGAATGTCATTGAGCGCCTCGACCGTCGGCGGCATCGAGTTGGTGCGCACGGTGTAGTCAGTCTTCCCGATCTTCTCGTCGCCGCCGGGCAAGGTCAGATTCTCCGTGTTGACGGCATTGACGACCTGCAACGGCGTCAGGCCTCTGGCGAGCAGCTTAACCGGGTCGATATCGACCATGATCTGCCGGTACTTGCCGCCGGCCGGCGTCGGCAGCGTGACACCGTGGATCGGGGCCAGCATCTGCCGCAGACGATAGATGCCGTAGTCGTAGAGCTGCGACTCGCTGAGCGTATTGGAGCTGAGAGAGATTTGCAGCACCGGCACCGCCGACGCGCTGTATTGCACGATGACCGGCGGCTGGATCCCGGTCGGCATCAAGGCGCGGATCGAGTTGGTGGCAGCGACGATCTGCGAGATCGCCAGACTGAGGTCCACATCGGGCTGGAAGTAGATCTTCTGAACCGAAATGCCGTTGACGGTCTCGGCTTCGATGTCCTTGATACCGGTGACGTTGGAGCTGATCGAATACTGGCTGTAGGTGGTGACGCGCTGCTCCATCTCGGTGGTGTTGAGGCCGGTGTACTGCCAGATCACCGAGACCACGGGGATGTCGATCTCGGGGAAAATATCGGTCGGCATCTCGATGGCCGCGGTGACGCCGAGAAACAGGATCAGCGCCGCCACCACATAGAAGGTGTGCGGATACTTCAGCGCAAAGCGGACGATGCCCATCTCGCTTCCCCTGTGCCGATCCCCAGCATTACCTCAGCAACAACTGGGACCGCAAACCCTCTCCACCGGCAACCATCTCGTCGCTGCGCTCGGCCTCCTTTGCCCAGCCCGCTCCAGGCGCCGGCATCACACTTCCCTTCCGGGCCCATCGGTGACTGGTGCTCGCGCGCGCCGACCGCACAGCTTCCGAGGCCAACGAATGCGGCCACGACATCGAGTGGCCACGCACGGCAAACCGTCAAAAAAGCGCCCGCCACCACAGCGGACGGTTTCACGGCTGGATGCTGGCCGACGTCGATGGCCTGACCACCATCCTTTCAGCCGACCCACCCCTCGACTACCATTCGAACTAACCCCGCGGCTCACGCCGCCATATTTCGCTCGGGTGGGGCCATGAACTCGGGGCCAACTGGATCGCGCACTGTCGCCTTGAGAATGCGATCGATCTCCGCCTTGGCCTCGTCGTCGAGGCACCAGCCGCTCACCTCGTCGACCGACTGAATCTGGTTTGGTGTACGCGCGCCCCACAGCGCTACATTGACCCCCTGGTCGAGAATCCACCGGACAGCCAAGTCAATCACCCGCTTGCCGAAGCGCTTGCGCGCAAGTTGGTCCAGCTGATCCACCGCGGACAGATATTGCCCGAACCGCGGCTGCTTGAATTTCGGGTCCATGCCGCGAAGATCGTCGCCCTCGAACTTGGTCGCAACGCCGATGCGGCCGCTCAGAAGGCCTCGACACAAGGCGCCGTAACCAAGGGTCGCGATGTTGTTCTTGCTGCAATAAGGCAGGATGTCGGTGTCGATCGTTCGCTCAAAGAGGTTGTAGGGTGCCTGCAAAACATGCAGTGGGGCGACCTTTCGAAATCGCTCCATCTGTTCGGTCGAAAAATTGCTTACTCCGATCGCGCCGATCTTGCCTTCCGCGAGCAGTGCCCCCATCGCCTCCGCAGTCTCCTCGATCGGCGTCAGCGGGTCGGGCCAATGAACTTGGTAGATGTCGATGCGATCGGTTCGAAGTCGGCGCAGGGAATCATCGATTTCCGTGAAGATGCGCGCGCGAGAGGCATTACGAAAGATTCTGCCGTCGCTCCATTCGATCCCGACCTTGGTCGCGATCATTACGCGCGCGCGCAGGCGACCTTCCGCGAGGGCCTTGCCGACAACTTCCTCCGAATGCCCGAACCCATAAACCGGCGCGGTGTCGATCAGATTGACGCCGTGGTCGAGCGCGGCGTGGATCGTGGCGATTGATTCATCTTCGTCGGTCCCACCCCACATCCAACCGCCGATCGCCCAGGTTCCAAGGGCGACGCGCGATGCGTCGAACGCGGTGTGCGGGAGGGGCGTGCGCTCCATCTTCGTTTTCGGGTCGTTGGCTTGAACCGTCATGACGGACTCCTGTGACTCGATGTGCGATTTCATTGAGATCTCGATCCGGGTTTACCCATCAGCAGGCTCGAGACGGGCGGCGTTCAGCCCCGCTTCTTCCGATGCGAGCAGGGCGAGAGCAGTCCAGTCGAGGTCGGAATATCCGCGTGCAATTCCTGTAAGGAGGCGGTCTCGTACGACGCTTAGCGACGGCGTAGGAACGGATGCGGTCTCGGCCTCTTGCAATGCGAGCCGCACGTCCTTGAGCACAAGTGGCAAAACAAAGCCTCCAGTGCGATATTCGTCTCCCGCGATCTTGCCGCCGTAAATGCGGTGGAAGCGGCCACCGAACATGGTCTCGGTCAGTATGCCGATCAGCTCGTTCGGATCGAGGCCTCGCTTGCGCGCGAGTGCGAAAATCTCGCCCAGAACCTCCATGCTAGCCGCGCTTACGGCGTTGCCTAAGAGCTTGATGAGATTGGCTTTAGCCGGATCGTCACCAGCTGCAAATGTTCGCTGACCGAGCGCGTCGAAGATTGGTCGGCAGCGTTGGATATTCGGACCTACGCCTGCTGCGATGATGAATAGCTGTCGAGCTTTGGCGGCGTCTGGATTTCCGAACACGGGTGCTGCCACGTAGCCCTGCGCATGACGGGCGTGCTCGGTTGCAAGCTCCGAGGACGCTTCCGTGGAGATAGTGCTCATCGATATGTGAAGTGCGCCCGCAGCGAGCCCCGCGGCCAAACCTTCCGCGCCGAGGTCCCTTCGTCCGAAAACTACCTCCCGAATCGAGTCGTCATCCGGCAGCATGCTAACCACAAACTCGCAGTCGAACAGGTCGCGGAGATTGATTGTCGGCTTAACGCCGAGCGGTCTCAGCTGTTCCATTTGCTCTGGCCGCCGGACGTAGGCGGTCACCTTTCTGCCTGCCGCGGCAAGATTTGCCGCCATCGCCGCTCCCATCCGGCCGAGGCCGATAAATCCGATCAAGTCGTGCCGAAAGGCCCTCGCGGATTGGCGAAGATCCCCTGGCTGGGCTGATTCCGATCTCCCCGCCAGAGTCGCTGCGGGCGGAGATGCTCTGTTCTTGGACATTGAAACCTCCTGGCGGAGACGCCTCACGGAAGACAGACCGACGGGTTGATGATCTCCTGGCCGCCGTTCCTCCGACGATGCTCTCTTTATCCTGTGATTGATGAAACTGACGTTGAGCTGCTGGGCCCTGGAAGAAATGGCCATACGTACGGCTATAGTCGCCGTGACCAGGTCGCTCAATATTGCTTACGCGAGTGCCCAAGTCGCGAGAATCGTGGCCCCGAAGAGACCATTCAAAGTGGTCGGAGAAAGGCCCGGGAGCGCGTCGCACGTTGGCTGACTGCATAGAGACGACTCTCAATGCCAATGAAGCGGCCCAAATGTTTTCCATTTTCGTGCCGCCGATCTACTTCGCTTCTGGTGGCGCGGGATCGGCTTACAGTTGGCAGCGCTAAGCCAACGCTTAGCTGCGACGCTCAGTGGCGCTGGGATTGCCCGCCGGAGAGCTTTGCGCGATGCGGTTCAGATAGTGTGTGACGGGTAAATTCCAGAGGGAGTGCGTCGTTGGAGTGCCACAGTCTATCGGGCTTCGTCTCAAGCATCAAATGTTTGGCGATGCTAGGGATATCCTCAGAAGCGATTTGCACAGGCTAGGGCGTTATTTATCGCGGACCTGCATCCGGTCCCCCTCGCACAAAGTCCTCGAGGCGGCTTCGATAAGCACGCCTATGAGCCTGAAGGCTCTTCTGGCGCCAGCTTGAGGATATCCGCCATTCGAGCGAGCTCGGGAAGCGAGCGGGCCTTCATCTTCCGCATCAGATTGGAGCGATGCACCTTCACCGTGGATTCAGTGATCCCAATATCGTTCGCAATCTGTTTGTTTAGGCGACCGGTCACGGCCAGGGCCATGATCGCACGCTCGCGGGCGCTGAGCGTGTCAAAGCGCTCCCGGAGTGCATTCAACGACCTATCACGCTCCCGACGCGCACGATCGCGATCGAGGCCAGTCTCGACGGCATCGAGGAGATCCTGATCACGGAACGGTTTTGTAAGGAACTCGATGGCGCCGCCCTTCATTGCCTGCACCGTCATCGGGATGTCGGCGTGTGCTGTAATAAAGATGACTGGCAGTTCCCTCTTGGCCGCTGCAAGATCGCGCTGCAGCTCAAGACCGCTTCGCCCCGGCATCCTGACGTCGAGGACGAGACAAGTCGGGCAGTCCAACGCTTCGGCCTTGAGAAAATCGGAAACGGACGAAAAATGCTGAGTGTTCAGCCCGACTGTCCGCAACAGCCGTGCAACCGAGTCGCGAAACTCGGGGTCATCATCGACGATCAGTACACAGGAGTTCGCCTCACGCATCCGCCTGACCCCAGGGTCAAAGGGACGAGGTACGATAACCTTGAATTTGTTTACTCACAATCCCTTGAAGACCCGTCTTAGCTAAGTGGATAGCCAATCTAAACTATCGCTTAGACACGTGGGCATTGCCCTGTTGCGAACCTGCGCTGACAATGGAGGTTCAATTGAGGCTTGGTTTTGGGGCACACTTTCATCTTCACGCCCAGGCGGTTCTCGGTTCAAAACCGTAGAAGGCTTTTTCGCGAAGCTGACGCGCTCCTTGTTCGCCATACCCGCGTTACTTCAAAGCGAGAATTGAAAGGAGTGCATCCTGGTGCATGAGCGATC
>JASHOB010000064.1 GCA_030041335.1 Alphaproteobacteria bacterium | reverse complement strand
ACATCGTATTTCCAGCCGTGATAGATGCAGCGAATGCCGTTCTCCTCGTTGCGGCCGTAAAACAGGCTGGCGCAGCGATGCGGGCAGCGATGATCCATAATGCCGACACGGCCCGCGGAATCGCGGAACGCAATCAACTGTTCGCCCAGAAGCTTGAGGCGCAGCGGGTCGCCGTCGGCCTTCAACTCCGACGACTTCGCCGCCGGAATCCAGTATTCCCGCATCAACCGCCCCATCGGCGTCCCCGGTCCAACCCGGGTCAGGACTTCGCTTTCGGCTTTGGTGGTCACGGCACAACGCTCCCGTCGGTCACGACTCGCAGAAATTTAGTATGGTTCGCGGGGGTCGCCAAGCGCTTGGCGAGGCGGCCGCGAGCGGCCTATTTGGCGCGGCCGTATTTGCCCATCAGTACGCCCTTTCCGAGGGTGTGACCATGGATGTTAAAGCCCACCACCGCGGCAGAAGTGTTTTGGTCGGGTCCAAGCTTATCGACGTCGAGAGCGTAAACGGTGATGTAGTAGCGATGCGGTTTGTCGCCCGGCGGCGGACAGGGGCCGTTATAGCCGGGAACGCCGAAATCTGTGCGGCTCTGTATCGTACCGGGGGGAACCAGGTTGGCTTTGAGGTCGCCGGCGTTTTTGGGCAACTCGTTCGCCGTTGCGGGAACGTTGAACACCACCCAGTGCCAAAAACCGCTCCCGGTCGGAGCGTCGGGATCGTACATCGTCACCGCGAAACTCTTCGTGCTGGCGGGCGCGCCCGACCAGCGCACCTCGGGCGAGACATTGCCGCCGCTGCAGCCGAAACCGGGGAAATTCGTGACCTGCTCGTCGGCGATCGTGCCGCCCGGCGAGATCTGCTCGCTCGTCACGATAAGGTGAACCACTTTGTTTGATTTTCGGGCGGCATCGGCGCCGGTGACGATCGTCAAAGCCAAAGCGCCGACCAATGCACTACCCAGTCCCGCTGTTGCAAGCCTGCGCCACATATCCCCCTCCCTTTGGTTGTTGTTGGAATGGACTGATCGCACTTGAGCGCGACGTTACGTGGCGCCCAGAACAATCGTCAAGCCCGAGATCGCGGATGTTTCAGCGAATTTGACCGCAAGCGGCGGAGTGTAGGACGCCTCGCTCGATGCGAGATTAGCCATATTCAAGCGAGGAAAGTACAATGTCGAAAGCGACCATGGTGATGCCCCGTCAAGACTATGCTACCGCCGCGCAACGATGGGCGGCGGTGCAGCAACGCGACCGCCGGGCCGACGGCCAATTTTACTATGCGGTGACGACGACCGGCGTGTATTGCCGGCCGTCCTGCGCGGCGCGGCGGGCGCGGCGCGAAAACGTGCGATTCTACGAAACCTGCGCGGCGGCCGAGCAGGCCGGGTTCCGGCCGTGCCGGCGGTGCAAGCCGCAAGCGCCGGTCGATGCCGGCCATGCCGAGGCAATTGCCAAGGCGTGCCGAGCGATCGAGCAAGCCGAAGAGGTGCCGCGTCTCGACACGCTCGCGGCGGCGGTCGGGCTCAGCCGATTCCATTTTCATCGCCTCTTCAAGGACGCGACCGGGCTGACGCCACGGCAGTATGCTGCGGCGCGTCGGGCCGAGCGGGTGCGCGACGATCTGCCAAAAAGCGGGACCGTGACCCAAGCGATCTACGATGCGGGCTTCAATTCGAGCGGGCGGTTCTACGAGCAATCCAGCGGCCGCCTTGGCATGCGGCCGAGCGCCTACGCCAGAGGCGGGCAGGGCGCCACCATTCACTTCGCGGTTGGGGAGACATCACTCGGCGCCATCTTGGTCGCGGCGACGGACAAGGGCGTGTGCAGCATCGCGCTCGGCGATGAGCCGGAGGCGCTGGTGCGGGCGCTTCAAGATCGGTTTCCTCGCGCGACTCTGATCGGCGGTGACAAGGCGTTCGAGGCAACGGTGGCGAAGGCGGTTGGTCTCGTCGAGGCGCCGAGCCTTGGAATCGACCTGCCCCTCGATGTCCGCGGCACCGCGTTTCAGGAACGGGTTTGGCGGGCGCTGCGTGACATCCCGCCCGGCGCCACCGCGAGCTATGCCGAGATCGCACACCGCATCGGCAGCCGCCGTTCGCCGCGCGCGGTGGCGCTGGCCTGCGCCGCCAATCCGGTCGCGATCGCGATCCCGTGTCATCGCGTGGTGCGGACCGACGGCGCGCTTTCCGGGTACCGCTGGGGGGTTGCGAGGAAGCGTGAACTGTTGCGGCGAGAACAGCCGACGGCGGCCGGGTCACCCGCCGTGATCGGCGCTATTGCCAGGCCATGAACCCGACGGTCGCCGCCAAATTAAATGGGGAGAACGGCGTAGGCGGAGGCGCAACAAAAGGATCGTGAAATGATCGTGTCGACAAAGGAGGCCGCGCGCTGCCGGTCGGCCACGCTCGGCGCCAGCGCGTCCTTGTGACGGCAGGAAACATGGCGCAAACAACATCGCCGCGGTCATACCCACGCCCCAACCGCTCAACGGGGCACCCCCGTGCGCCCGGGCCCGATGCGGGAGCGCGTTCCAGCGGCGCAATCGATTGGCGACGCGTCGCTCAGCAATTGAATGATCTTGGCTACGCG
Source organism: Alphaproteobacteria bacterium (assembly GCA_030041335.1). Classification (GTDB taxonomy): domain Bacteria; phylum Pseudomonadota; class Alphaproteobacteria; order ATCC43930; family CGMCC-115725; genus JAATGI01. The sequence goes on along the minus strand of JASHOB010000064.1, from coordinate 3,013 downwards.
GTGGTTCCGGACCTCCTCATGCCCGCCGCGTGTCAGAGCATGGTGGCGCTTTACGATGACGAGGCACGGTTCCGCAGCCGGGTGGTCATGGCGCGCCACAATTTTGGCAGCGGCGAATACAAATACTTCGCCTATCCTTTGCCGCGGCCCGTAGCCGAGCTGCGCGCGACACTCTATCCGCCGCTCGCGGCCGTCGCCAATGATTGGCACGAGATGCTCGCCCTGTCGTCCCGTTTTCCGACAACGCATGGCGAATATCTCAAGCGGTGCCGTGACGCCGGCCAAACCCGCCCGACACCGTTGCTGCTGCGCTATGGCGCCGGCGACTACAATTGTCTGCACCAGGACCTTTACGGTGAGCAGGTTTTTCCCATCCAGGCCACCGTGCTGCTGTCGGCGCCGGGCCGCGACTTCACCGGCGGCGAATTCGTCTTGATGGAACTGCGGCCGCGCATGCAGTCGCGCGCCGAGGTGGTGCCGCTGGCGCAGGGCCAAGCCGTCTTGTTCGCGGTGAACCAGCGCCCCGTTCGTGGCGCGCGCGGGCCTTACCGCGTCACCATGCGCCACGGTGTCAGCCGGGTGCGTTCAGGTCATCGTATGACCTTGGGCCTGATTTTTCACGACGCGCGGTGAGGCTGCCCTCAGGCGGCAAAATCGTCCTTGGTAAAGATCGCGACCAGCTCGACACCGGCCTTGGCGAGGTTGGCCTTGGCGCCCTCGAGCCGGTCCACGATCGTGACGATCTTGGCGACGGTACCACCGCGCGCGCGAACGGCATTTACCGCCTTCATCACTGAGCCGCCCGTGGTCGTCACGTCCTCGAACAGGATGGTCTGGCCGCCGTCCTGATACTGACCGTCGATCAGGTTGTTGGTGCCGTGGCCCTTAGCCTCTTTGCGCACGAAGAAGGCCCGGATTGGACGCTCGGGCCAGCTCCGGATCGCCACCGCCGTGGCGATGGGCACAGCACCGATTTCGAGGCCGCCGACCTGCTCGACGGCATCATGACGGATCGCCTCGAACAGCACATCCGCCACCAGTGTCGCACCTTCGGGGTCGAACACGGTTTTCTTTAGGTCGAAGTAGAAGCTGCTCCCGGTGCCCGATGCGAGGCGGAAGTCGCCACCGGCGGAAAAAGACTTTTCCCGGATTATCTGCCGCAAACGCTCGCGCTTCTCCGCCACGGTCATGGCGAAAGGCTAGGCGCCGATCGACATCATGTCACGAACATTTCAGCGCGGTTTGCGCCGCTGCCGGCCGCGCCGCACCAGGTCGACTGCCGGCATTGCCTCCGGCATCCGCGCGACCTTGGCCTGATACGCCCGGAACTCGGCCTCGCGCAGATAGGCGCGCAACGCCTCGCGCACCAGCTCGGAACGGGTGCGGTGCTCGTTGCGGCACGCGGTCTCGATCTCGAGAGCCATTTCCGGCGGCAGCGAAATACAGAAGGTGGCGGTCAGACGAGGCATCTCGGCGGTCTTGAAAGTCATACAGAGTATTACTAATTATTGGGTCCCGGCACGCCCGGGTCAAGGGTCCCGAGGCGGAATTTGAATGGCGCTTGATATCGCCACCCGGTAAACCAAGTTTCAAGCGAAAGGCCACGATGCAAGACAATCGTCCTTACGATCCCACCAATTGGCACGGCACGACCATTCTGTCGGTGCGCAAAGACGGCAAAGTGGTGATGATTGGCGATGGCCAGGTGACGATGGGCAACACCGTCGTCAAGCACAACGCCAAGAAAATACGTCGCCTCGGCAACGGCAGCGTCATCGCAGGGTTTGCCGGGGCTACCGCCGATGCGCTGACGCTGTTCGAGCGGCTCGAGGCCAAGCTCGAGCAATATCCGGAGCAGCTCGCCCGCGCCGCGGTCGAGCTGGCGAAGGATTGGCGTACCGACCGCTATCTGCGCCGGCTTGAAGCAATGATGGCGGTTGCCGACAAGAACGTCTCGCTGATTTTGAGCGGCACCGGCGACGTATTGGAGCCGGAAGGCGGTCTCATCGGCATCGGCTCCGGCGGCAATTATGCGCTCGCCGCCGCGCGCGCCATGATCGATATTCCCGGCCTCGATGCCGAGACAATCGCGCGCAAAGCAATGGCGATCGCCGCCGACATTTGCATCTACACCAACGACAAGGTCACGATCGAAACGCTATGAGTGATACCAACCCCAATTTCAGTCCGCGCGAAATCGTGTCGGAACTGGATCGGCACATTGTCGGCCAGGCCGACGCCAAACGAGCGGTCGCAGTCGCGCTGCGCAATCGCTGGCGGCGGCAGCAATTGCCAGTCGAGCTGCGCGACGAGGTGTTGCCGAAGAACATCCTCATGATTGGCCCGACAGGCATCGGCAAGACAGAAATCGCGCGCCGGCTGGCGAAGCTTGCCCAAGCGCCATTCCTCAAGGTCGAAGCGACCAAATTCACCGAGGTCGGCTATGTCGGCCGCGACGTCGAGCAGATCATGCGCGACCTCGTCGAAATCGGCATTGCCATGGCGCGTGAGCGTCTGCGTAAGGAGGTCGAGGCCAAGGCTGAGCTTGCGGCGGAAGAGCGTGTGCTCGATGCATTGGTCGGTCATTCGGCCGCACCCGAAACGCGCGCCAAGTTTCGCAAGATGCTGCGCGACGGCGAACTCGATGAGCGCGAGATCGAGATCCAGGTCGCCGACACCGGCGGCGGTATGCCGACTTTCGAAGTGCCGGGAATGCCCGGCGCCCAAGTCGGCATGATCAATCTCGGCGACATGCTGGGCAAGGCTTTCGGCGGCCGTACCAAACCACGAAAGATGAGTGTGCGCGAGAGCCACGGCGTGCTGATGGCCGAGGAAAGCGACAAGCTTCTCGACCAGGAGAAGGTACAGCGCGAAGCGATCACCGCCGTGGAGCAGAACGGTATCGTCTTCGTCGACGAAATCGACAAGATCGCTTCGCGCAGTGACGGTCGCATCGTGGGCGATGTAAGCCGCGAGGGCGTGCAGCGCGACCTGCTGCCGTTGATCGAAGGCA
>JASHOB010000063.1 GCA_030041335.1 Alphaproteobacteria bacterium | reverse complement strand
CGCTCGCGCCGAAGCGGCATTCCCGGAGGCTGCTCCTGGCGAGGCGAACCGAACGGCTTTTCATGCGACGGTTGACATTTAAAACCGCTACGCAACGAACCCATCCGCCGGCCGCTAGCCAACAGTCGCGCGTCCAGCAGCAGATCGCTCACCTCGTCGAGCGCGGACAACGAACCGGTCAGTTCAGATTCGACGCGGAGCCTTTCGTGGGCCATCCCCTAATCGCGTCGCACCTTCGCCAGTTCCCAGAGATACCAGGAGCACGTCGCTTCTTGGCCCGAGGGGCGATCTCGATCAGCGGCGCCACCATGTAATGGAGGCACCCTAGAATCGTTTTGCGCGATCGCGCCCACCGGACATCGCCAACCCCCCGCGTTGCCCGCTGGCGTGAAATCTCACGCCCTGCGCTCCTCCGCATTGGCGTTGGTTCCGGCGATGAAGCCCTGGCAGGTCGCACGGGCCAGGCCGTGCTGGCTAAAACCGCCGGCGGACTCGCCGCCGCAATATAGTCCCGGAATCACATCGCCGTTCATGTCGACGACCTGGCATTTGGCATTGATGCGCAATCCGGCGCGGGTATCGTGGAGCACCGGCGTCGCCCATGCCGCGTAGAATGGCGGCTTGGCAATCTTGTAGTGCGGCTTGGGCTTGCCGAAATCCTCATCCATGCCTGAATCGACGAAGTCGTTGTAGCGCGCGATGGTGGCCCCGAGATTCTCCGGCGGCATCGGCATGCGCTGATATTTCATGACGATCTTTTTCGCCAAACCTTCGATCGTGTCCGCCGTGAAGAAGAAGCCCGCCTCGAAATCGACGTTAGGCGGCCGCGGGTCCCAGTTCTCGCGCGTGAGGGCATCGGCGTCGAAGATCGCCCAGATCGGGCCGCCGCCGTTGTGTTCGTCACCGATGCCGGCGAGAGCCGCATCGAGGAAACCGTTCGGGTTGAATTTCAGATTCCTGCCGTTGCGCCAGTTGTGCGGCACATAGGGCAGCATCGATCCATAGTTGCCCGAGGTGAACGCATGGGCAGTCTCGTCGTAGAAGCGATTGCCGAGCATGTTGACCAGCACGACGTCCTGCCAGTCTTCGACATACAGGCCGGTGGCGCGTGCCTTATCGAAAACCTCGCTGCCCGGATACCAGCGCAGGTGCTCATAGATGTATTGCGCGCCGACGCTGCCGGGCTTGGTGATGGCGTAGCCGAACTCGCCGGCGAAATTGAAAAGTCCCCATAGCGACGCGCCGATCGCCATGCCGGCGAGCTCGCCGCTGGCATCCTGGGTCGACCAGGGCTGGCCGGCTGCACCGCAATATTCCTCGGTCAAGCGCGGGTCGAACATGCGGCGGAAGTTCACGTTGCTGGTCGATCCGCCGGTGCCGATGATCACGGCTTTGCGCGCACGAAGGTTGAGAGTCTTGCCCTCGTTGTCGACGGCGATGCCGAGCGCCGACCCGGATCGCGGCGCCTCGCGGTGGATAGCGGTCATCCGGTGCTTGAACAGAATCTCGACGCCCGCCTTTTTTGCCGCTGCGGCGAGCGGATGCATGAGACCGCTGCCAGTGGACATGGTCGTGCGCTTGTTGGGCGGCGCCGGCTGGCCGGTCTGTATCAGCGGCCAATCCATCGCCGCTGCGTGCATTTCGCGCGGTATCGAGTTGCCGACCGAAATGCCGCCGAGCTTGTCTGGTGCCGTGTCCACGAACACGACGCCGTGGGCTACAAGGAACTCGTAGGCCGCCGCGCAATTGTCGGCGAAGGCGCGAATCACCTCGCGGTCATTGAAGCGGTAATCGGGAAAGCCGTTCGGCTCAACGACCGACCAGTCGGTGAGGTCCTGGAACACCAGGTCGGGCGAATCGTTGATGCCCCACTTCTTCTGAAAGCTGGTGCCGCCGCCAAGCGGCACATTGCCCCCGCTGCAAATGGCGTGGCCACCGGTGTGGTTTTCCGCTTCGACCAGGATCACCGAGGAACCACCCTCTCTCGCGATGATGGCGGCCGGAAGACCAGTGGCACCCGCGCCGATCACCAGGACGTCGGCCTCACGGTCCCAATGAATGGCGGCCGGCGCGGTTTCCGCCTCCGCTTTCGTGCCCAGGCGCAGCGTGGTTATGCTCGCTGCAATGCCTGCGCTACCCTTCAGCAAGTCGCGTCGCTTCATCTTCGTATTCCTCCCTGATCGCCGCACGCGCCAGTATCGCCGGCATGGTAACCACGATATGCCGACGCGGTCGACACTCGCTGCGGTCGGCCGCGCGCGGCAGTGCCGCAGGTCGGTAGCGGTCGAAGCCGGACGCTGTGATCAGGTTTGCCGGTCGCGCGGATTGGGGAGATAGGGCCGGGCCTCGCGGATTACTCGGCGCTTAGTCAAGCCGCGCCGGATCACGTGGTAGCCGATGATGACGCCGGGGACCCCGACGATAATTGCGACGGAACTGGCCGGCAGGTTGGCGAACAGAAGATAGACGCCCACGAGCGGGCCTTGCGTCCCGAGCGGCCCCACGACGAGGGCGCAGGCGATGATCGCGAGCAGGAGGGCGATAACGATCCGCATGGTTGCACCGGGTGATCTGGCAATTGAGGCCGAAATTCCAGCTAGGTGGTGATCGATGGTTCTTGTTTGATGGACGGGACGTTATCGTTCGTTAATCGATGACAACTGGACGCAACCGCTGCCCCAGGTCGCCACGCTCCGCCGCCTGCGGGTTGATCGCGGGCGAGCTCGATGGGTTGGGATCGAGTTTGCACCAGAAGTCTCGATGCTCCAGCTTTACGTGCTGACGGCAGTCGTTCTCGTGAACCGGCCGAGTGGCCTCGCGGGCGGATCACGCTGGAACGTTCGCGGAACGCACAGTCGGACGCTTTCGGCTTCTCGCGGTGTCTCCGGCCAAGTCCCTCCTGCTTCGGGCATGATTTTTCCCAGTCGCAAGTCCCTTTCCATGAAAAGGGCGTACTAGGTTCGCCTATGGATCGTTCGAATAGTCGTCACCATCATCGAGCGACTGCGCGGTACCAATCGAGTATTTTATCGCCCGTCCAGAACAGGACCCCGTCATGGCGAAGCATGTGCTCGAACGCTGCTTCGATGTAACGAATGCGATGTGGAACACCGCTAAGATACGGGTGCAAGCTAACAGACATGATTCGCGTTATCGTGGCGCTCTCGGCGTAAAGGCGGTCAAACTGATCGATAATTCGCTTGAGTAGCTGTTCTGATGCGTGATGCTGAACTGCTATCATGGCGACATCGTTTGTTTCCAGGGTGTAGGGCAAAGCTATGATGGGCCCAGCGCGCGTCGCCAATGTACAAGGCTGGTCATCCAAGACCCAATCGGCGACATATTCGATGCCTTCCTCGGCTAGAAGGTCCGCGGTATCTTCGGTTTCGGTGAGCCCTGGGCTTTCCCACCCGCGCGGGGTTTTGCCGGTAAACTTTTGTATAGCATCGATCGTCTGCCGGATCGCCGCGCGTTGATCGGGCAAATGGTGCATCGGACCTTGTCGGAAACCATGACCCATAAACTCCCAGCCTGCTTCTAGCGCAGCATCGGCGACGCGAGGATAACTCTCACATACGGCGCCGTTGATGGCCAGTGTCGGCACCACGCCCGCGGCGCGAAGGAAATCTCGTAGCCGCCAAAACCCGACGCGCATCCCATATTCATGCCACGCCCAATTTGGCACATCGGGGAGCAACCGCTGCTGCATAGGCGGTGGCAGCACGGTCCGCGGCATCGGCTGCTCGATATTCCATTCCTCGACATTGACGATGGTCCAAACGATCAGCCGCGCTCCGCCGGGCAACGGCAATGGAGGTCGATCCACGATCGCGGAATAGGGAACTCGGTTCTGCGGCGGTATTCTCATTTTGAATGATTCCTAGTTCAATTCGATATGTGTCCGGACCGGACACGTAGTAGCGAAACAGACCGGAGACATGGGTTACAACCCGACGCCGAACGAGTTGCCTGTGGGTTGCAGGGTCTTTTGCCCCAAATCGATGAAGCCGAGATCGTAGCGCATGAAGCTGACGAGCCAAATACCGTCGTCGACCTCCTTGATGCCGAGCCGCTGACCGGCCGCTACAATCGGGATATTGACGCGCTGGCGCTAAATGCAGATTGGGCCGCAATGGGTGACCAAGACCTCGCGATCATGGCGGGGATAGGTCAAATCGGGCAGCCCAATAAGGCTTTGACGATGGCGCATAGACCTCGGCCGGGCGTGTCATGTCGCGGCCTGATGGGGCCGTTCGGCATTGAATTCGGCCACGAAGTCATCGAAACGGGCCTGCTGCTGCAGGAAGTTCATGCCCGCTGACCTCGTCGCTTCCTTCTTCAAGGTCAGATGCATCCGCTCTGCTGCGGATGGCCGGGCCTGCTGGGTTCGATCTCGATGCCGAGCTGGAGCCACCAGACGGAAAGCTTGGAGAGATTGAAGAGACCATTGGGGCCGGCGAACGGGACCCCATTGTCGGAGCGGATCGCTCCGGGCAGGCCGCGTTAGCGAAAGAGCTGCTCGAAGGCGGTTATGGCGGGCTCTTCCTTGGTTCCCTCCATGGCCTCGCACAGGCGTAAAAGGCGTGAGGCGCGCTCTGTCGAGAATGCGAGCCACAAACCGAGGACGCTCGTCCGCGACCGAACACTCCTTCCACGGCATAGACACCCCCGGCAAAATCACGGAAAGTGTCACCCATGTGTCCGGTACGAGGTGTCACCGATGTGTCGGGCCGCCCCCATGTTGAAATCTATTGATTTATCCCGTTATGCTTGACCGAGCGCGTGCCAAAATCATTCCGAAATTGCATTCCCTCGGTGCTCTCGGTCGCAATTCTGCTGGGCGTTCTGCCGTGGCCATAACCGATCACACTTACCCACTCCAATTTCGGCTGCGATCGCGGGAGGCGAGCCGCGGTTTTTCTTTCTGAGTGCGGCAATGTTGCTAACCGTTCACGTGTGACTGCTGCATCGTCTCTCGCCCCCCGAGGTGCCAACAAGGGTGAACCTCACTCAGGTGATTCGATGGAACCGGCGTTTCCTCCATTCTTGGTCCAGCCATGACAACCCATCTTCCTTGCGAGCGGGCTGCGCCGTCCTTTGCGGCGCCGATGAACCCCGCGCGTTATCAGCGATCAAACGAACGCCGACCGCACCAGGTGATTGAGCCAATCACGTCCCAGCGCGACCTCTTCGTGCTGGCGCACATGGGAATCCCGCGGCCGGATGCCGCCGCCTGGCAGCTCCAGATCGCGGGCCTCGTCGAGCGTGCTCAGACCCTGACCCTCGACGACATCATGCGGCTGCCTGCACGCGAAGTCGAAACCTTCCACCAATGTGCTGGCGCGCCGCGGCGTCCCGACCTCGCGGTGCGGCGCATCGCCAATGTGGTCTGGCGTGGCGCCGACCTCGCCGCCCTGCTGCGGGCAAGCGGCGTGCAAGCCGAGGCCCGGTTCTTGTGGTCCTATGGCCTCGACCACGGGCGCTACGAAGACGTGAGCGCAAAATGGTATGTCAAGGACATGCCGCTCGCCCGGCTCGCCGAGGGAGGTGTCCTCCTGGCGTACGCCGTCAATGGCGAGCCCCTTTCACCTGAGCATGGTCACCCGCTGCGGCTGGTCGTCCCCGGCTACTACGGAACTAACACGGTGAAGTGGCTGTGGCGGATCGAGCTCAGCGAGCGACGTGCGACCGGCCCCTTCACGACCGTGCTCTACAACGACCCCGACCCCATGACGGGCGGCACGCGGCCGGTGTGGGAAGCACCGCCCGAATCCCTCATCGTCGCGCCCGCGCCCGGGCCGCTCGCCGCGTCGGCGATGGAAATCTGGGGATGGGCATGGGCCGCAGCAGGCGTCGCGAACACAGAGGTCAGCCTTGACGGCGGGAAGAGCTGGTCGCCCGCGCAGCTCCAGCCTCGGCGACAATGGTCCTGGCAGCGTTTTTCCTTTGATTGGCAGCCGAGCGGACCTGGCAACTTTACCCTCGCCGCCCGCGCTACCGATGCGCGCGGCGCGGCGCAACCGCTCGAGAAAGCCCGAAATGCCGTTCACACCGTGGAAGTGACGATTGCCTGAGCGTCGCGTGATAGGGTGTATGTTTGCACACATCGGTCTTGCCTGTCGCAACGGCGTAGACAGTGTCGTGGCCTGCGAGGAGTTCTCATTCCCTTCTCAATCAACCACGCGAGGAGACGCGCTTACTGGCTTTGTACCAAGTGACGAAGGCTTTGAGCATAGGGTCAAAGAAGCGCGGAGGGAGAAAGGCCTTCGTCAAATCGCCGATACCGTCAGCCAGACCATGGGCGCACGCGAGCGCAGAGCAATTGCCGCCACGGCGACGGGGAAGGAGGCACCATGACGGATCTTGGATTGTTCGAGGCAATCCATTCGGCGCGTTCTCTGCGCCGGTTGAGGCCTGACCCGGTTCCGGAGGTGCTAATTACCAAAATCCTGGAGGCGGCGATCTGCGCGCCCTCGGCCGGCAATGCGCAGAACTGGGCCTTTGTAGTCGTCCGCGATGCCGGTCAGCGCCGGAAGCTCGGCGCAATCTACCGCAAGGCCTCCGACATTGCTGCCGCCCTATATGAAGCACGGGCCCGCCCCGCGCACCTGACGGAAGAGCAATGGCAACGGATGATGTCGTCAGGGGCTTATTTATGGGAACACATGGGCGATGCGCCGGTGCTCCTGGTGCCATGCCTGAAACGACGCGACGTGCCGCCCGCGAGCGCGCTATCACCTGCCATGCAGGCCCATTATGCGGATGAACTCGCTTATCTCGATCGCATCCGCGGCGCCAGCATCTACCCCGCCGTGCAGAACATCATCCTGGCGTGCCGTGGGCTGGGACTCGGAACGGCGATTACGACGAACCATCTGCGTTGCGAGGACGAGTTGAAGTCCGTGCTTGGCCTCCCGGCTGAAGTGCAGACCTTCGCGCTGATGCCCATCGGCTATCCGATTGGAAAGTTCGGGCCACTCTCCCGCCGCCCGTTGAGCGAGGTAGCCCATGCCGATCGTTGGTCCGTGCCCTGGTCGACTTAAAGCGTGGCTCACACCGTCCGTTCAAGCGAGCCTGCGCGCCCTGCAAAGGGCGCGCAGGCCAGCATTGCGACGCGACCACACTGCTTGATGTCGTTGAAGTACCATTTTGACGAGATCGCGGGCTCGATAACGATACGGGCTGAAGCGGATTGGATTATTGCGGTTGCTTTTGGCCCACGCCCCCTCATTGAAGCGAGTTCTCCGATCCACATAGGTTCCGGGGCTATTTCGGCATTGGCAATTTGCAATTCCGGCCTGGCGAATTCGCGCGCGATCGGGCCGCTGCGCCCCAGGCTATCGGCCTCAACCCGAATTTTTTCTGGCCGCATCTTGTAATGACCATCGCGTTGGTGGAGTTTGCACGCTTGGACGAGGCACGCGCCGAGCCGCCCATTTCCGGACCAATCCGGTCATCAGGCCATGTTGTCGACCCCCTATTTCTCGAATGACTACGGCTGTTGTGGGCGAGGCACTGCTCCTCAGCGTCTTCCCGAGCCCGGAGCGCCCATCTTGCGGACATGGCGCAAACAGCGCATGGTTTTCCGATGAGCAAAAAGCATTAGGGGCGGCCGCGTGCCGTCATTACCGGCTCGGGAGCGAAGAATGTCTGATCCGGTCTACAGGGTGATCGAGGTCGTGGGGACCTCCGAGGAGTCCGTGTCCAAAGCGATCGACAACGCTATCGCGAGAGCGGCGTCGACGCTTCGCCATCTCGGATGGTTCGAGGTCGCGCAAGTGCGGGGCTCGATCGAGGATGGTAAGGCCAAACGCTATCAGGTCACGGTCAAGGTGGGCTTCACCCTCGAATAGCGGCCTCATGTGAGGCGATCACCAGGCTTCGGGGCGCCCACTGGGTTGCGACGTCATCCCAACGGGCGCGCAAAACTCAACTCGTGCCCATCCGGGTCGGTCAGGTGGAAGAAACGTTCGCCCCATTCCGCATCTCTCGGAGCCTCGTCCGGGCGGTAGCCTTTCGCGATGACCTTGGCGTGGAAGGCGTCCACGTCGGAAACGTAGAAGATCGCACGCCCCCACCAGGACCAATGTCGATCAGCCGACTGCGCGATGAGATTGAGATAGCCAGTTCCCGCTCGAAAGCTCGTGAACAAAGCATGCTCGCCGCCATGAACAATCTCAAAGCCGAGAGCCTCATAAAAATGAACTGCGCGAACCATGTCGTGAGTTGCCAACGTAATAGCGCTGATGGTCTCAATCATCGGATTGTGGTTCTACTCCTGGCAGAGTTCACCGAAGCAACAGCAAACGCTCCCTGTCTCACGGGCACATTGCGGGTCCGATTGGGCAGAAGAGCCCTCGCGGCTACGCACTGGCGCCGAGTGGCGCGCTTTCCCCAATCGTCCCATCAGGGCGACGGCGGCCAGTTCGAGACGGCCGGATGCCACGATACGCTCGAATTTTTGGACCCCCAGTGTCCTTGTACGTACTTATAGAGAAATGGGGTTTCAAACCCCCCGCTAACCATGCGGGTCGCAACCCTGCTCAAATCGGGGCCGACGATCGCGTTGCACAATAATCCCATCCGGTCTCGACTCCCGTCTCGCGCCTTAGGCTGCGAAGTCGATCACCTGGCGAACAGGGGCGCCCGATTTCAAGGCGGCAAAGCCCTCATTGATGTCGGCGAGCTTGATCCGCCCGGAGATTAGATGGTCAAGCTTCAACCGGCCCTGGCGCCATAAATCAAGCAGGCGTGGCATGTCCACGCGAAAGCGGTTGCCGCCCATCGCGGTTCCCTGGATTTTTCGGTCGCGCAGAAAATCATAACCATGCAATTCAATTTTCACGCCGAACGGCACCATGCCGATGATCGTCGCTGTGCCACCGGGCCGCAGCATCTGAAACGATTGTTCAGCGGTCGCCTTAGTCCCGAGCGCCTCGAATGAAAAATGAACGCCGCCGCCGGTCATTTCCTTGACCATCTCGACCGGGTCTGCATTGCTGACATTGAGCGTGTCGGTAGCGCCCAGTTCCTTCGCCAGTTCGAGTTTCGAGACAACACGGTCGATCGCGATAATCCGCGCCGCCCCCGCGAGAGCCGCGCCATTGACCGCCGACAACCCGACCCCACCGCAACCGATCACGGCGACCGTCGAACCCGGCTCGACCTTGGCAGCGTTGAACACCGCGCCGACCCCGGTCATGACCCCGCAGCCTACCAGCGCCGCGCGATCGAGCGGAATGTCACTGTCGATTTTCACCATTGAGTTCTCATGCACCAGCATCTGTTCGCCGAACGACGATAGGTTGAGAAACTGGTTCATGTGTTGTCCGCCCTTCCAGGTCATGCGGTGGGCGGCGCCGGGCGGCATCTTGACGTCGGTGTTCTCGCACAAATTGGGATGGCCGGTGACACACTGCGGGCAGGTGCCACAAAATACCGACAGGCAGGTGATGACATGGTCGCCCATCTTCACATAGGTGACGCCCTCGCCCACCGCTTCGACCACCGCCGCACTTTCATGGCCGAGCACGCACGGCGTCGGGGTAGGGTAGAGCCCCTCCATGAAATGCAGGTCGCTATGACAAAGCCCGGCAAAGGCGGTGCGCAGCAAGACCTCGCGAGCCTTCGGCTTTTCGAGTGCCACATCCTCGATCGTCAAAGGCTGGTTTGGCGCGTGCAGGACTGCGGCTTTCATTGGCTGGTTCCTCTCGCGATTTTGACAAATGCTAACCCGTAATGCCGCCGCTGGTCCATCACGCTGCCCGTTATCGGCCATCGAACCAAGGAAGCCCATCCCGCGTCCGTCACGGCGCAAACACCGCGCCCAATCGGCAAGAACCTCGGCGCGACGCGGAAATAGAGGCGCTGCAGCCGGATGTGCAGGGCGCCAGTGGCGTTCGTATGGTCCCTACTTCGCCGCGATCACGTCGCCGAACAGCACCCAGCTCTTGCCGTCGAACCGCGTGAGCTGCATCTGCCGCACCGGATGGAAATTGGTCGGTGAAGTGTTGATGACTATGCCTGGCAGCAGCACGTCTTCGCTGAGATCGTGGATGTTCGCCGCCTGGCGCATGATGTTTGCGCGCGACAGATCGTTGCCGCATTGCCGCAACACCTTCGCCAGCGTCTCGGCATATTGATAGCCGGCGATGTAGTTGCTGTCGGTCTGCTGCGCGGCGGGCAGATATTTGTTCATGAACGCGCGCCACTGTTTCATGCCGGCATCGTCGCTCCAGCGCGGATCGGTCGGGTCCTTGGAGTATTGCGCCGTCATCAGTCCTTTCGCGTTCTCGAATCCCGCCGGTTTCAGCACCGCGGCTACCGATGACGAGGGATAGTTGACGAAGAAGGTCGGGTGCCAGCCCAGCTCGGCGACCTTGCGAATCGCCTGCGCCGCGAATTTCGGCGTCGCCGCGACAAAGAGCACGTTGGCGCCGGAAGCATGCAGTGTGACGATCTCGGATTCGACCGTCGGTGCCGTCACCTCGTAGCTCAATTCCTGGATGACATGCTTGGCGTAATTCGGGTCCCAGGCTTGGTGCAACCCGCTTTGCGAATCGCGGCCGGCATCGTCGTGCTGGTAGAGGAACGCGACCTTGGCGTCGGGCACGTTGCGGTCGATATAGTGGGCGTAGATTCTTGCCTCGACCCGATAGCTCGGCAACATGCCAATGGTCCACGGATAGTGCTGATAGTCGCCCCACATGTCGGCGCCCGAGGCGACGAACAACTGCGGTATCCCTTTGCTGTTGAGATATTTGCGGATCGCGACATTGGGGCCGGTGCCGAGACTCGAAAAGACGAATGCGACGCGATCCTCCTCGACCAACCTCCGAATCTGCTCGACGGTCCGCGGTGGCGAATAACCGTCGTCGCGGCTGAGGATGCGGACCTTGCGGCCGTTGATGCCGCCCTGGTCGTTGATCATCTGGAAGTACGCGATCTCCGCCTTGCCGACTGCGGCGTAGGCCGAGGCCGGTCCGCTATAGGGCATTGTCTGGCCGATCAGAATCTGCGCGTCGGTGACCCCGGGCGCATTTTCCGCGGCGGCCTGCCCGGTTAACGTAAGAATAACTCCCGCCAGTGTGGCCAATCGCTTGCTCATGAACCCGCCTCGCATACCTGGCTCGCGGCGATCACATCGCCACATAGCACCAGCTCTTGCTGCTCGTGCCAGTCCGGATCTTCCAGCGTCCGACCCTCCAGCTCGGCCTTTTTTTGGCGAGGCTCGGGCGACGGCGCATCGAGCCTCGTCCAAACTTGTCCCTAGGACAAGCGTCATATCCCTAGCCTTGCCGTCGAGCGCACCGGTTGTACCGTCGCGCCAGACCCAATCGCGGCCAGATGGCATCGGCCGTGCTCTATGAGCCGCCTCCGCTTCAACGCATATCCGCGGCACTCGGCGGAACCGATACGGGACGAGTAATGCGCTCCGGTCGGCGACGCGATCATCGGGACCGAGTTCGCGCAAGTGCCTAGAGGTCGAGGGTCTAGCTGTGACGGCAGCCCATGGCGTCGCGATCTGCGGACAGCGGCGGTGGTACTGCCGGCGGTGCGACTTGAGCGAACACTTGCTCAGGCAATTCCTCTTCGAGGTTGTTTCGGGACACCGCTAAACCTCCTGCGTGCCAGTCCGACGCCACCTGGCGGAGGACTCGCATTCAGAGGCCGCCCGGCGCTGGGACGAGTCTAGCGGGTCGTGGGCTGGGCAGGGGCGAGTAATAAACCCAACAGCCATCTTTAGTAGTCAGCATTATCCGGTTGTTGTGGTTCGGATCATCCCATGTCGCGGTGCGAATGTACGCATCCGGATCATTGGGGTAGTCGGGATCATACTTGCTGTCACTTTCGGGGTTGCCATAGACACGGCGGTAAGTGTCGAACAGCTTATCGCATTCCTCAGGGTTTGCGAGAGACATGCTGATTTGGTCTAACCAATCGCGGTAGTTGAAATGGAGCACGCCATTTTCGAAAGCCAAGTTTCCGGTCACATAGCTGAAAACCAGTACCTCTCCATACTGTCCTCCCCTCCCATGCGGTATCCGGAATCTCTTATCTGCCTCGTCGAAAGTCATCCCCCAGACAGTGCCTTGCCAATCGGCTGACGCGCTCTCCGAGAAGCCCAATATCCAGGTCACTAGGTTCAGCGACAGAGCCACAGATTTCCAAGTCGTGCTCATCAACCCGTCCTTTCCTCAAGACAGCGCCGGACAGTCGGCGCTTGCCCGTGGCGGCCATTACGAGCGGCCCGGGGTTCGGCCACCTTTCCCTCATTGCACACTTCGCTCCGGAGGTTCGCCATTTTAGCCGTTCTGTTAATTTTATACTCGCGCATGAGCGTGTCGATGCGTAGCGAATATTGGGGCCAAGATATTTGGCGCCGGCGTTGAGCCGCATGCGCACGACCAACTCTTATCCCCGTAGAGTGGCACCAAATTTGATCCGATCCGGTCACCCGCACGGCTGCTAAACTCGCATTCCGTCTCAATAGATTTTCGGGCTTTCCTAATCCGGGCCGGAGGGAGGAACGAGCGAGCAGGCTCGCGGCGATATCCGCCGGGCTTTTCATTTCCACCAATAACCGGGTTACCTTCAACAAACTGCGTTAATCAAATGAACGGAACCTACGATTCTACGACCGAGGGGAGGAGAAGATGAGACGGACTGTTGCGCTCTCGTTTTGTCTAAACGTTCTTTGCGTACCCACGACGGCGATGGCACAGAACGCGCCCGGATTACCGATAGCGAAATCCGAATTGGGCAGACCTCGTCATATATCGGACCGGCGCAAATCTATTCAGTCGTCAGCAAGACAGAAATTGCCTACTTCAACATGATCAACGACCAAGGCGGCATCAATGGCGCAAGGCCGGAGTCATAAGCCTGGATGACGGTGACATCCCGGCAAAGAGGTAGAGCAGACGCGTAAACTGATTGAACCGGATCGTGTTGCCCTCATATTTTCCCGTATCGGGATGCCAACGAACATCGCGATTCGAAAGTATCTCAACGATAACAACGTCCCGGATGTCTTTGTCGCGGCCGGCGGGACCTATGGGGCGATTACCAGCACTATCCCTGGAGCATCGGACTATTGCCAAGCTATCGGGTCGAGGCGACGATCTCGTCGGGATCGAATAGCCCGACACGGCTGGAGGGATCACCCATGTGACCGAGGCTGTCCACAGTTCAAAAAATATACGGAGAGGAAAAAAGCGGCATGGTCGATGCAGATGCACCTGTCAGGTATCGGGAACGTACCCGTCATTACTACCGCGCTCTCGGGTACACGCGCGACTACGTTTGGGCGACGTTCGAAAACGTGCCGTTTGCGGAGCTGCGGAAGCCGCTGCCGCAATCGCGAATTGCCCTGATCACGACAGCAAGTCCCGACGACTTCGACGGGGTCAAACGCGTGTGGTCGGGGAACGTCTTGCCGCCACCGCCAAGTCTGTATACGGATAATGTGGCGTGGGACAAGGAATCCACCCACACGAAAGACCGCGAGAGCTTTCTCCCCATCGAGGCCGTGTCGAAACTGGCGGCTGAAGGAGTAGTCTCTGGGCTGACTGCGCGCTTCCACGGCGTGCCGACCGAGTACAGCCAACGCAAGACGCGCGAGGAAGATGCGCCCAAGATCCTTACGCAGGTGCGGGAGGACGGAGCCGACGTCGCGGTACTGTGCCCATTGTGCCCGGTGTGCCATCAAACCCTCAGCATGGTGGCGCGTCACCTTGAGGCTAACGGTATTCCGACCGTAATCGTCGGTTCGGCGTTGGATGTCGTTGAATATTGCGGTGTTCCGCGATTCTATTTCAACGACTTCCCACTAGGAAATCCTTGCGGTCCCCCGTGGAAGCCGGAGATGCAGCGCAACATCTTGCGTCAGGCTTTGCGTTTGTTTGAGACCGCTCGGGGTCCACGGACGACGGTTAAATCTCCCTTCACATGGCACGAAAATGGAGCGGTTTGGCGCGCTCGGTACGGACGCGTCGATCCCGCCGACAAGCAACGCCTCTTCGAGCTTGGCGAGGAACGCCGTCGGCAACAGGCCGCAAGAAAGAAGGTCAGTCACCCGGCATCTCCCAGAACGCAGGGTCGGTGAGGTCATTGAGCAACGCTGGTAAACAGGCCGTGCTACGAATGTCGTTAGGGTGCAACGCTACATGGTTTGAAGATGTTTGATGCCGGCGAAACGCAGCGACCGCGAGCCGCCGCGATCTTTGGGGCCGCGCTCTTGTGCCTCATCGGAGCGGGGGCGTATGCGCGCGAAGCCGATCTGACGCATCTGCCGCTGGGCGACGGCAAAATTTCGCATGAGCCGAAGAGGGGTTGGATCTGGGCCTGCCGCATCGAGCCCGGTGCCGGTGGCGCGTGGCGTGACGGCCCGTGGATCGACAAGAAGGCTCGCACCTTTAATTACACCAAGAAGACGGTGGTGCAGGGCGACGTCCATTGGCCGAGCCATGACGTCATCGCACTCAAGGGCACGGTACGAGACTTCACAACCAATGACCTGCCCAACCACGCCACCGGCATTTTCCCGATCCCCTCCGATAGCGACGCCTATCAATTCGACCGTAACCCCAATAGCATTCTGCCACAGCACATCGCGATCGAGTTGCCGGCCGATCCAGTGCCAGCGGAGAAGCCGAGCTGCACGCCGGGCGCGGTCGGCATCCTGATTTCGGGCGCGGTGCTGTTCAATGCGCTCGACGCGCTGGGCCGCGACGCGGTCGCGCACGAAACGCTGGACAAATGCCAGGGCCATCCGCCGCCGGGCGGCGTCTATCACTATCATTGGATCACCACCTGCATCGACGATCGGCGCGAGGCCGACGGCTCATCGGCAATCGTAGGCTATGCGCTCGATGGGTTTGGCATCACCGGACATTACGGCCCCGACGGCAAACTCATGACCGACGCCGATCTCGACGCATGCCACGGTGTTATCTCGAGGATCATGTGGAACGGCAAGCCAAGGCGCATGTACCACTATGTTGCAACCTGGGAGTATCCGTACACGATCGGCTGCATGCGTGGCACATTCCGGCGCGAGGATGTCGTAAAAATTGCCGGCCCGCCGCCTGGCCTTTTGGGGCTGCCGCCGCGGCAGAATTAGCCACTTGGTCGAACGACGGGATCAAAAAAAGCATGGCTCGTTGGAGCCAGTCCGATTTGAATGCACAGTAGAGCCAGGGAGCCCCATTCGTTACTAAGATGCAGTCCCGCATGATCGCCCGTGCCAGTTCCGTCTGATCGCTGGCGCATTGCTGGCACCCGCGGTTGCTGTTAGCGTGTGGAAGATGGCTAACGCAAAGACCAGGCGCAAAGCGAAGAGGGGCAAGCCCCCGAGCGAAGAGGAAGCCGTGCTGCGAGCGACCCTGTCGCGACAAGGTAGCGGCATGCTGAAGCGCATCAATGCGCTTGCCAGCAACTTGCGTTCCGATGACCTCGAAGGGGCCTCCTATGAGGTAGCAATGGCGCAGTATGCCCTTGCCAGGCTAGGCGCAACCCTGGCCCAGCTTCAGAAACTGCAGAAGTAAAGAATGGGGTGAATCGAGCCCGGCTCCTTTGCCCTAGTGCGGACGGGAAGAGCCTAGGGTCAGGACCTGGCTCGCTCGACCTCGGCTCGGCTAGTTCAATTTTGCATGCGCTTCCGGCGAAGAGTGTCTTCTCCTCTTCCCCAGAGCTGGAAGCGCTAAGGCAAGCACTGTTGAGGGAGCCATGCGCAATGATCGTACTGTCGCGCCGGGCTTAGTTGCACGTCCTTGTAATACCGATAGCTGTACACGTTACAGTCATCGTTGAAGGAATCGCCGCAATAGCTGGCGCCGGGCTATTTGCGGGGCGTTGCGATTGCGAGCTCCCGTCGATGTGTGCGGGCGCGATCACCGCTTTCTCCTCGTCAGGTGTCAGAACGCCGATCGCCCGCGTTGGTTCAGTAAAGTCAGGACCGGTCGCGGCGCAAGCGCCGAGCATCGGCGGGATCAATGCAACAAGGAGATGGATGCGCCCCATGCAACGAATCCTAAAAACGGCCAGGTGGGCGCTTTTGCTTTGTCGCGCCACCGCTAGCTTAAATATTCAGACGGGCCTTCAAGCGGGAAGATCGTTAACAAAGCATCTTTCCGGTTAACGACCGCGGGCGGAGCCTTCAGCTGCCAAAAATGGGGACAAGGATTGTCGACTTGCAGCACGAAATCGTCCCGGGTTCAGCGAGCAGACCTACGATCCACGATGTCGCAAGATCGCCCCAGCGCGCCACGCGGGGCTCGAACGTAACCGCTGACGATCTTGGATAACTTCATGCGCCAATCAGGCGAAAGACCGGCTACGATCGGCCTCGCTCTTTACCCGTGAAGAGCGCGCTTCCACGGCTTCGGCAAAAATCTACCTTTGGCTAGGCCGCGGGAAAGGTCAATCAAGCACAGGGAACCCAAGCCCACCGCTAGCGGGCGCGCATTGCTATTGCGCGTTATAACTTCCTGGAATTGGCCCCTGCGTCGCCTGCGGTGTCGCCGGCACCGCCTCCCAGTGATCGCCACATGATGTGACATAAGGGTAATAGGCGTTCGAGGATGGGCAGAAATACCAGAAACTCTGTGTCGGGGGCGGACCAGCGGCGTACGCATAGTACGGCGGGGCGTAGCCATAATCACCGTAATAGGGATATCCCCAGTATCCCCAAAACGGAAAGCCCCAGAAGGGATAGCCGTATCCCCAGAAGGGATAGCCATAGAAACCAAATCCGAAGCCCCGGCCACGAAACCCGGGGCCATAGAACCCATGGCCATGGCCGCCGCCGCCGCCATGCCACCCTTCACCGCCCCCGCCGCCGCCCATGCCGCCCCCGCCCATGCCGCCACCCCCACGAGCAAAGACGGGTGCCGCCAACACTAGCAGCACGGCGGCAACCGTTGCGGTCCTCGCTGTCGTCGAAAATCGGTTGGTCATGCGCTGCCCCCTTTCGAGGCTACTCCCTGCCCGGAAGTCCATCACTCGTCGGCTTCGCTTCTTCGTATTTTTTTTCGCCGAGCGGCGCCGCCCAAACGGCCGGCGCTCGACAAATGACATCCGGGTCGGATCAGCGCGCCGCGGATGCGCGGGCATTGGTCTTAAATTAGTTTGGCGCGCACTGACCCGTTCGCAGATACATTATCATGCCGCGCCGACGACGGCGAGGCGGGCGCGGCGGCACATGAGCAATCCGGGTCTCGGAGGAAAATCATTTGCGCACGCGACGCGACATCATCGCTGCGCTCAGATCGCGGTTGCTGAGCCCCGAGGCGGCGTTGCGGAAAGTGCCGTGGCATC
This sequence comes from Alphaproteobacteria bacterium, assembly GCA_030041335.1. GTDB lineage: Bacteria > Pseudomonadota > Alphaproteobacteria > ATCC43930 > CGMCC-115725 > JAATGI01. Next base: position 54,477 of record JASHOB010000063.1, on the reverse strand, counting down.
CGCCGCAACCAGCCGCCAGTCATCGGAACCAGAGACCGGATTGCGCGGAGCACCGATTCTGAAAGTTGCGAACTCAAACGAAAGCTTGGACCTAATGCGCTTCGTTGCCAGGGGATGACGGATCTTCGTTCGATTGCTCGGTGGGGCTCGCAACTTCCGTTACGCCAACGGCCACGCTGAGGGAATGACTGCCGCCGCCGAGTATGACGCCACGCAGCGGTGTTACATCGGAGAAATCGCGTCCATAACCGATGACGATATGTTCGCCGGAAACGATGAGATTGTTGGTGGGATCAAGTTCGATCCATCCGAGCTCGGCCCCGCACCACGCCGAAACCCAGGCGTGGCTCGCATCGGCGCCGACACGGCCGGCGTCGCCTTCCGCCGGTCGTGTCCTGATGTAACCGGAGACATAGCGCGCCGGCAGCCCCAGGCCGCGCAAACCGGCGATCATGACATGCGCAAAATCCTGACAGACGCCCTCGCCGAGTGCAAATATTTCAGCAACACTCGTCGAAATGTCCGTCCGGTTTGGCGCATACGAAAAATCGGTATGGATACGCGCGTTGAGGTCGCGCAGCGCTTCCATGATCGGCCGTCCCTCCGGAAACGAGTGGCCGGCGTAGCGAGTCGCGCCCGTTTCAATCCTCGCAAGCGGCGAGGCGTACACGAACTCGGCAACCGGTGTCGGTGCAGCAAAGCCGTCGAGCTGCATCGCCGACCGGATCTCCTCCCATGCCGGACCGGCCGAAGGCGACGGATTCTCGGGTGCGACTTCGATTGTCGCCGACAAGGTCACCGCAAAATGGTCATGAGTGGTTTCGATCGCGGCATGGTGAACGATATTGCCGAAATGGTCGGAAAAGTCGGCGAGCGTCGCCGGCGGCGGCTCGATTGTCAGCTCACGGTAGAGCACCTGCTGGCGCGCCAGATCCACCGGCATGAGGCGGATCATATGAAGACCGAGATCGACCGGCGCACTGTAGCGATAGTGGGTCTCGTGACGAACGGCGTAGCGCATCAGGCATTCCGCTTCTGAGATCGGCGATGCATAATCCCGCTCAGCCGGGTCGATGCGACATGACTGAAAAAACGGCGGGTGATTCCCTCGGACAAGGCAGCCAATAGATCGGTTGTCGTGTCGAGCAGCGCCAGCAGCGACAGAATGGTTTCCTCGGCGCGTTCCGGCTGAGAAATCTCGAAGGCGAACGCTCCGATCGCTACGATGGCCTGTTGCAAAGTCGGCAACGCGGGTAGCTCCGCGCTGATCATCTCTTGCGTCTGAAGGAGCTGTTCGATCCGTCGCAGCTGAAATATTAGCGAACGCGGATTGGTGCGATCTGCAATCACCAATTCGAGCGCGCGCGATAAATGCGGCTCGAACCGGTAACGCAGCAAATAGGCACTGCTGGCGTCACCCAGTTCCAGCACGAGATGTAAGCCAGCCTCGAATTGAGTCGCGGGCCCGGTCATGACTCCGCGGGTCATGCCGGCGACGTCGATGCCGCGCTCGAGGCGCCGGCCGAGATCGAGAAAACGCCAGCCCGCGCCGCGGATCATGTTCTCCGACGCTAGTCCGGCGAACGCGGCAATATCGTTGACCGTGCGGTCCACCGCTTCGATCAGCACATCAGCGCCGCGTCGGCTGGTGCCAAATCGTGCGAACGACCTTCCGGTAATGCGGTGGAGCGTGTGCCATAAATCGAACGACAATTGATCGCGCACCGCCACTGTCAGCCGGCGGATCGAATCGACACAGTTTCTCAAGGTGGTGCCGTCGGTTGCGGCGTCGGCAAGCCCGTCGCCGAACATCGAGCCGTCCGGTGCCGCCGACACCAGCGTTCGCGGGATCCAACCGGTTTGGGCAAGCGCTTGTGCCAAACGGCCGAGCTCGGCCCGGTCCCGGGGGCTCATGCCGCCCCCGACCAACCGACGAAACACCGCCTTGAACTGGCGCATGCCCGCGTCGAGCCGCTCGACATAACGACCGAGCCAATAGAGATCATCGGCCGTGCGGCTGCGCAGAACCGTCTCTTCCCATTCCGTCGAAGCTGTGGTTGGCGCCGCATTCGCGATCATTGCCGCTTGATGTTCGTCCCCGGCGAGCACCCAGACGTCCTTGGTGACACCCCCCGGCCGCAATGCGCTCGCATAGATCGATTGCCCGCTGACGACGCGGGCGACGCCGCCTGGCAAGGGCGACCAGTCGCCACCGTCCCACAGGCAGGGTACGCGCAGGACAATCGGCTGCGGCGCGAGGATGGTCTTGGTCCGTTCGAGATCGACTGAAAGACAGGGCGCTTGGCTCGGCGCCATCTTTTCGCGAGCCACGAAATTGCCAGGATCGGCCAAAAGCCGCTTTTGAAATGCTGCGCGCTCTTGCGCCGACAAAAGGCTCGGCTCGATCAGCACCGGATCGAGATCGAAGACCGGCTGAAAGGCGAATTTGTCGAAGGCTGCCAGAACTTCGCGCAACGCATGTTCCTGACCGCACCACCAGGTCGTTACCGCCGGCAGACGCAGTTCCTCGCCGAGGAGACGCCGGCACAGCGGCGGCAGGAACCCGGCCAGTCCCGGCGTGCCGATCAGCGCTGCTCCTGGCATGTTAAGGATGGCGACTTGGCCGCGCCGCGCAACGCCGATGAGCCCAGGCACTCCGAGTTCAGACTCCTCGCGCAATTCCAATGAATCGCAATAGTCGCCATCGATGCGCCGGTAGATGACATCGATGGCCACCAGGCCCTGCAAAGTCTTGAGAAAGACGCGGTCGCCGCGAATCGTAAGATCGGCGCTTTGCACCAAGGTGATGCCAAGCTCTCGCGCCAACAGGACATGCTCGAAATAAGCGTCGTTATAGGGCCCGGGCGTCAACAGCGCGATTCGCGGCTGTGGGGACAGGGCGGCCCCGATGGCGCGAATGCTGTGCTGCCACAGTTCAACGAACGGTTCGAGGCGGCGCACCTCGGTGGACCGAAACGCCTCTGGAAAAACCCGCGCCAGCATGTTGCGATTGTGAAGCGCATAGCCGACGCCGGCTTCCGCCTGCGTGCGGTCGGAAAACACGCGCCATTCGCCGTCTGGCAATCGGATCAGATCGGCGGCGTAGAAATAGAGCTGCGGCGCGCCACCGACCGGCTCGACGTAACATAAGGGACGCAGGAAAGCCGGGTTCTCGAACACCAGGCGCGGCGGAATCAGCCCTTCCTTGAGGAGATCTTGTGGACCGTAGAGGTCGGCGAGGATGGCGTTGAGCAGGCGCGCGCGTTGCGCGAGGCCACACTTAAGATTCTGCCACTCCGGTTCCGGCAGAATTAGCGGCAGTAGATCGAGCGCACGAGTGGCAGCTGTCGCGCCCGGTTCGTGCAGGGCAATCAGCTCGTCGGCGCCGGCAATCTGCGTCGCCGCACGCATTTGCTTTTCCGCAAGCTTTTGCGGCGAAATTCCCCATACCGTCTGCGTCAGCATGCGCCAATGCGGGCGGATCGACCCTTCGCCCGTCACCATTTCGTCGAAGGATGAAACCAAATCTTCGATTTCCTTCACTCCCGCGAGCTCCCGTCCTCGATAGGCAGAGCGCCCCCAAGCGATGCTGACGCGATTCTGCGTTCCGTCAAACGTAATTGCGCAAATCCAGCGTCAGCGGGTGTTCGGCGCTGGGAGCGGAATCCTTTGGCAGGAATTGTCCGGGGCTGTGGCCAAAGGAGAAAAAGCGTGCACGTCGCCGTGTCTCTGCCTCATTTGCGTTCACCGGGAACCGCTCGAAATTGCGGCCACCGGGATGGGCGACATGGTAGGTGCAGCCGCCGATTGCGCGGCCACTCCACTCGTCATAGAGATCGAAAATCAGCGGCGCCTGGATCGGGATGGTGGGATGGAGCGCCCGGGGTGGCTGCCATGCACGGAAGCGGATGCCGGCGACGAATTCACCGGCCCTGCCGGTCGCCCGCATCGGCACCGTGCGACCGTTGCACAAAAGCCGGTGACGGCCATCAATCGCACCCTCGAGCCTCACCTGCAAGCGCTCGACCGAGCTGTCGACGAAACGCGCGGCGCCGCCCAAGGCGACGTCCTCGCCCAAGACATGCCAGGGCTCCAGCGCGCTGCGCAGCTCGAGCTCGATGCCCCGGTACGCGACGTTGCCAATTAAGGGAAAGCGAAATTCGCGATGCGCGGCGAACCAGTCCAGCTCGACAGGATAGCCGGCGCGCCGGATATCGTCGATGACATCGGCAAAATCACTTTCGGCAAAATACGGCAGCATGAATTCATCGTGCAGGCGCGTGCCATAATGCGCCAAGGGGCGATCATAGGGTTCACGCCAGAACCATGCGACGAGCGAGCGCAGCAAGGCCTGCTGGGCCAGGCTCATGCGCGGATGTGGCGGCATCTCGAACGCCCGCATTTCCAGGAGGCCGCGCCGTCCCGCGACGCCGTCGGGCGCGTAGAGTTTGTCGATGCAGAACTCGGTGCGATGAGTATTGCCGGTGACGTCGACCAGGACGTCGCGGAAAATTCGATCAACCAGCCAAGGCGGTGGTGGAACCTGTGCGGTGGCAGCGGCCAGCGCCTTGAAGGCGACGCCCAGCTCGTACGTGGCGTCGTCCCGCGCTTCGTCGACGCGCGGATGCTGGCTCGTGGGTCCGATGAACAGGCCGGAAAACAAGTACGACAGCGATGGATGGTTGTGCCAATAGCCGAGCAGGCTCTTCAGCAAATCGGGCCGACGCAACAGCGGCGAATCGGCAGGCGCCGGTCCGCCCAACGTCACATGGTTGCCCCCGCCGGTGCCGATATGGCGGCCGTCGAGCATGAATTTTTCGCTGACCAGGCCGCAAGTGCGCGCCTCGTCATAGACCGCGTTGGTGGTATCGACGAGTGCCGCCCAGGACGATGACGGATGAATGTTGACTTCGAGCACGCCCGGATCAGGGGTCAGCGAGAAGTGATTGAGTCGCGAGTCGTAAGGCGGTGGGTAACCTTCAATGACCACCGGCTGCGCCAATTCGGCGGCGACATCCTCCACCGCCGCGGCCAACTCGACGAAATCATCCGCGGTCTCCAGCGGAGGCAGAAAGATATGCAACAGTCCATCGCGTACTTCCGCGCACAGCGCGGTACGTACGATGCTGGCATCGGATTGACCCGGCTCCGGTTTCATAGCGACCTGCTCGCGCCGTCCGATCGCAACTTGACCCGGTTCTGCGCGCGCGCCCTGCAGGCGATAGGGCTGCCGCACCGGCAACGGACGGCGCGGTGCCATCGGATCTTCGGGAACGACATAGGGATAATCGCCTTCGACGACCCAGGGCAAGGATTCGAGCGGCAACCGAAATCCCATCGGTGAATCGCCGGGAATGAGGAACATGGTTTCGGGGCGGAAGAACCACGGTCCGCTTTGCCAGCGTCCCGCTGCAGCCTCGCCAACACGGCGCAGCGGCAAGACATAGCCCACCGTGTGCGCGAGGCCGGCCTCGAATATGTGCGCAAGACGCGCGCGCTCTAAGGGATCGGCAAGTTCGCTCTTTAGCGGATCAACATTGATCGGAAGCTTCCGCTCTTTCCACAGATAGTACCAAACATCCTCAAATCCTGGCAAAGCACGCTCGGGATCGATCTGGAGCCGTTCGGCGACCCGATGAATGAAACGCGCGGCTTGTACCGAATCGAGGCGCGGATCGGCCTGGCCATCGGCGGCGAACAAATCCGGCCGTTGCCAGATCGGCTCGCCATCCTTGCGCCAGAAGCAACCGAGTGCCCAGCGCGGTAATTGCTCGCCCGGATACCATTTGCCCTGCCCGTAATGCAGGAGGTAGCCGGATGCGAACCGGTCGGCGAGACGCTGCAACAGCCGGCCGGCGTAGTGGCGCTTGGTCGGGCCGAGCGCCTCGGTGTTCCATTCCGGCGCATCGGGGTCGGCGGCAGCCACGAAGGTCGGCTCGCCGCCCATCGTCAGTCGAACATCCTGTTCTTCGAGCTCGTGATCAATACGCGCGCCGAGCGCCATCAAGCGATTCCACGTAGCGTCGCTATAGGGTTTGGTAACGCGTGGCTTTTCGGCGACGCGCGTGACCTGCATGTCGTGACTGAAGAGGGTTTCGCAGTGCCCGACGGAGCCGGTGATCGGCGCCGCGCTTTGCGGCTCGGGCGAACAAGCGAGCGGGATGTGACCTTCGCCGGTCAACAGCCCGGACGTGGCGTCTAGTCCGATCCAACCGGCGCCGGGAAGGTAAACCTCGCACCAAGCATGAAGATCGGTGAAGTCGGCGGCCGGCCCCGGGGGACCGTCGAGCGGCTTTTGGTCGGCCACGAGCTGGATCAAATAACCCGAAACAAACCGGGCAGCGAAGCCGAGATGCCGCAGAATCTGTACCAGAAGCCAGCCGGAATCGCGACACGATCCCGAGGCCAAGGCGAGCGTCTCTTCAGGAGACTGGATGCCGGGCTCCGGCCGGACGATGTAACGCACATCCTTTTGGACCTTCCGATTGAGAGCAACGAGAAAATCCATCGTCCGACCCGACGGCTCGCCGATATCGTCGAGATAGCGCTCCAGCAACGATCCAGTCGACGAGACATGCCGATACGGCAACAACTCTTGTTCCAGTGCGTTGTCATAGGCGAAGGGAACCGTTTCCGCCGCAGGTTCGAGAAAGAAGTCGAACGGATTGATGACCGCCATGTCGGCGACGAGATCGACGGTTACGGTGAGGTGGCTGATCTTCTCCGGGAAAACCAACCGAGCCAGAAAATTACCCTGCGGGTCTTGCTGCCAATTGATGAAATGATTGGACGGCTCGACCTTGAGCGAATAGGCGAGAATCGGTGTCCGGCTGTGGGGAGCAGGGCGAAGGCGAACCAAATGCGGGCCGAGCGCCACCAGCCGGTCATAGCGATAGTCGGTCCGATGATGGAGCGCAACTTGTATAGTCACAGACGCGTTCCCTCACTCGCGGCTATGATCGCCAAATGTGCCCGGAAACGAGCAAGATGCGTGCCATGCCCGGGACAAAAGCGGCTGGCCTTGCGGTTGGCACTGGCACGATGGCGCGCCCGTCACCAGGCTTCCGGCGCTTGTGAAAACTTAAGGTTCGGTATTTTTGAGTCAAGGAGCGCCGTGATCGATATCCGCGCGCGCTAGGCACCCAGGCAACTCAGGGTTCCTTCCTCGTGTCGCTGAGGGCAAACAAGGCAAAATTGCCGCCAATTGCCGCCGTGTTGACCGTCAGGGTCTGTTCGACCGCGAAACGCGGCAGATAATGTGGCCCCCCAGCCTTTGGGCCGGTTCCCGAAAGTCCGGTGCCGCCAAACGGCTGAACCCCCACAACCGCCCCGATCATGTTTCGATTAACGTAAATGTTACCGATCGGCAACCGCCGGACGATTTTCTCCACGGTTCCGTCGAGCCGCGAATGAATGCCCAGCGTCAGACCGTAGCCCTTGGCGGCGATGGCATCGAGCAAAGCCTCGAATTCGGACGCCCGATAGCGGACGACGTGAAGGATGGGCCCGAAGATCTCCTCGTTCAATTGCTCGACCGTTTCGAGTTCGAATATGTGCGGCGCCACGTACACGCCTAATGCTGGGGTCGTCCCCGCGAAGTGCGTCGTGGCGATCCGCTTCATCATCTCGACATGACGGTCGAGCCGCTCCTTGGCGGGGACATCGATGATCGGGCCCAGATTCACCGAGAGATCGCGCGGATCGCCGACTTTTAGTTCTGCGGTCGCACCCGCAATCATCGCGATCATCCGATCGGCAATGTCGGCTTGAAGGCAAAGAAGACGCAGGGCGGAGCAGCGTTGACCGGCTGAGCGGAAGGCCGAGACGATGACGTCATCGGTCACCTGTTCCGCGAGCGCGCTTGCATCAACGATCATGGCGTTGATGCCGCCGGTCTCGGCAATGAGCGGAACCCGCGCCCCCTCCTTCATTGCCAAGGATTGGCTGATGCGGCACGCAACTTCGGTCGATCCGGTGAACACGACGCCGGCCGTCTTCGGATGCTCCACCAGCCGCGCACCGACCGAACCATCTCCGATCGCGAGGTGGAGCGCGGTCACCGGCACGCCCGACTCATGGAGCAGGTGCACGGCCTCGGCCGCAATCAAAGGCGACTGCTCAGCGGGCTTGCCAACGACGGCATTTCCCGCGATCAACGCGGCCGCGATCTGCCCCAAGAAAATGGACAGGGGAAAGTTCCACGGCGAGATGGCGACAAAAACACCGCGACCGCGCCAGCGCAACCGATTGCTCTCGCCCGTCGGTCCAGTCAGCGTCCGGTCGCGATCGAACAGACGGCGGCCTTCAACGGCATAGTAGCGACAGAAATCGACGGTTTCGCGGACTTCCTGGACGGCGTCATCAAGCGTCTTGCCGGCCTCCACCTGCAGCAGGTGAATAAACCGTGCACGACGCCGCTCGAGGAGGTCGGCGGCCCGCTCCACGGCAGCGGCGCGGCGCTCCACGGCTGCAGCGTCCCATTGGTAAAATCCCGCCGCGGCAGCGGCGATCGCCGCGTCTGCCGATGCGGCGTCGCCGGCGACGACCGAGCCGATCACCGATGTCGCATCGATAGGCGACACGGTGTCCCGTGCCGCGCCTGGCTGCTCGTCGCCATTGACGAGGGAAACGGCGCGTGCCGGGTCTCTCGCTTGTTCGATTTCGACGCTCAGGCCGTCAAGCGAGCGGCGGTGGCCAAACGCAATGCCGCGAGAGTTTCGGCGTAGCGGCTGAAACAGGTCGGGCGGGCGCGGGATGCCGGGGTGTCGCGCCGCTCCGGGTGTACCGATCAGGGTTGCGGGACGCTTGAGCAGCGTCTCGATCGGCGTGCTGGGATCGGCGACGGCGGAAACAAAAGACGAGTTCGAACCATTTTCGAGCAAACGGCGGATCAGATAGGCGAGGAGATCGGAATAATTGCCCACGGGGGCATAACGGCGGCATGCAACGTTTGGCAATTCGGCCTCGAGGCGCTGATATAACGCTTCGCCCATGCCGTGCAGCCGCTGAAACTCGAAGCCAGCGATCCCCTTGGCCCGTTCGACGATCGACGCCACCGTCAACGCGTTGTGGCTGGCAAACTGCGGATAGAGGCGCGGGCGTGACGCCAGAAGCCGATCGACGCAGGCCAGGTAATTGAGATCGGTCATCGCCTTTCGCGTAAAGACCGGGTAGTCGCTGATTCCCTGCTCTTGCCCGCGTTTGATTTCGGCATCCCAATAGGCTCCCTTCACCAGCCGGACCATCAGGCGCCGGTCGAAGGTGCGCGCGAGTTCGTCGATGAAATCGATGACCGCGACCGCCCGTTTCTGATACGCCTGCACCGCGATGCCGAGTCCGTCCCAGCCGGCGGTGCCTGGTTCCGCGACCAAGGCGGCAAAGACCTGAAGCGTCAGCTCAAGCCGGTCGGCTTCTTCCGCATCGAGCGTCAAGCAAAGATTGAGGTCGCGCGCTCGACGGATCAATCCGATCAATCGCGGCGCGAGCTCGTCCATGACGCGTGCGCTTTCGAGCGCGTTGAAGCGCGGATGCAGCGCCGACAACTTGATGGAGATGCCCGGCCGATTGGGCATTGCGTCATCGCCCGCGATCCGGCCAATTGCCGCGAGCGCTTCCGAGTAGGCACGAAAATACCGCTCGGCATCGAGCGCGGTCCGCGCCCCTTCCCCCAGCATGTCGAAGGAATAGCGCTCGAGCCCTTTTGTCCCCGACCGTACGCGGCTCAATGCCTGGGCGATGGTCTCCGCGAAAACGAAATGAGCGCCCAGTAACCGGACGGCGCTTCGCGTCGCCGCGCGAACGGCTGGCATGCCGAGCCGCTTGACCAGCTGCGCGGTGATATGTTCAGGACGCTCCTCCGGCTGGACGATGTGGGCGCCCACGCCGAGCGCCCAGGCCGCGGCGGTGGCCAGCCAAGAAGGTGATTGCACGACGTGATGCGCAAAATCGGCGCCAGCCAACTTCTCCTCAATAAGGCGATCCGCGGTCGCCGCGTCGGGAATCCGCAATATCGACTCCGCCAGCGCCATGAGCACGATGCCCTCGCGGGTTGAAAGCGAGTACTCCCGCAGCAGCGTTTCGATGCTGCCAAAGCTCGAAGCCTGGGCACGAATCGCGCCAATCAGCTCCCGCGCCCGGTCGTCAATCCGCCGCTCACTTTCCGCCCCCAAACTCGATCGCGCCATGAGATCGCGGGCAATCGTGACGTCATCCGCTGCGTAAGGAGCCTCAAAATTTGGCGTTGCCCGTTGCGGCGTGTTCATGCCGTGATGGTAGCGCGAATGACCCTGATCTCCCGCCATAATTTGACGTTAGCTGGTTCGAACAGTCGCCAAACCCTGGAACGTGTTTTGCATGGTATCGCCCCGTCGGCCAAGCGGGGTTCGTGGCAATGGCGCTCTACACCATCAACCTCATTAGTCATCACGGCACGGTCAGGGACGCCGACGAACTTGATTGCGATACCGACGAGGAAGCCGTTGCCTTTGCCGAAGACCTGAACGTTCCCGCCTTTGGCAACGGCTACGATGTCTGGCAGCAACGACGCCTGGTCCATCGGCACCGCGAGCGCGACAGCCGGGCTTAGTCGTTGGCTCATAGCGATCATCCCCACAAGGCGCGACCTATCCCGCCGCTGAAATCCCGCCCTGGATCGTGCCAGATCGGCATGGATGCCACCCCCGCCGCAACGGCGGACCCAAAGCCGCGCCTCATTCTTTGCGGTAGGGGATACCGCTGGCCCGCGGCGCAACCGCCTTGCCGATAAAGCCTGCCAACAAAATCACCGTCAGCGCGTAGGGCAGCGCCTGGATGAACTGGACCGGGATCTCGCCGATGCCCGGAATGTCGATGCCCTGCAACCGTATCGCCACGGCGTCAAGAAATCCGAACAACAGACACGCGCCCAAAGCGGGCCAGGCGCGCCATTTCCCGAAGATCAGCGCCGCCAGGGCGATGAAGCCCTGGCCGGCTGACATATCGCGAGTGAAGCCGGCATTTTGCGCGATCGAGAGATAGGCCCCGGCAATGCCCGTCAACGCGCCGCATAGCATCACCGCGCGGTAGCGCAGCCACGCCACCGAAATGCCGGCAGTGTCAACCGCCTGCGGATTTTCGCCGGCCGCGCGCAGCCGCAATCCGAACCGAGTCGCGCTGACAATCCAATGGGTTAACGGCACCGCCGCAAGCGCGACATAGACAATGATGTTATGCCCGCCGATCAGGTGCGCGTAGATTGGTCCAAGCACCGGGACATGGGCGATGCGGGCGGCCCCCGGGAGAGCGATCGGCATGAAGCGCCCTTCTTGCGGCAGGGGCGGCGTCTCGCCCCCTTGGTGAAACCAGGCGATGCCGAGGACAATCGTGAGGCCGGACGTAAGAATGTTGATCGCGACCCCGCTCACCACCTGGTTGCCGTGCTGCGTGATGCTGGCAAAGCCGTGGATCAGGGCCAGCATGATCGCGACCAGAATGCCGGCGGCAAGCGCGATGACGGCGGAGTGTGTCACGGCGCTAACCGCGGCGGCGCCAAAAGCGGCACCCAGCATCTTGCCTTCGAGTCCGACATCGACGATGCCTGACCGCTCGGAAAACAATCCCGCCATCGCGCATAGGATGAGCGGCGTGGAGACGCGGATCGTCGCGCTCAGCGTCAAGAGGACAATGAGATAGGCATCTTGCATCAGGCGCCGGGCCCGATCGCAAGCAGTCGCTCGAAGAACGAGCGGTTGAGATTGGCGAGCGCGCCCGAGAACAGGATGATCAGGCCTTGGATAACAATAATCATCTCCGGCGTGATCGCTGGAATTTCGAAAGCCAGTTCCGCGCCGCCCTGGCTCAATATGCCGAACAACAGGCTCGCCAGCGCCACGCCGATCGGATGATTCCGCCCCATCAGCGCGACCGCGATTCCGGTGAAGCCGTACCCGAGGTTGAAGCCCAGCAGCAGGCGGTGATGCACGCCCATGATCTCGTTGACACCGACGCATCCGGCGAGCGCGCCCGATAGGCACATCGCGACGATGATCACGCGGCGCAACTTGACGCCGGCATATATCGCCGCCTTTTCGCTTTGCCCGACGGTGCGCAGTTCATAACCCCAGGGCGTGTGCCACAAATACGCCCACACGCCGACACACGCGATCATCGCCAGCACGAAGGAGAGATTGAGCGGACTTTGCGCCGCTCTTATGTGCAGTCCCGCGAGCACTTCGTCGGCACGCGGCAGCCAAGCGTTGGGTGCGAATTCGCGGCTCCACGGCGACATCTGATGCGGCGCGATCAGCACGTTCACCATGAGATACACCATCAGCGCCGAGGCGAGGAAATTGAACATGATGGTGGTGATGACGATGTGACTGCCGCGATAAGCCTGGAGATAAGCCGGAATTAATGCCCACGCGGCGCCGAAGAGAGCTGCCGCGAGGATGGCGAGCGGCACGAGAGCGGCCAAAGGCAAGGCGCGATCACCGGCAAGCAACAGCAATCCCACGCCTAAACCACCGATATAGGATTGCCCTTCACCCCCGATGTTGAAGAGGCCGGCATGGAAGGCGACGGCGACGGCGAGGCCGGTGAAAATGTAGTTCGTGGTGTAATAAAGTGTGTAGCCAATGCCCTCGCTGTTGCCGAGCGCGCCGACGATCATGACGCGCACCGCCCTCAACGGATTTTCGCCGATGATGAGAACGATCAAACCCGCGACGAGAAAAGCGAGCAGCACATTGACGAGCGGAACGACCGCTATATCAGCCCAGCGCGGCAACGGCCGCCGCGCCCTGTTTCGCCGAAAAATCACGCCGTGCTGGCGCCGTCGGCGGGCCGCGCGTTCGCCATCATTAGACCCAGCATGCGCTCGTCGGCGTCGCGCCGGGCGACATCGCCGACGACGCGACCGTCGGACATCACCAGGATACGGTCGGCGAGCGCCATGATTTCGTCCAACTCCACCGACACCAAGAGGATGGCACAGCCGGCATCGCGCTGCTCGACCAGGCGGCGATGGATGAACTCGATTGCACCGATATCGACGCCACGTGTCGGCTGTCCGATCAGCAGTACCTTCGGCCGCCGGGCCAGTTCGCGTGCCACCACCAGCTTTTGCTGATTACCACCGGAGAAGTTGGCGCAGCGCAAGAACGGTTGCCGCGGGCGAACGTCGAATTCCTCCATCAGCGTTCGGCAATGGCGGTTAATCGCATGATGGTGGAGCAGGACAGGGCCCGAATAAGCATGGTCGCGCTGATAACCGAGCAACGCCGATTCGGTTGCAGCGAACGAAACCACGAGCCCGAGACGCTGGCGGTCCTCGGGGACGTGCGCCACGCCGAGGGCGCGCATGCGCGCGGGGTCGCCGGGGTGGAGCGGCGTAATGTCGGCGCCATCGACCTGCACGCGTCCCGACTCGGCGGTGCGCATCCCGGCGAGCACTTCGAGCAATTCGCTCTGGCCGTTGCCGCTGACGCCGGCGACGCCAACGATTTCCCCGGCGTGCACCGCAAAGCGCACATGGTCGAGGGCCATCACGCCGCGTTCGTCGTGCAATACAAGATCGTTGGCCATGAGGCGCACTGCACCCGGCTTCGCCGGCGCCTTGTCCAATTCGAGCCGCAGCTTGCGGCCGATCATCAACTCCGCCAACTCGCCGATATCGGTTTCGGCGGTGCGGCGATGTGCCACCACCGTGCCGGCACGCATGACGTAGACCTCATCGGTCACGGCCATGATTTCGCGCAGCTTGTGGGTAATGAGGATCACCGTCGCGCCGCGCGCGCGCAGCGTTTGCAGAATACGAAAAAGCTGGTCGGTCTCCTGCGGCGTCAACACGCCGGTCGGTTCGTCGAGAATCAGAATCTCGGCGCCGCGATAGAGCGCCTTCAATATCTCGACGCGCTGCTGCGCGCCGACCGGCAGGGTGCCGACCACGGCATCGGGATCGACGCCGAGCCCGTATTCGCCTTCCAGTCGCTGCAATTCCTGTCGCGCGAGCGCCTTGCCCCTTCGCAGCAGCACACCCCCTTCGGCGCCGAGCATGATGTTCTCGAGCACGGTAAACGGGTCGATCAGCACGAAGTGCTGATGCACCATGCCGATCCCGACCCGCAAAGCATCCCGAGGATTGCGGATGCGCACCGGCCTGCCATTGATCGCAATCTCGCCGCTATCGGCCTCATAGAAGCCATAGAGAATGCTCATCAATGTCGACTTACCGGCGCCGTTTTCCCCGACGATGCCGGTAATTGATCCGGACGCGATCTGCATCGAGACGGCGCGGTTGGCGTGAACCGCACCGAACCGCTTATCGATGCCCCGGAGTTCGATCGCAGGCGGGCCCGGTTCCGCCGGCGCCATCGCCGCCGACCCCGTCAGAACTTACACGTATTGTTGGCCATGTAGTCGACAACCTTTATCTTGCCGGCGATGATGTCGGCCTTGGCACCCTCGATCTTGGCCTTCATTTCAGGGGTTATCAGGGACTGATTGTATTTGTCGAGGGCCCAGTCGACCCCGCCCTCCTTGAGGCCGAGCACCGCAATACCGGGTTTCCAGGTGCCGTTCTTGGCCGCCATGAAGCTGTTATAGGCGGCAACGTCGACATGCTTCACCATCGAGGTCAACATCGTACCGGGGTGCAGATAGTTTTGATTGGAATCGACGCCGATCGCGAGTTTCTTGTTGTCGACCGCCGCCTGATAGACGCCGAGGCCGCTCGCGCCCGCGGCGGCGTAGATGACGTCAACGCCACGCTCGAACTGACCCTTCGCCAATTCGGCGGCACGTGCCGGATCGTTCCAGGCCGTGGGCGTCGTGCCGGTCATGTTCTGAATGATCTCGATCTCGGGCTTGGTCCATTTCACGCCCTGTTCATAGCCACAGGCAAACCGCCGGATCAATGGAATGTCCATGCCGCCGACAAAGCCGACCTTGCCGCTCTTCGATGCCATCGCGGCGGCGATGCCGACCAGGAACGACCCCTCCTGCTCCTTGAACAGCACGGACTGGACGTTCGGTAGGTTGGCGATACCGTCGATCAGAGTGAAGCGCGTGTTCGGAAAATCCTTCGCTACTTTGGCCACCGCATCCGCCTGCGCGAAGCCGACGCCGATGATCGGATCCCGGCCGCGCTCCGCGAAGCGGCGATGGGCCTGCTCGAATTGCGTGTCGTTGGTGGCGACGAAATCGACGTACTTGATGCCGGTTTCCTTGGTGAAGCGATCGGCACCGTCCGCGACCCCTTCGTTGAAGGACTTGTCAAATTTGCCGCCAAGGTCAAACACAATCGCGGGCTTGACGTCATTGGCTCGCGCCGTCGCCACCGTAAGCATCGCCAGTGCCAAGGCCGTCGCTGGCACAATGAGTTTCATGTCGCCCCCTTGTGGTCAGTGGTGAACGATGCCGCATCATAACTTCCCGTAGAACAATCTCGCTAGATGGCTCGCGGCCGCGTCGAACGCGACGTGCCAATCGCGATGTGCAAAAACCCTGCCGCGGTTCAGCTCGATGCCGATATGCATCATGCCGTTCTGCACACAGCCGGTCGAATGAACCAAGATGTTATCCGGGTCGCGCCGGTCACCCGATGTGCCACCCTTGTTGTTGGCCGGGGTGTGGTGCAGCGGCTCACCGAATACGCGCGTGAAGTAATCCGCCACCTTGGCAGGATAGCTGCGGCCATCCTCGGTCCAGCCGGCCAGGGGCTTGCTCTGCGCTTTCATGTAGCCAATCTCAAACGCGGTCCCGGGATCCATGTCGGGCGCGCGCCGAAAGCCGTCCAGACAAAACAACCCAGCATCCATTCGGTCCATCAGTGCAATATCCGCCTTGACGATGGCGCGTATCAGGCGCTTTCCCGGCTTGGCGCCTTGCAACGCGACCTGATTATCGATCGGCGCCACGCCTTCCAGGCGATGCCGCGCGCAAATTCGCTTCATGGCGGCGAAGGTTTTTTGCGGATCGGGATAGAATACCATCGGTCCGGCGAGATAGATCTTGGGCCGGGAGACGGTGTTTCTCATGGCTGCGTCTTGTCCTTGAGAGCGAAGGCGAACGGCAGCAGCTCGGGCACCGAATAGTCGCGGGTCACCCCCAGCGCCGCCAACACCGCGTCCGGCGCCAGCTCCGCCAGCCACTGGCGACAGGCACCGCACGGCAAGCGCTGCTCGCTGCCGGCATCGGCCGGCGCGTCGATACAGGCGATACCGATGGCGCTAATGCGTCGTTCGCCGGCCGCGACCGCTGCGGCCAGAGCCGCACGTTCGGCACATAGCGCCAGCCCGTGGCTGGCGTTTTCGACATTGGTGCCGAGATAGATCCCACGTTCGCCGCGCACCGCGGCGCCGACGCGAAAACCGGAATAGGGGGCATAGGCTTGGGTTGCGACTTTCGCCGCCACCGCCACCAAGTCGCGCGCGCTAGTGATCTTGCTCACGGCCAATTCCCGGTTGACACAGTGTGACACGGGGGCAGGCGGAGAGCTAGCATGCCCTTGTCTTGAGGAGGGTCGGGTGCGCATCTATTTGGCGGGGCCGCTGGGGTTCGCGGAGGCCGGCCGCATATTTCATGACGCCATCGTCGCGTCGCTTGAGCGTCTCGGCCATGAGGTGATCGATCCATGGCACCTGACCGCCAGGAAAAAGACCGATGCGGCTGCTAAACTGCCCTACGGTGTCAGACGGCGCCGCGCCTGGCGCAAACTCAATCGCGAGATCGCCGACAATAACCGCAGGGGCATCGATGGCTGTGATGCGATCGTGGCGGTGCTCGACGGCGCCGACGTTGATAGCGGCACCGCAGCGGAAATCGGGTATGGTTATGCGCGCGGCAAAAAGATTCTGGGCTATCGCGGCGATTTTCGGTTAGCAGGCGACAATGACGGCGCGGTGGTCAACTTGCAGGTCGAGTATTTCATCCGCGAAAGCGGCGGCGATATCGTGACCGAGATCGCGGCGCTGCCCGCAGCCCTGAAAACGCTGGCGAGGCAACGCCCCCGATCGCCGGCGTCGTGACGCTCATTCCACCGGATAGGGCCCCTCGGCGACGACGGGGGTCTGGTATCCCTTTGCGCCGATCGCGCGTGCGAGCGCACTACGCGGATCCTCGTCCGCCGCCAAACGCCGGACCATGGCATCAAAATCGTATCGCGGCCGCCAGCCGAGTTCGCCGCGGGCGCGATCGTTGACATAGACGCGGTCGATGGACGGCACCATTTTCCAGCCGCGCCGGCGATACTCGCGTTCATAGTGTGGCACGCATCGTGCCACCAGGCGGGGTGCGTCGCTTCTCAAGGCCGCCATGTCGTCGCGACGAAACGGCGTGGTCGCGCTGATGACGTATTTGCGGAAGGAAATCGCAGGTGCCTGCTCGGCCGCCAGCAGATGGGCGCTGACAATGTCCTCGATATCGACGCGTCGATAGAGGAATTCGTTGGCCTTGAGGTTCTCGTCCGCGAAAGCCTCGCGCGCGCCCTTGCTGTCGTCCGCTTCGGGAAAGAAGCGTGCGGTTCGCAGCACCAGGCAAGCCAGTCTTTGGTTGCGATGGAAAAGCTGGCACAGATCCTCCGCCGCCATCTTGGTGACACCGTAAATATTCTTGGGCGCCGGCGTAACATCCTCGGTGATCCAGGCCGCCGGCGCGCCGGGGGGCGGCACCAGCGCGTCGCCGAACACGCTGGTGGTGCTCGTGTAGATGAAGGACTGAACCCCCGCGGCGGCGGCCTCTTCCAGCAGATTGAGCGTGCCGGTGATATTGGTATCGACAAAATCCTGGCGGCTATGCGTGGCGACATGAGGCTTGTGCAGCGCGGCCGTGTGGAACACGGTGTGGACGCCGGCCATGCAATGCCGGACGGCGTTGCGATCGACGATCGACGCGACATGGGTGGTATAGCGCGACTCTTGAATATCGAGAGCGATAACGTCGTGGGCGGCGTCCCTCAGCGTTCGCACCAACGCCTCGCCGAGATGACCCGCACTTCCAGTGACGAGGGCTGTCATCGCACCTCGCGGAGGGGAACGGGAACGCTGCGCCGGATCGTCGCGGCACCGATCCTATCCCGATGGCGGGCTCGCCAAGTCCGGTTCAGGCGGCGGCCGGCGCCGCCGCGCTGCCGGCGCCTCGGCTTTTGGCCGTGCCACAAGGGTCCGGCGACCGTCGCGGACGCGAACCTCGGGCGGAAGCGCGGCTTATTCCTTCTCGTTCCGCTCTTCCTTGGCGCGCGAGCGACTGATCGCGGCCCCCAGAATGTCGCCGAGGCTGGCACCGGAATCCGAGGAGCCATATTCCGCCATGGCCTTTTTCTCTTCTTCGACCTCGCGTGCCTTAATCGACAGTGTCAGCTTGCGTGACGTCTTGTCGATCGCGGTGATCTTGGCATCGACCTTTTCGCCGACCGCAAAGCGGTCCGGCCTTTGCTCGGCGCGGTCCCGCGACAGTTCCGATTTGCGGATGAAGCCGGGCACGCCGTCGCCGACCGAGATCTCGACGCCGCCATCGGTGATTGCCGTTACCGTGGCGGTGACGATATCGCCCTTCTTCAGCTGGGCCATGCTCGCTTCAAACGGATCAGAAGCAAGCTGCTTGATGCCGAGCGAGATGCGCTCCTTTTCGACATCGATGTCGAGGACGCGCACCTTGACCGTGTCGCCCTTATTGTAGTCCTTGATCGCCTCTTCCCCGGGCTTGTTCCAATCGAGGTCGGAGAGATGGACCATGCCGTCGATATCGCCGGGCAATCCCACGAACAGGCCGAACTCGGTAATGTTCTTCACCTCACCCTGAAGCTCGGTGCCGGCAGGATATTTGTCGTGGAAAGCCTCCCATGGATTTTCCATGCATTGCTTCAGGCCGAGGCTGATGCGCCGCTTGGCCGGGTCGACATCGAGGACCATCACCTCGACCTCTTGACTGGTCGAGACGATCTTACCGGGATGCACGTTCTTCTTGGTCCAGCTCATTTCCGAGACATGGACCAGACCCTCGACACCCGGCTCCAGTTCGACGAACGCGCCGTAGTCAGTGATGTTCGTCACGCGGCCGCGCAGCTTGGTGCCGGAGGGGTATTTGCTTTCGACGCCCTCCCACGGATCGGCCTCGAGCTGCTTCATGCCGAGAGAGATGCGATGCGTCTCGGGGTTAAAGCGTACCACCTGCACTTTCACCGTCTGGCCAATGTGAAGCGCTTCCGATGGGTGGTTGATCCGACGCCAAGCAATATCGGTGACGTGGAGTAGACCGTCGACGCCGCCCAGATCGACGAACGCGCCGTAATCGGTGATGTTCTTGACGACGCCGGTGAGGACCTGGCCTTCCTTCAGGCTGGCAACGAGCTCGGAGCGGGCCTCGGCTCGGCTCTCTTCGAGAACCGCGCGGCGCGACACCACGATGTTGCCGCGCGAACGGTCCATCTTGAGGATTTGAAATGGCTGCGGCGTTCCCAGCAGCGGCGTGATGTCGCGCACCGGGCGGATATCGACCTGGCTGCCGGGCAGGAAGGCGACGGCGCCATTGAGGTCGACGGTGAAGCCGCCCTTGACCCGTCCGAAGATCGTGCCGTTGACGCGTTCATTCGCCTGAAAGCTCTTTTCAAGCTGGGTCCAGGCTTCTTCCCGGCGCGCCTTGTCGCGTGAGATTTGCGCCTCGCCATGCTTGTCTTCCATGCGCTCGAGGAAGACTTCGACGATGTCGCCCGGCTTTATGTCGGCACTCCGTCCCGGCGCCGCAAACTCCTTCAAGGGCACCCGACCCTCGGCCTTCAGCCCGACATCGATGAGAACCGTGTCGTTCTCGATCGCGACGACGGTCCCTTTAATGACTGTACCTTCCAACCCGGCGCTCGCGCCGAGCGATTCATCCAACAGCGCGGCAAAACTCTCCTTTGGCTTATCCGCGAATTCCGTGACGGCCATGCGCTCTCCACTGTGCTCCCGATGTCTGGTATCCGAGTCGCGCGGGAGACGCGCCCGGAAATCCGCCGTGGCTTGAGGCGCGGCGGCAACGCCCTTGTTCCTGGCGGATAGGAAAACCCTAGCCGCTTACCGTTTTGTGACGGCAATTCGGCCGGCGATCGCCGCCAGCGCCGCGGCGAACGCCGCATCGGCATCGAGCGTGCTGGTATCGATCACAATGGCATCGGCGGCGGCAACCAACGGCGCCGCCTGACGCACGCTGTCGCGCGCATCGCGGGCTTTCATATCCGCTAGAACGTGTTGGTATATAGCCCCACCGGCGTCCCCCTGCAACTCCCGGCTCCGACGCGAGGCCCGCGCCTCCGGGGTTGCGGTCAGGAACAGTTTGGCATCGGCATCGGGGCATACCACCGTGCCGATGTCGCGGCCATCCAGCACCGCCCCGCCCGGACGGTGGGCAAAATCGCGCTGAAAGCCCAGCAAGGCCTGGCGCACCGCGGGAATGGCGGCGACCAGCGAGGAGGCCGCGGTCACGTCATCGTCGCGCAGGCGCGGGTCCTCGAGCAAGGAGAGGTCGAGCTCGTGAGCGGCACGCACGGCGATGGTCGAGTCGGCGGCGTCGCCGAGAGCCAAGGCGCGAAGCGCGACCGCGCGATAGAGGCTGCCGGTGTCGAGATGGGCGATCCCGAAATGCTGGGCGATGCGCCGCGCGATCGTGCTTTTGCCGGCGCCTGCCGGGCCGTCGATGGCGATGATCATGCCGGTTCGATCGCGCCGCCGATGCCGTTCATCAGCGCAACGAAGCCCGGGAAGCTGGTCTCGATGGTAGCGCCGTCGTCGATCCGCATGGCCCGGCGCGCGGCCATGCCCATCACCAGAAACGACATGGCGATGCGATGATCAAACTCGACCGCGATGTTCGCGCCGCCGGCGGGCGGCGCGCCGGTGCCCTCGACGACGAAGTCGTCGCCGTCAACCGCAACTTTGACACCGCACGCTTCGAGCCCGTGGGCCATGGCGGCGAGCCGGTCGCTCTCCTTGACACGCAATTCTTGCAGTCCCCGCATCACGGTGCGGCCTTCGGCAAAAGCGGCGGCGATGCCGAGTATCGGATATTCGTCGATCATGCGTGGCGCGCGCTCGGCCGGCACCGTCGTGCCCCGGAGCGTGCCGCCGCAGACCACAATATCGGCAATCGGCTCGCCGCCCTCAACGCGGCGGTTCTCGTACTTCAAATTGGCGCCCATCTCGAGCAGCGTGTCGAACAGCCCGGTGCGCAGCGGGTTGAGGCCGACGCCGGTGACGGTCAGCGTCGATCCCGGTACGACGAGCGCCGCCACCAGCGGGAACGAAGCCGAGGACGGGTCGCCCGGCACGGTCAGATCGGACGCGACCAACTCCGGCTGGCCGCCCACGGTAACGCGCCGGCCATTCTTTCCCTCCGTCACGGCGACCGTGGCACCAAAGTGGCGCAACATGTTCTCGGTGTGATTGCGAGTCGGCTGCGGTTCGATCACGCTGGTCTCGCCCGGCGCACCCAACCCGGCAAGGAGAATCGCCGACTTCACCTGAGCCGAAGGTACCGGTAGTCGATATTCGATCGGCAGGGGATCCTCGGTGCCGAGGACCGCGAGCGGCAGGCGCGCGCCGTCACGGGCAACAAATCGCGCGCCCATCTCGGTGAGCGGCGCGGTCACGCGCGCCATCGGTCGCCGGCACAGCGATTCATCGCCGGTAAAAAAACTGGTGAAGGGATGGGTCGCCACCAAGCCCATCAACAACCGGGCGCCGGTCCCGGAATTACCGAGATCAAGCACCGCCTCAGGCTCCGCGAGACCGCCGAGCCCGACGCCGTGCACCAGCCATGACGCCTCGGCCTCGCGTTCGATCGGCACGCCAAGGGAGCGCAGCGCGCTTGCGGTATGGAGTACATCCTCGCCTTCAAGCAACCCGGTGATTCGCGTGGTGCCAACCGCGATGGCCCCGAAGATCAGCGCGCGGTGTGACACCGACTTGTCGCCCGGTATGCCGACGCGTCCCTGGAGCGCGTGGGCCCGGGCGGATCGAAGTGGCGATCGAATGCTTGCGTTCATCCCCTGCAATATCCATATCGCGGACGACGGCAATGAACGATAGCCGACGGCGCGGTCACTGCCACGCGATTTTGGTTTTGACAGGATAGTAGTATCGTGGCAATTGGCCGAGCGTCTGCGATGGTTGATGCGGCGCGGAGGTCATTTTGGCTAAGCTCGAATGGGGATTGAAGCGGCTGTGTCCGAATTGTGGGACACGCTACTATGACATGCGGCACGATCCCATTGTCTGCCCTAAATGTGGCGCCGAGTTCGATGCCGAAGCGGTGGTGAAAACGCGTCGCGCGCGCGCCCAAGCGGTATCCGAGACCGCACTCGGCCCGATCGTCGCGGAAGAGGTCGATCCCGAGTTGGTCGCCGCCATTGCCAGCGAAGACGAGGTCGCCGATGCGCTGCCGCCGGACAGCGATGTCGAGGCCGAAGGCGACGAAGAAGGCGATGTTGACGCGGAGACCGAGGGCGAGCAGGGCGAAGAAGAAGAAGAAGTGATCGAAGACGCATCGGAACTCGGCGAAGACGAGGATGATATGGCCGAGGTTATCGAGAATGTTGATGAAGAGGAGGAGCGTTGACGGCGCCCGAAACCGTGACTAGCGTTAGCCTCAACAGGTCGAAACCACCTTTCCCGGGGTCATAGCTCAGCTGGGAGAGCGCTACAATGGCATTGTAGAGGTCGCCGGTTCGATCCCGGCTGGCTCCACCAATTTGAAGGGCTTGGCCGACAACGGCCAAGCCTTTTTCACTCTCTGGAGGCTCGACATGCAAAGTGAAAATCGTTTTTTCGACGATCTCGCCAAGGTGGCGAGTGGCGCCTTGGGCAGCCTCGCGGGCTTCGGCAGTGAGGTGGAGACGCGTCTTCGCGATCAGGCCGAAAAGGTGCTGGCGCGCATGGATGTGGTGCGGCGCGAGGAGTTCGATGCGGTAAAGGCCATGGCGGCAAAGGCGCGCGAGACGCAAGAGGCGCTCGAAGTGCGCGTCGCCGCGCTCGAGGCCGAGATTGCGGCGCTCCGCCACGAGAGGGACACGCGATAGCAACGCGAAACCGCGCCGTCCCCGGTAGGCCCGGCTCGGGGCGAAGGGCGGTCGCGGCGACAGGCGGAGACGTGGCCGGCTCTCGTTCCCGGTGCTTGGTTGTTTCCAAGCAACCCCGCTCGACCGGCAGAACGGATTCACCCACAGTTTTTTGCACGTCGATTCGCATCGACGCTTGCCACGAGTCGCGAAACGCCCCAGGCTAGTTATAGGTGATCGGGCCGACTTGACCTCAAGATATGGATGACGGCTCGGTGACCGGCGTTCGTGGAAGGGGGAACGATGACCTCTTTGTCGGTGGCCGGCGGGCAAAACCTTGAAAATCCGATCGATCTTGCCGAGGAAATCGTCCGGGCCAATCAATGGGCGCATGACCGCGCCAGCAATGAGGAATTATTGGTCGAGATCGCGGGCAAATGGTCCGACTACCGGCTGTTGTTTCTGTGGCAGCGCGAGATCGCAGCGCTGCATTTCTCGTGTAGCTTCGAGATGAAGGTGCCGAAGGTGCGGCGTGCCGCGGTTCTCGAATTGCTCGCGGCCATCAATGAACGGCTGTGGCTCGGCCATTTCGACCTGGTCAGCGACGATCTGTCGCCCGCCTTCCGCCAGGGCGTCTTGCTGCGCGGCGCCGGTGGTGCCAGTGTTGAACAGCTTGAGGATCTGGTGGATATCGCCGTGACCGAGTGTGAACGCTTCTATCCCGCGTTCCAGCTGGTGGTCTGGGGCGGCAAGCCGGCCGAAGAGGCAATCGCGGCGGCAATGATCGAACCGCTGGGCGAGGCGTGAGCAGAGCGATTTCGTTGCCGTCGGTGTTGCTCATCGGCTGCGGCCGTATGGGCGGGGCGCTGCTCAGCGGCTGGTTGGAGAATGATCTCGCCGAACGTTATATTGTCGTTGAGCCCGCGGTTGGAGCGCGACAACAAACGCTGTCGCCCCACGTCACCTTCCTCGCGTCGCCCGACCTTCTCGACGCCGCGGTGAGACCCGCGGCGGCGGTGATCGCGGTGAAACCTCAGGTCATGGTTGAGACGCTGCAGCCTTACCGCGCGCTGGCGAAGGCTGGCACGCTGTTCCTGTCGATCGCCGCGGGACGGACACTCGGGTTTCTGGCAAGCCAGCTTGGCGCCGAGACCGCCTTGGTGCGCGCCATGCCCAACACGCCCGCGGCGATCGGCCACGGCATCAGCGTCGCCTGCGCCAATGCCAAGGTCGATCCGGCCGGCCGCGCGCGCGCCGAAGCGCTCCTCGCCGCGGTGGGCGAGGTCGCATGGATCGAAGATGAGACCTTGATGGATGCTGTCACCGCCGTGTCAGGCAGTGGTCCCGCTTACGTCTTTCTGCTGATCGAATGCCTGAGCATGGCCGGCGTCGAGGCCGGTTTGCCCGAGCCGCTCGCGGAAAAACTAGCCCGCGCCACCGTCGCAGGCGCGGGCGAGCTGGCGCGGGTCTCGCCCAAGTCGGCGTCGCAGCTGCGCGAAGCCGTGGCCAGCCCCGGTGGCACCACCCGCGCCGCGCTGGACGTACTGATGGCGAAGGACGGGTTGGAGCCGCTGTTGAAAAAGGCGGTGATCGCCGCCACGCGGCGTTCAAGAGAATTGGCGGACTGAAGAGATCGGGCCGGCCCACGCCGTTAATGCTCGGGCGGAGCCGAAACCGCTGGCGACTTCCGTCAGCTCCTTTCGCCCGTGATCGCTTAAACCGAGGGCACCGGCAGATTCCGTCGGCGACACCCTGCCACCAGCGTGTTGCGCAACAGCGATGCTACCGTCATCAGCCCGACGCCGCCCGGCACCGGCGTGATCGCGCGTGCGATGCCCTGGGCCTCGGCAAAGGCAACATCGCCAACCAGCCGGGTCTTCCCGTCGGGCAGCGCGATCCGGTTCATGCCGACATCAATCACGGTGGCGCCCGGCCTGATCCAACCGCCCTTCACCATTTCGGGGCGCCCCACCGCGGCCACCAAGATATCGGCGCGGCGTGCGACCTCGGCCAGATCGCGGGTCCTCGAGTGCGCGATCGTAACGGTGCAATTCTCCTGCAGCAGCAGGCCCGCGAGGGGCTTGCCGACGAGATTGGAGCGGCCGATCACGACCGCGTGCGCGCCGTCGAGTTTACCCAACTCCTGATGCAGCAAGTAGATGCAGCCATAGGGTGTGCACGGTACCAGCGCCGCTTCGCCGCTCCACAGGCGGCCGGCATTCGCCGGATGGAGACCATCGACGTCCTTGGCGGGGTCGATGCTGTTGATAACCTTGTGCTGACTGATCTGCGGCGGAACCGGGAACTGCACCAAGATACCGTCCACCGCGGGATCGTCGTTCAGGTCACCAACCAGGTCGAGCACCTCGGACTCGGCGATGGTCGCCGGCAATCGGTGCTCGAAGCTCAGCATGCCGGCCTCGACGGTTTGCTTGCCTTTAGAGCGGACATAGACCTGGCTTGCTGGATCCTCGCCGACCAGAACCACCGCGAGACCGGGGGTGATACCGTGATGCTTCTTGACCTCGCTGACCGCGTCGGCGACCTGTCGGCGTAGGGCAGCGGCATGGACCTTGCCGTCGATCAATATGGTATTAAGCAAAGGATGCACCTCCAGGGAGGCAGCGAGCTGCGGGCTCGCTACAGGCGATAAACGTAAAGTGCCAAATTGCGCAACTCCATCTGGATGAACCAGATGACAATAAGCAGAATCACCGGGGAAATATCGAGCCCGCCAAAATTGGGCAAAAAGTGTCGGATCGGCCGCAACACCGGCTCGGTCGCGCGATAGAGGAAATCGCCGATGATCGACACCGGCCGGCTATAAGTGTTGATGACGCGGAACGAGACAAGCCAGCTCATCACGGCGGCAGCGATGATGATCCACCAGTAGATGTTCAATAGAAAATCGACGACCCTCAGGATCGGTACCAGAAATCCACCCATGAAGCTGGAACACTCCCGCGGAGGTGAAGGCGCCGTAACCTAACGGCGTGGCCACGGCGGTGCAAGACCGCTCGCCCGCCGCTTCACCCTTTACCAAACCCGCTGCGCAGAGCCGGCTGCTTGACAGGATTCGGCCCCGCAACCATAGTCGCGGCCCACGCAAATATCGGTGTACGGCGGGGCTGTAGCTCAGTTGGGAGAGCGCGACGTTCGCAATGTCGAGGTCAGGGGTTCGATCCCCCTCAGCTCCACCAATCAGCGGCGGTAAAGCCGCGACTTGGTTGCCGCCCACTGGCTCTTGCCTAACATGCAAACCAACACACCGAAGGCCGACCGACCCTTCGATGCTCATCTTGGTGTGGTTGCTCTTGAAACGCTGCGACGCCTTTCGCACCAGCTCCGTCACCCGGTCAGGGAGTGTCAGGTCGCCCTTTGGCAGATAACCCGATTCCCACCGGCATCGCGAGCGCTTTTCCGTGCCAAGCGCGCCAGCATCGATAGACGCGCGCTCAATCGCCGCCGCGGGCAGGCCGGCCTTCGACCTGCCCGGGGACGCTACGACAGATCTCTAGCGAATGACACCCTCAGCTCTTGAGCTCAAGGGTCGTCGTGTCAAAGCGCGAGGTACGCAGTCGACCACCCGGTGTGCGTACCACCACGATGCCTCGATTGAAGTCGAGCGCCACGATCTCACTGCCGAGATGTTTCGCCTTGATGCGGTTCAACAGGGTCGTCGTCAGGATTTCATAAACCGTCTGTCGGCCCTGTTTCATTCGAGCTTCGACCTCGGCGCGAAGCTGAGGACTGAGCCCAGCCATCTCAGCCTGCTCCAGGGTCGTGGCCACCTGTGCGTAGCCCGAAGAGGCAACCAATATGGCGGTGCCCATTGCAGCCGCCATCCCCAATAAGCCCTTCATTTGGAATGTCATTGGCTCTTCTCCGAATTTATGTCCCGATAATGGCCAGCAACGCGGAGTGTAAGTCCCATAGCACTAACACTATTCCGAGGCGGTTGCAAAGGCCCCGCGTCTCTTCGTCATCCCCGGGTCTCAAGCCATGCCATGCACAGCGACTTCACTCCCAAAATGCGTCCACGATGCTGTTGTCCTCATCGAGGATCAGCGTGAGCCGGTTAGGATCATGCTGGATGCCGCGGATCCCGTCGGATGCTTTGACGACGCGCAGCAGTTTGGGAAGGTCCTCCGCGCGGATAACATTCTGCTGACCCTGAGGTGCGTTGCCGGTAGGTGCGAATTTCTTCCCCACGCAGTTGGCGCAGTCATTGACGCTGATGGCCGCCTGAGAGGCACCCGGGATGTTTCGCACCGTGATCGCGTTCTCCGAGCCACGAACGCGCACGCCGGCGAGCGGATAGCCCCCCTCGACTTCAAATACGGCACTAATCGGAACGAAACCGGTGGCCTGCTCTGAATGTTCGGGCGGGGTCGCGATCAATTGCAGATCGAGCACGTTGTCGGACGGTTTTCCGGCATAGGTCGGTACCAGTTGCGGCGCACTCCAGCCTTCCGACGATGCCAGCCCGGTTACCCGCACGATGTTCATTCCCTGCCCGGCCGAGGCGTGCAGGATTTCCACGCTGGTCACATAGAGGGCCGGCAGGTCTTCGGGAGCGGCCTCCGGAGGAGGCGGGGGCTCTTCCTCCGGCCCCCATCCCGGACCGGAGGCCGACGACGGCGCCACGCCGGGGATTGCCGGATGGACAGCGGGCGCGTTCTGCGCTGACGCAAATCCCATTCCGCTCCCCAGAACCAGCGCTGCGACTGCACAGATCACCAATGGGCGAATTGTCGTGTGCATTCCAGCCTCCATGTCGCGAGTCGTCATCACTGTTTGCCCAAACTCTTGTGAACACGCACGTCGGACAATTGACCGCTGTCGGCATTGTCCAGAGCGCCACCACTCTGCTGTGCACGTTCGATCGCCTCCAGTACAAGATCGGTCGGCCGCATCTTGGTCAGCCGGCAGTATTTCGTCTCGGTGCTGGCAAATGTGCCATTCTCCGCCAGCTTGTTGACCGGTTCGCCGCCGCCGCAGATGCCGAAGTACTGACAGGTTCCTCGGCACATCCGCACGCCCGCTCCAATGTCTCGCAACATTCGCGCGAGGTTGGGACTGTCCACAAAATCCGTCAGTGTTCCGCCGTTGATGTTGCCGAGCAGATAGTCGCCGTAGGTTTCATTCTTGAGCCCAAGCAGCTCAGGAGAGAACGTCGATATATTTCCTGCCCAGTCCATACTGGTAACGGCAAACGGTTCGACCAGTTGGTTCGAGAATGGCGCGTCTTTCGGCCGGATCACCTGCTCGATCGCGTGCTCGATTTCCCGAACAAACCGGATGCCGCCGGGACGGCTGGCGCAAAGCCGCCAGAATTCGCGCAGAAACCCATAGTAGGCCGCCTCGATCCCCGCGTCCGCGAACGATCCGGAGACGTGATCTCCTTCCGATTCCTCGATGTTGAAGCAAACTTCCTCGATCCCCTCATCGACATAGAAGTCAAACATCTCGGCGGGAGCGGCCATGCTTGCCGACGTCAGAACCGTGATCACATGAAACGGAACTTCAAGCTGACGTAGCAGTCGGATTCCGGCAATGGTGCGGTCGAACGTACCACGTCCGGCGCGGGTTACCCGGTTCAGGTCATGAAACCGCCTGGGGCCGTCGACGCTGACGCCAACGTTCACCCGCTCCTCGACAAAAAAGGCGCACCACTCGTCGTTTATCAGCGTGCCGTTGGTTTGGAAGGCGTGGGTGACGGCCAGATCGGCGGGTTTCAGCCGGTCGATCGTCCGGAATGCGTCGCGGTAGAACGCGACGGGAAGCACCAGAGGTTCCCCTGCATGCCACACCACCGGCAGGCAATCTTGTACCCAACCCGATGCAAACACCTGCGAAAACAAGTTACCAAGCGTGTCCCCCGAAACCACGGCATGCGTGTTTCGATGTGGTAGGTAACAATAGGAACAATCGATATTGCAAAACGGCGTGGGCTGAATGACGAGCAACTCTATTCGGGGTGCAGCGATCACCGCGGTCTGTCCCGGGGCTCGGTTGCCTGGTCACCAGTTGCGCCAGAAATTGTTCCAGTTGGGCCAGCCGTTGCGCCAGTTGTTCCATCGCGGCCGACTCCAGCCCCAGCCCCGGCGCCACCCCCAGTTGTTCCAACGGTTGCCCCACGTGAGGTGAAAATTCCGATCGGACGGCTTCGACACGCGCCCCGGACCGGCCACCACAAGAACGGCCTCGCGTATGGCGCTCAGCCGTTCGGCCACCGGTGGCTGCGGCGACACCGGTCGCTCGGTGGCGTTGGCGGGAAGCACAGAGCCGAGAAGCAAGCATGCCCCGACCGCGCCCATCGGGACGAGGCTGGAAACGACCCCAAGGTATTTGCGGTACATTCAGCCCCTCCCAAGAATGCTTTCTGCTGGGAAGAACGAAAGCGCTAGAATAGTATTCATCGGCGCGCGCCGCAATGATTGTTCTCTACCGGGAGTGATGGATGCGTGCAGATCTACATTGTCTGCAGAGCACACACACCATTTGCTAAAGCACTCTCGCGAGCTTTTGTGGACGATGACCTGCAATAGAAAACGTAGTCCAGTAATTCTGTTGAAGAGGAAAACTCACTTATAGCCTGCCGGCATGTCGGGAGCGCCGACTGCGGGTTTAGGCAGAGACGATTTCCGCACGAGAGTCCCGATGCCAGCAGACACCATGCCAGCAAACACAGCAACGAGTGCGGTCGCGGACGATCAGATTGCCCGCAAGTGGCAATGGTTCGTCGCACTCGGCATCGTCCTGATCGTACTGGGTGTGGCCGCCTGGCTCGACGTCGTCTCCGTCACCCTGGCGACCACCATCGTCGTTGGCGCCATGCTGCTTGCGGGCGGCGTCTTCCAGATTATCCACGCGTTCATGACGAGGGGATGGCGCGGCTTCGTCTTCGGTCTGCTATCTGGCCTGCTCTATGCGGCAGGCGGGCTGCTCATTATGCGGGAGCCGGTCCACGGGGCGGTGGTGCTGACGCTTATCCTTGCGGCGCTCATTGTTGCCGGCGGCGTCGTCCGTGTGGTTCTGGCGCTGCGGCATAGGGCGCTCCGGGCATGGCCTCTGATTCTGGTGAGCGGCGTCGCCAGCGTTGTTGTCGGCTTCTTGCTGTATACGAACCTACCCTGGTCCGGATTATGGGTGCTCGGCACCCTGATCGCGATCGAGCTTCTGGTGCAGGGCGGAGGATGGCTCTACTTCGGCATCGCGTTGCGATTCGCCGGGCGGAGCGCGGCCCGGTGAACGGGATGGCCGGCAATATCTTAGCTCGATTGGCGCAACCGGTGCACTTGCCCGGATTTCTGCCGAAGTTTCGGAGGCTCAATCACGAGCTCGCCGCAAAATGCCGCCATGGTCTGGTTCGGCGGGATCCGCGTCGACAACGAATATCTGCCGGTCCTGGTCGAATGGGCAAATCAGGAGAAGGCTGGTTGGATGTCCGAACAATGGCGAATTCGCAGCCATTGGCGCCGGCTCATGCCGGACCGCGGCGCCACAATCCATGTTCCCCGGGACCGTTCGGGGTCCTCACGGCCAGGCTTGGCGCTGGGACGAATCGTACGCATAATCATTTATATTAAATCAGATCGCATTTTCCCGAGGAGATCGCCCAATGAATGTCAAAATCGTGTTAAGTGCGACAGCGTTGGCCGCCACATTGGCGTTCGCCGCCCCGACCCTTGCCCAGGACAAGGCGCCCGCCGATCAAACCATGGCCGCGCCCGACCACCATCAGGGCGTCCATCATCCGACGCGCCACGTCGGGCGCGTACCCAGAGGACGTCGCGGCGCAAGGGGGGTTAGCGTTAACATGCCGAGGCACGGCGGAAGCAGCGTCGACGCCCGAGAGCGCGAAGAAACCGCGCGGCTCAATCAGGAGCAGCTGCACGGAGCTACTCCGCCGGCTCCGCCAGCTCACCCGAAAGGCATGTAACCGAAACGCCGGGCGCAAACGACGCTGGTTGACGCTCCCGCAAATTGCCTCTAGCGTTGGTTGCGGTGGTTCCCCTTGGGGATCAATAGGGAACGCGGTGTGATACCGCGGCTGCCCCCGCAACTGTAAGCGGCGAGCACGCGCCCACAAGGCCACTGGGCTTAGCCGGCCCGGGAAGGCGGGAAGCGCGCCGAGACCCGCGAGCCAGGAGACCTGCCACCGCTGCGTGGTCACGCGCGAGCACGCCGTCCGGGGTGAGTCGGCGGGGGTTGGGTCGTACCCGAGGAGGTCTTGTCGGGTTCGGCCGGCTTCGGTTCGCGGTGACGTGTCACGTTGCCGCGAGGTCCGGCGATGCCACGCCTTATTCTGTGCGCCGCTTTGGGCGGTTGTAGCGTCCTCGTGGGCGCTGCCATGATCCCTGCCTTGGCTCAAACCGAATTCGTCCTGCCGACGATGGTCGTTAGTCCGACGGAAATCCCGACCCCTTCCTCCGAACTCGGCAGTGATGTCAGCGTGATCACCGCTGCAGATATCGAACGCAATCAGTGGCGCACGCTGCCCGATGCATTGCGGGCGGTGCCCGGACTCGTGGTCGAGCAGGATGGCGGTCCCGGCACGGTCGCCTCGGTTTTCATTCAGGGCACCAATGCCAACCACACGCTGGTGTTGATCGATGGCATCGACGTCACTAATCCCGCATCCCCTGACGGATCATTCGATTTTAGCCAGGTGCTCATCTCCGACGTGGCGCGGATCGAAGTCCTGCGCGGACCGCAAAGTGGGCTTTACGGTTCCCAGGCACTCGGCGGCGTGATCCTGATCGAAACCAAGAAGGGGGAAGGCCCACCCCATGTCACCGCGACGGTGGAAGGCGGTTCGTTCGGTACCTTCAACCAGACCGGCGGCGTCAGCGGCGCGACCGATAAGTTCAACTACGCCTTCAACGTCCAGCACTTCTATTCCGCCGACACGCCCGCGACGCCGCTCGACCTATTGCCGGTCGGCGTGCCCCGCCACGACGATCTCTATGACAACGTCACCTTGTCAACGCGTCTCGGCGCCGATCTTTCGCCGATATTCGGTGCCAATTTCATCGCGCGCTACACCGATTCGACGCTAAATTTTCAAGGCGAGGACGATCTCACCTCCACGCCGGCGGCGGCGCAGTCGCAGCAGAATGAATTCCAATTTTATACCCGGGGCGACGTGCGGGTAACGTTGCTCGATGGCGCCTTCGAAAACCATATCGGCGTTGCCTATACCGACGACCACCAACACGAGTTCGATCCTACCGCGCCGGAGATCGGCGATAACCCCGTCACCGACACGATCGGTCAGCGCCTCGCCGAAGATTGGAAGGGGAAGTACGTGCTCGCGCCCGACGAAAAACTCTTGTTCGGCATCGACGCGCAACAGGATTCGATCATCAACAGTCCGGTCACCGCCTCGAACGGCGATCAGGGCGCCTTTGTCGAGTGGCAAGGCCGCATCTACGACCAGTTATTCGGCCAGGCCAGCGTCCGCTATGACCATAACGACCTGTTCGGCTCGGTTGTGACCTGGCACGTGGCGCCGAGCTATACCATTGCCGGATGGGGCACGCAGCTCAAAGCCGCCGCCGGCACCGGCTTCAAGGCGCCGACCTTGAACCAGCTTTTCGTCAGCGAGCCCGCATTCGACTTTTTCGCGAATCCCCATCTGCAACCGGAGCGCAGCATCGGCTTTAATGCCGGTTTCGAGCAGCCGGTCTGGAACAACCGCGTGCGGTTTGGTGCTACCTATTTCTACAACGATATCCACGATCTGATCGACTACAACGATACCTTCACCTCGCTGATCAATGTCGGTCACGCCACCACGCAGGGCGCCGAAACCTTCGTGACCTACGCCGTGACGCCGACCCTCGACCTCCGCGCCGACTATACCTACACGCTGGCGATGGACGACGACACCGGCACGGAATTGGAACGGCGGCCCAAGCACAAGGCCAGTCTCACGGCGAGCTGGCGACCGATAGCGCGGCTAACATTGGCCGCCACCGCGCTCTATGTCGGCAGTCGCGAGGACGTCAACTATAGCGGCACGGCGCCAGCAATCGCCGATCCCTATTACCTCATCAATCTCAGTGCGAGCTATCAGTTGACGCCATCGGTCGCGCTTTTTGCGCGCATCGATAATCTGCTTAACGAGCACTATGAAGAAGTCGTCGGCTTTCTGCGGCCCGGATTCGGCGCATTCGCCGGCGTGAGGGTCGCCTTTGATGCCAAGGGCGTCCCGTGAGAAGCGTGCCGGGTGCGCCAAACCGCCGGCCGGTCCGGCGGCAGCCGCATCCTCCTTGGGGTTGGGGTCTGGGCGCGCTATAGTGGTGATGGAGCACGGGCCCGAGCGCCAAAGTGAGGAAAGAGATGGCACTTGCAGAACTGTTCCCGCGGTTGGCGCGGCGCGACTGCCCCATCGAATGGGGCTGGGTTGTGTTGCTGATCGCGGCGGGCTTTCTCAGCAGCGTCACTTTCGAATGCGTAACGCCGTTCGCTGCCTTCGCGGCGCTGACGGCGGCGACCATGCGCTTTTCGGCAGCGCTTGCCACCACCGCAGTGATCTGGCTCACCAATCAGGCGCTGGGATTCTTGGCGCTCGGCTATCCGGTCGACGGCTTGACCTTTGCCTGGGGCGGCGCAATTGGCGTGGCCGCGCTCCTTGCCACCCTTGCCGCGGCGGTAATCGTCGAGATTGGACACCGTGGCCTTTGGTTACAGATCCTTGGCGCCTTCGGCGCCGCGTTTCTCGTCTATGAGGGGACATTGTTATTGGCGACCGCGGGGCTGGGGGGTGCGCAAAATTTCACGCTCGCCATCGCCGCCAAGTTGGCCTTGTCGGATGCCGGCTGGCTGATCGGAATCGTCATCCTGCGTCATGGCCTGTTGTCGCTCGGCACGATCGGGCAGCAGGACCGGCCGGCCGTCAGAACTTGACGCTGGATCAATGGTTTGGCAGGCTTCCGACTGCCTCGACACGCGCGCAACGATGACCAAATCCGAACTCATCCAACAGCTTGCTGAGAACAATCCGCATCTTTATCAGCGCGATGTCGAACGCATCGTTACCGCAATTTTTGATGAGATCGGGGCGGCGCTGGCGCGCGGCGACCGGGTTGAACTGCGCGGCTTCGGCGCCTTTTCGGTGAAGAGACGCGATGCCCGCGCGGGCCGCAATCCCCGCACCGGCGATAGTGTCGACGTGGAAGAAAAGCACATTCCGTTTTTCAAAACTGGAAAGCAATTGCGCGAACGGCTCAACGAGGGCCTGTGAGGTTCATCTACTGGTCTATCACGGCGCTGATTGCGCTGGTGGTGGTGGTGTTCGCGGTCTCGAACCGTGCCATGGTAACGCTCACATTGTTCCCGCTGCCCGCTGCCCTTGACGCCCCGCTTTATCTTGTGGTGATCGCCGCTGGCGCGCTGGGCTTTCTCGTCGGTGCGCTGGTGGCCTGGATCGGCGCTGGAAAGCATCGCCGCGACGCCCGGCTGCTGCGGCAGCGCATCGAACGGTTGCAACGGGATATGAACAAAAGCCTGCCGGCGGCCTCTGCCGCCAAGGAGCGCTGATTGCCGCTCGCTGCCAAAATCTGCGGCCTCAACGACATCGCCGGCGTCGCGGCCGCGGTCAAAGGCGGCGCGCGCTATGTCGGGTTTGTCTTTTACGGGCCAAGCCCGCGCCATGTTTCGCCCGCAGAAGCCGAGGCGCTGATGGCTGCGGTGCCGGCTCATGTTGCCAAGGTCGGGTTGTTCGTCGATGCCGACGATGCGGCGATTGTTGCCGCATTGGCCGCGCCACTCGATTGGCTGCAGCTGCACGGCGCCGAAACCCCGGAACGGGTCGCTGAGGTTAAACGTCGCTTTGGTCTGCCGGTTATGAAGGCGATCCCGATCGCCGCGACCGCCGATATTGCCACCGTCGATCGCTACCTCGGCGCCGCCGACCGACTTCTGTTCGATGCCAAGCCGCCTCGGCATCGAAAGGGTGCCCTCCCGGGTGGCAATGGGCTGGCTTTTGATTGGCGTTTGCTCGGCGCGCGAAACTGGGGGGTACCCTGGATGCTGTCGGGCGGGCTCAATGCCGAGAATCTCGTCGAAGCGGTGACGACGACCCGCGCCGTCGCGGTCGATGTTTCGTCGGGCGTCGAAACCCGTCCTGGGGTCAAGGATCCCGAGAAAATCAGCGCCTTTCTGAGGAAGGCAGCCTCGCTGTAAACTGCGCCCGATGCCCTCTGCCAACACCTATCGCGCCGGACCGGATGAGCGCGGCCTGTTCGGCCGTTACGGCGGGCGATTTGTCGCCGAGACGCTGATGCCGCTCATCCTGGAAGTCGAGCGCGCCTATCATGCCGCGCGCCGCGACCCGGATTTCGCCAAAGAGCTGACCTACTATCTTGAACACTATGTGGGCCGGCCATCGCCGCTTTATTTCGCGGCGCGGCTGACACGGCATTGGCGTGGTGCCAAGATTTATTTGAAGCGCGAAGATCTCAACCATACCGGCGCTCATAAGATCAACAGCACAATGGGCCAGATCCTGCTGGC
Organism: Alphaproteobacteria bacterium; assembly: GCA_030041335.1. GTDB lineage: Bacteria > Pseudomonadota > Alphaproteobacteria > ATCC43930 > CGMCC-115725 > JAATGI01. The sequence continues at coordinate 18,947 of JASHOB010000063.1, read as the reverse complement.
TCGGCGCATGGGCAAGCGTCGCGTCATCGCGGAGACGGGCGCCGGCCAGCACGGCGTTGCCACCGCCACGGTGTGCGCGCTTTTCGACATTCCCTGCGTCGTCTACATGGGTGCGGTCGATATCGAGCGGCAGCAACCCAATGTCTTCCGCATGAAACTATTGGGCGCCGAGGTGCGCGCGGTCAATTCCGGAACCGCGACGCTGAAGGACGCGATGAACGAGGCGCTGCGCGATTGGGTCGCGAACGTCGACGACACCTACTACCTCATCGGCACGGTTGCCGGTCCCCATCCCTATCCCGCAATGGTGCGTGATTTCCAGTGCATCATCGGCGACGAGGTGAAAGTTCAGCTGCAGCGCGCGGAAGGGCGCTTGCCCGATACGCTCCTTGCCTGCGTCGGCGGCGGCTCCAACGCAATGGGCCTCTTTTTCCCCTTTCTTGATGACGCCTCGGTGCAGATGGTTGGCGTCGAAGCGGCGGGCGAGGGGGTCGCAACCGGCCGCCACGCCGCCTCGATCAATGGCGGAGCGCCGGGCGTGCTGCACGGTAACCGCACCTATCTTTTGCAGGACCGCGACGGCCAGATCATCGATACCCATTCGGTCTCGGCTGGGCTCGATTATCCGGGCATCGGTCCCGAGCACGCCTGGTTGCATGATATGCGGCGCATCGAATATGTCGCGGTACGTGACGAGGAAGCGCTTGACGCCTTCCAATTGCTGGCGCGGCTCGAGGGCATCATCCCGGCACTCGAAGCGGCACACGCGATCGCCGAGGCAGGAAAGCGCGCGCCGAAACTGCCCATGGATCATTTGCTGGTCATCAACCTTTCGGGCCGCGGCGACAAGGACATCTACAGCGTTGCCAAGAGGCGCGGCATCAATCTATGACCCGCATCGCTGCACGTTTTGCCGAGCTGGCGCGGACGGGCCGCGCGGGACTCGTCACTTACTTGACCGGTGGTGACCCCGACGCCGCAACGTTCGCGGCGCTCTTGGCGGCATTGCCGGGCGCGGGCGCTGATCTGATCGAGATCGGCGTGCCATTCTCCGATCCGATGGCGGACGGGCCGTCGATCCAGGCGGCCGGTTTACGTGCACTGCGTGCCGGCGCGACGGTGGCGACGACCCTCGGAATCGTGCGCCGCTTTCGCGCCCGCGACGCCGCCACGCCGATCATTCTGATGGGCTACTACAATCCGATCCACAGCTACGGCGTTGCCAAATTCCTGGGCGATGCCAAATCCGTCGGCGTCGACGGCTTGATCGTCGTCGATTTGCCGCCCGAGCACGATGACGAGCTCTGTCTGCCGGCGCGCGAGGCAGGCATTGATTTCATCCGGCTCGCGACGCCGACCACCGACGATCGGCGCCTGCCGATCGTGCTGAATAACATTTCTGGCTTTCTCTACTACGTCGCCATCGCCGGCATCACCGGCACGGGTTCCGCTGCGGTCGACGACGTCGCGAAGGCGGTGACGCGTCTCAAACAACATACGGCGCTGCCAATCGCAGTCGGATTCGGCATCAAGACGCCCCGGCAGGCAGCCGAAATTGCGCGACTCGCGGACGCCGCGGTGGTCGGCTCGGCGCTGGTTGACCGCCTCGCCGCCAATCTCGACGACAATGCGCGCGCTCGGCCGGGTCTGATCGACGCCGTGCTGGCGGATGTGTCGGCGCTCGCGCACGGAGTGCGGGACGCGCGACGATGAGCTGGATCAGCAATTTCGTCCTACCGAAGATACGCGCGGTGGTCCCGGCGCGCCGGGATGTACCGGACAATCTGTGGACCAAGTGCCCGCAATGCGGCCAGTTGCTCTTTAGCCGCGACCTCGAAGCAAATCTGTTTGTCTGCCCCAGCTGCAATCGCCATTTGCGCATGACGCCCGAGAAGCGTCTCGCCATGCTGTTCGACGGCGGCCACTTTCAGCCCATCGAATTGCCGAAGACCATCATCGATCCTCTGCGCTTCCGCGACCGCAAACGTTACGCCGACCGCTTGAAGGAGGCGCAGGACAGCGGCGACAATCGCGATGCTCTCCTGGTCGCGCACGGCACCATCGGTGGCACCCCCGCCGTGGTCGCGGCGTTCGATTTCGGCTTCATGGGCGGCTCGATGGGGGTCGCGGTCGGCGAGGGCCTGCTGGCCGCGGCAAGGCTCGCCGTGTTGCAGGAAGCCGCGCTCATCGTCGTACCGGCCTCGGGCGGCGCGCGGATGCAGGAAGGTGTTCTCTCGCTGATGCAATTGCCCCGCACCACAATCGCGGTCGAGATGGTGAAGGCGGCGCGCCTGCCGTACATCGTGGTGCTGACGGATCCGACCACCGGCGGCGTGTCGGCCTCGTTCGCGATGTTGGGCGACATCACGATCGCGGAACCCGGTGCGGTGATCGGCTTTGCCGGCGCCCGGGTGATCGAGGAGACCATCCGGGAGAAATTACCGGAGGGCTTTCAGCGCGCGGAATATTTGTTCGAGCACGGCATGGTTGACCTCGTCGTGCATCGCCGCGAGCTGCGCGACACCTTGCTCCGCATCATCGGCCTGCTGCGGCGTCGTGCCGCGAACGCGGCGTGACTGCCGAATCCGAAGCTCGGGTCGACGCCGTGCTGGCGCGACTCCTCAATTTGCATCCGAAGCTGATCGACCTGTCGCTCGACCGCATGAGGCGTCTCTTGCGCGCTCTTGGCGATCCTCAGGACGCGATGCCAAACATCATTCATGTCGCTGGCACCAATGGCAAAGGCTCGACGATCGCGTTCCTGCGCTCCTGCCTCGAGGCCGCCGGAAAAAGGATCAACGTCTTTTCGAAGCCGCATCTTGTCCGATTCAACGAGCGCATCCGCATCGCCGGCAAGCTAATCGATGATGAACCGCTGATCTCGCTGCTGGAGGAATGCGAGCGCGTCAACGCCGGCCGAAGCATCACCTATTTCGAGATTACGACGGCGGCGGCGTTTCTGGCCTTCGCGCGTCAGCCCGCCGATCTCACGCTGATCGAGACCGGTCTGGGTGGGCGCTTCGATGCCAGCAACGTCTTCGCGCAACCCCTCATAACCGCGATCACGCCGGTGTCGCTGGATCACCAGCATTTTCTAGGCGACACCGTTGCCCGGATCGCGTTCGAGAAGGCGGGCATTTTCAAGCCGCGTGTCCCCGCGGTCCTGGCGCCACAAACCAACGAGGCAGAGTCGGTGCTGGTGACTCAGGCCATTGAGGTTGGCGCGCCGCTCTATCGCTTCGGTCAAGAGTGGCGCGCGTGGCCCGGCAATACCGGCCTCCACTACGAAAGTCGGCGCTGGAAACTCGATCTGCCGTCACCGGGACTCCGCGGCCGCCATCAATATGACAATGCGGGGACCGCGCTCGCTTGTCTTGATCGCGCCGGGTTGGTGTTGGAGACCGGCGCCTTGGCCGCGGGCCTGAGCGGCGTCGAGTGGCCGGCGCGGCTCGAGCATTTGACCACGGGGACGCTTGTCGACATGTTGCCGCCCGAATGGGAATTATGGCTCGACGGCGGCCACAATCAGGCGGGCGGCGCAGCGCTGGGTGCGATCGCTCGGGAGTGGCAGGACAAGCCCTTGCGCCTGGTTTTCGGCATGCTGGAAGGCCACGATGCGGTTGCGTTCTTGAAATCGCTGGCGCCAAACGTGGCGAGCGCGGTCACAATCGCAGTTCCAGGCGAGCCCACGACGCGCAGCGCCGATAACGCCGCCGAGGCCGCGCGCCAGAACGGCATCGCCGCGGAGACCGCACCCGATATTTTTACCGCGGTCAAGAAAGCGGCGAGCGGCCAGCCCGGCAGGGTACTGATTTGCGGCTCGCTCTATCTCGCCGGCCACGTGCTCGCCATGAATCGTGCGAACTGAAGAGGAAGGTCAGCACGGACGCCATCCTAAATGTCGGTTGCGAACAGCCGAAGATTCCCGGCCCATTTGATTGATGATGATGCGACCTGCACGAGGCTCGGAATTTGCCGTTCAGTGATGCGACGGGCCCGTGCGTATCAGGAAGCGCGCAGAATAGGTTTGGAAAAGGACCTGCTATTCTCCGAGTATAGCGACACCCTGCGCCGCAAGGGCACCGAGCACGACGACAAGCCACGGCGGTACCTTCCAAGACGCGAGCAACAAAAGAGCGATGACAGCGATCGCAAAGTCAGCGGGCGCTTGAATCGCGCCAGTCCAAACGGGGTTGTAGAGAGCCGCGAGAAGTAATCCCACGACTGCGGCATTAACGCCCTTTAGTACCGCGCGCATTACCGGACGCTGGCGAATCCAACTCCAGAAATGCAGCGGACCGATTGCCAGAAAGAACGACGGCAAGAAGATAGCACCGAGGCAGATCACGCCGCCGAGCCAGCCATTGGGCGGCGTGCCCATCACCGTCCCGAGATAGGCCGAGAAGGTGAACAGCGGCCCGGGTACTGCCTGCGCTGCACCGTAGCCAGCTAAAAAGGCGTCGTTGCCGACCCAGCCCGAGCGAACCGTTGCCGCCTGCAACAGAGGCAACACCACGTGACCGCCGCCAAATACAAGCGATCCCGATCGATAGAAAGCATTCACCAGCGCAATCAAATGGCTTCCCGTCGCAGCCTCGGCGAAAGGCAAGGCGGCCAGCAAGCCAAAGAACAGGATGATGGCGCCAATCGACCAAAACCGACTGATGCGAATCGGTAGCGGTATCAGCGCGATCGTTTCACCAGGCAAGAATCGCCAGCCGATCAGGCCGCCAAGGATAATGGCGCCGATTTGTCCCAGGGTGGACGGCGCCGCTAGCGCGAGCACCGTGGCGGCAGCCGCAATCGCTTGACGTTCGCGGTCGGGGCATAGGTTCTTCGCCATTCCCCACACCGCTTGGGCGACAACGCTGACTGCCACAATCTTGAGGCCGTGGAGCCACGCGGCTGCCGATAGGTTCCCCAGCGTGGTTACCCCGTAGCCGAAGAGAATGAGCGCCACCGCGGACGGGGTCGTAAACCCGATCCAGGCGGCGAGAGCGCCCGGGATCCCCGCCCGCATCACCCCGATGATGATGCCAACCTTGCTGCTGGCCGGCCCCGGCAGGAACTGACTTAGGGCAACGATGTCCGCGTAATGGGCTTCTGCGAGCCATTTGCGCCGATCAACAAATTCGCTGCGAAAAAAGCCGAGATGCGCAATCGGTCCGCCGAAGGACGTAAGCCCGAGCCGCAGAAATGCCCGGAACACCGTCCACGCCGAACTCGATTCTTCTGTCCCCAGTGCTGACGTCGCCGTCATTAGCGATCCTCTCTTGATCTTTAGTGACTTTGCCAGCGGCGGCTCAGCTGCGCACGAGTCGCGCGGCTTGCAGCAGCGGCACGACGGCAACAAGTTCGGCGGCGACACCGAACAGTGCCGCGGCCATCGGTGCGACATCGTAGAGCGCTCCCATCGCCGCGCTGCCGGCGAACCAGCCGATGCCAAAGACGGTGCCGAACACGCCGTAGGCCGAACCTAACCCGCTTTGAGGAACCATTCGGGCAACGGCCGCCTGCATCACAGATTCGTGCGCGCCAAGGCCAATACCCCAGAGCACAATGCCAACAAGCACGACATTGAAATCGCCGAGAAACGCGAGCGGCGCATAAGCCGCGACAACGAGGGTCACCGGCACGAGCACGATCAAGCCGAAACGGTCGAAGAGTTTGCCCAGCGCCAAAGATCCAAGACCGGCGGCTCCCATCGCCAGGGCATAGAGGACCGGTATCCAGACGTGGGCGACGATGTGGGCCTTGCTGAGGTGATAAGCGATCAAGGAGTAGCCGGCGAACCCCAAGCCAACCAATGCCCCGCCAGCGCAATAGACCCAAAATTCTCGTGGATAGCGACCGTGCGCGGACCCCTCTGGTTCGCGCTCGACGCGCCCTGCATCGGGAAAGCGCACTCGTGCGCCAAATACCAGCACGAGCGTGATTGCCGCTGGTACGGCAAGCATAGCGAATGCCGTCCGAAAGTCGTGGAACCAAGCGATCATTCCGGCGATTGCCAGTGGGCCTGCCAAAGCCCCGAGCTGGTCGAGCGCTTCGTTGATGCCGAACGCCCAGCCGCGTCCCATACCTTCACCGGCCTGCGCCAGCATCACATCGCGGGGCGGATTGCGCGTGGCGCGCCCAGTTCGCTCCAAAAGAACCAAAACGGCGGCATGCGGCCACGTTCCCGCCAGTGCAAGCAAAGGTACGGATACCATTTGGATGAAGTAGCCACCCAGTGTTATCGGCCAGTAGAGCCGGCTCCGATCCGCCCAACCTCCCGACACCAGCCGGAAACCGTATCCGAGAAATTCGCCCAACCCGGATACTGCGCCGACGATCAACCCAGTGGCGCCCATTGCCTGGAGGAAGGGGCCGACGACGCTGCGGGCCCCTTCGTAGGCCATGTCGGCAAAGAGACTGACGGCGCCGAACCAAAGCACGAATTGCAGCGCTGATCGTGGTGCTTCGCCAAAGCTGCGGTGCGATTGCGTCACCCTCGATCTGCCCTTCATCTTCTCGCCAAACGTCGTCGTGCCGCTATTCGGGACCCGGCCAGGAGGTTGTCCCGAGACTCGAACTCGGGAGCAACGTCAATCGATGCTGCGAATCGCCTGACCATTCTGTGGATTGGATCGGCCCTAGTTTGCCGGCGCTCGATGCCGGCGCGCGATCATTGCGTCGACCGACCAGGCGCCGGCACCTTCGATCAGCAGATAGATTGATCCGAGCAGCATGGCGAAATCCGCTCGAGCTTCGTGCGCCATGCTCCAAAACCCGTAGCGCGGAAGCTTGGGCACATGAAAAATCCAGAAATCGTGACCCAGCAAGATCGGGACCTTCGTCGAAAGAATCGCGACGATCATGATGACAATTAGCGGGATCGCAGCGAGACGCGTGAGCAGTCCAATGATAACCAGTGCGCCGCACAGTGTCTCGAAGACGCCGACAAAAGGGCCCATGACATCAGGGTAAGGGATACCGATATGAGCAAAGCGGCCAGCTCCCAAGAGGTCTGGGAAAATCAGCTTTTGAATGCCTTCGGGAAAGAACACAATCAGACCGACAAGAAGCCGCACGAGGACGGCCCAGCCCGACGCCGTCGTCGCGAACACCAGGGTGATCCAGTTGGACCGCTCAATCATCGGTTGCTGGTGGTAACTTCGCGGTTGCAAGCGCTCAATCGGCGAAACTTGATCGATCCACGCTATCCTAGCTCGGCGCGATATCCTGTCTTGCCGTCAGGGCAAGGATAGCAGCGCTGCCGATCGAAAGAACATGCGATTCTGCCGATGTCCGAGATTACTGATATCGCGGCCATGGGCTCTTCTTGTTGAGCCCGGAAATGACTGTCAACGGAGATCTGACGGAGGCGCAGGAGATGCGCGTGCCGCGATCGCGGCGCCGATCTGTCACCGCCGCCAACCAGTCGCCCTATCGTCAGCGAGGAGACGCGCGCACGGAAGCGTCGCGCGTCCCCTAGCTGCCAAAGCCCTTGAGTTCTCCCACCGGAGCGGCCATCGTGTCGCGCCTCACGGTGTTCTGCCAGTCTTTGCCACTATCGCACGCGATGTCACGTCGCCATGTTTGAGTGGCGCCGAAAGCGCAAATACTCCGGCGGTCCGGTCGCGGGCCAGCTTTATCGGGGGAGTCCCAATGTCATACACGGAGAAGATTGTGCAGCCCGGCGAAACGGTGCGCTTCCATAGCCGGGTGCACTGGATCATCTATGTCCGTGGCATTGTGATAATCGTGCTGGGCGTTGTTGTTGCCGTGGCCTTGCAACAACTCGATTCCAATACGGGCGGTTTCAGCGTGCCGTCGCTCGTCGCGATCGCCATCGGCCTGGTGATCGGCGGCTTCAGCCTGCTCAGCGCATGGTGGCGGCGCCTCACCACCGAAGTCGCCGTCACCGAGCATCGCATCGTTTTCAAACGCGGCTTTATCCGCCGCCACACATTCGAGATGAACATGAGCAAAGTCGAGAGTGTCCATGTGAATCAATCGATGGCGGGGCGAATATTCGATTATGGTGATATCGTTATCCGCGGCGTGGGATCGAGTTTCGAGCCGCTGCGCACCATTTCGCGACCGCTCGAGTTCCGCAATTTCGTGAGCGCCGGCTAGAGCAAGTCCTTCAGCACTGGGATCAGAGGCTTATCCGCGGGCGGCATGGCGTAACCGTCGAGCCGTTCGGCCCGAACCCATGCCAGGCGCTGGCCCTCGCGCGCCGATATCATGCCCTGCCAGCGGCGGCAGAGGTAAAGCGGCATCAACAAATGAAAGTCTTCGTAACGGTGAGACGCGAACGTCAACGGTGCCAGGCAGGATTCGTGGGTATCGATCCCGAGTTCTTCGCGCAGCTCCCGGATGAGTGCCGCTTCCGGGCTTTCGCCGTCATGCATCTTGCCGCCGGGAAATTCCCAGAGGCCCGCCATCGGCTTGCCCTCGGGCCGTTGCGCCAGCAGCACACGGCCATCGGCATCGATCAACGCCACGGCAACGACGAGCGTGACGGGCAAGACAGTCATGGCGCCTAGCGATAGTGGTCCGGGGCTGCCGGCGCAAGCGCCATTCCCATTTGCGCGGTAATCGGGTCAAATCGGGAGACGGAGAACAAGCTTGGTGAAGCGATCGCTAACAGAGCGCCTGGTCCGTCGCGTCTTCTACAAATATTTCGCGCGCAATCTGCTCTATGAGCTGCAGATGCGCGCCCGTGCCGAGGCGGCGGATTATGCGCGGGCGCACATGACCGACGCACTGATTTTCGAAAAGGCCGGCGCATTGTTGCGGTTTTGCCTGGAGGAGGCGCCCGGGGGCGCCATGCTCGAATTCGGCGTCGCCGGCGGTGGCACGATCAACCAAATTGCCCAGCACGCAAAGGGTAGGCCCGTGCACGGTTTTGACTCGTTCGAGGGCCTGCCCGAACATTGGAGCGGACATCTGACCATGCGCGGCGCCTTCAGCCAGGGCGGCAGGCTACCATGGGTGCGGCCCAATGTGACCCTGCACAAGGGATGGTTCGAGGCAACTCTGCCTGCCTGGAAAGCAACGCATCCCGACCGGATCGGCTTCCTTCATGTCGATTGCGACATTTATTCCGCGGCTCGCTACGTGCTCGCCAACCTGGCCGACCGGTTCCAGCTGGGCACGGTCATTCGCTTCGACGAATATTTCAATTACCCAAATTGGCGCCAACATGAGTTCCGCGCCTGGCAGGAAACTGTCGCCTTATTTGACCTGAAGTACGAGTATATCGGCTTTCAGGCGCAGGACGGCGCGGTCGCGGTGCGTGTCATAGACCTCGGGAAGGTCGCAGCTTCATGACGGCCTCATCCACACTGTGAAAGAAGTGATCGTCGCCTATGAGCGCACGCAGACCGTAGCGCTCGAATTCCTTCTGCGCGCGGATCGATTCAAGTCGTGACACCGCAACGTCGATATTGCGTTGGCGGCAATAGTTTAACAGCGCGGTCAGACTCTGCGCGGCAGTGTAATCGATCTCGGCGATGCTGCTCGCCTCCAGCACAATGAGTTTCAGTTTGGGGTGGGCATCAATCTCGTGGCGGGCGCCGCGGGAAAAGATTTCGGCGTTGATAAAGGCGAGCGGTGCTTGAAAGCCAAGTACCAACACGCCGTCGAGCCTCTCGCCCTTGGTTGGCCACCAGATCGTCGTGCCGGTGATGCGTTCGAACTCGACCGCCTGGACCCGAGTCATTGTCCAGATGCCATGCAACAGCGATAGCAGAATGCCGAGGCCCACGCCGGTCTGAATCGGCAAGAAGACGATCGCGCCCATCGTAGCGATGATCAGCGTGAATTCGGCAAGCGATTGCCGCCACAGCGCTGCGAACACCGAAACGCGCACGATACGCTGCGCCACAAAAAACAGCACGCCCGCCAATGCCGCGATCGGAATGTGTGCCAGTAAAGCGGTCCCGAAAAACAAGAGCGCGGCAACGATTGCCGCCGCGGCGAGGCCTGCCAGCTGCGATCGGCCGCCGGTGGCGGACACCGCGCCGGTTCGAGGCGGACTGGCATTGACCGCGAAGCCGCCCGCGAGCCCTGACAAAATGCCGGCAAAGCCCACGCCGATAAAATCGCGGCTGACATCGGGAGGATCGTTACCTTCGGCGAACGCGCGCGTCGTCGCTGCCGTCTGTATCATCACCACCGCAGCGACAATCAGCGCGAGCGGGAGAAGACGAATGACGTCGTCAATAGCCGGCAAGACGTTGGCGATGCCGGGTAGATCACCCGCTATCTTATCGATCGTGGCGACACCGTGCTTCTCGAGGTCGAGACCAACGGTAAGCAAGGTTGCGACGACCAATCCGATCAGCGCGCCGGGAATGCGCTTGTCGAGCTTCTCGGAGGCGAAGATCACGGCAAATACGCCGGCGCCGAGCGCCAGCGAATAGAAGTTGGTGACCGCGATCTGACCGAGCACAGCCGACAGGCGCTCTACCATGCGATCCCCGCCACCCGGCACGCCGAGCAAGGTTGGCAATTGTGAAACAGCGATATGAATGGCGATGCCAGCGAGAAAACCCGTCATCACCGGAATCGACAGCAAGTCGGCGATCCATCCGAGCCTGAATATGCCGCCGGCCGCGACGATCGCGCCGGTCATCACCGCAAGCACCATCGCAAGACCGATGTGGGCGGGCGAACCGCCCGACGCGAGCGATAGTAACGTGCCAGCGAAAATCGGCGTGATGGTGGAATCGGCACCGACGGAGAGCACGCGGTTTGAGCCCAGTGCCGCGAAGCCAATCGTGCCGGCGATGAAGACAACGAAGCCTGTCAACGGCGGAAAACTACCGAGCCGCGCCGTCGCCATCTGTTCGGGAATGGCAATGGCGGCCAAGGTCAAGCCGGCGGCAAGATCGGGTCCGAGATCGGCGAGGCGCCAGCCCGCGAAGGAGCGAAAGACAAGCATCGGGTCCCACGGCAATGTAGCATCTCTGCAACGATCTAAACATTCGAGAGGGTCAACATGAGCAGACGCGAACCGACTCTGAAGCCAGTGCCGATTGCCGAGTTGCGACCAACCCAGATCACGATCGGCATGCATGAAGTTGCCGAACGTCGCCGACGCTGGAGGCAAAAACGGGGCAAAAAGGCCAGCGGTTATCTGGGGACCCACATGATCCCGGTGATTCGTGGACTGAAAGGGCGGTATTACATCATTGATCATCATCATCTGGCGCGGGCGCTGCACGATGACGGGGTAAAGAATCTGTTGGTCGATGTCATCGCCGATCTGCGTGCCCTCGACACCGAATCCTTTTGGTTCACCATGGATTGCCGCGGCTGGATGCATCCATTCGACGAAAAGGGTCGACGGCGCGATTACGATGCCTTGCCGAAATCCATTGCGGGCATGGTGGACGACCCCTACCGCTCGCTGGCTGGCGAATTGCGGCGTGTGGGTGGCTTCGCCAAGGACACCACCCCCTTTAGCGAATTCCTCTGGGCCGACTTCCTCCGGCGCCGCGTCGTGCGCAAGAGCATCATCAACGATTTTGCCCGGGCGCTGGAAGAGGCGTTGCGCTTCGCCAAGGGTCCCGATGCCGGTTATCTTCCGGGTTGGTGCGGCCCGGCAGAAGAGGTTTGATGCCTGCGGTTTGCGATCGCGCTGTCGTCACAAGGCGTTACGCTCGTCGCTCGTCTGCGTGTTTCGTGGCTGGACCGCGGCGGCTGTTATTGCCGTCTAGCCGGGTGATCAACTGGGAGCGTCTGCCCTGGTCAATGCGTCGCGCGTGGATCGCGGCTTGCGCCTGGCGCCAATGGCTGCTCGACGACGAGAGAGCCGGAGGAGATGCGAGATCCGGAACTTCGACCTCCGCGAAAGCGTTCCTGCGGTGGCGACGCGCGTCCGACCCCACTTGGACCGTTCTGGCAAGCCGCTTAGATTGCGCGCGATGCCAAGAAAACATCCATCGCGGCCGGCAAAGCCGCCGCGCCTTGATCAACGCATGGCCCAGAAAAAAAGCGACCGCGATCATTGGGGCGGTGCCTGGCTCTATGGCCGACATGCCGTGACGGCTGCGCTCGCCAATCCGACGCGGCGTATACGTCGGCTGGTCGGGTTGGCGGAGAACGCCGTCGAACTGCGCGCGCTGGCGACGAATGCTGCCGCGCGTCTTGCCGGTGAGGTCGAAATCCTAGAGCGCGCCGCGCTTGAACAATTGCTGCCGCGCGATGCGGTGCATCAAGGCTGGGCGATGGCAGCAGAGCCACTGCCCGAGACCGATCTCGACGATGTCGTCGCTGCAGTGCCCGCGACGGGCACACGCCAGGTGATCCTCCTACTCGACCGCGTCAGTGACCCCCAGAATGTTGGCGCCATTCTGCGCTCGGCAGCGGCGTTTGGTGCCCTCGCGGTGGTCCTGCCTCAACACGGTGCTCCGCCGGTCACGGGCGCGCTTGCCAAAGCAGCATCGGGCGCCCTCGAAGTGGTGCCGTTGATCCGTGTTCCCAATCTGGCTCAGGCGCTCGAGACGCTGAAAGATGCCGGATTCTGGTGCATCGGGCTTGAGGGGACGGCGAAGCAGGAATTTGCAGCGCTCGACCTCGCGCCACGCCTAGCGCTGGTCCTGGGCGCCGAGGGCGAAGGGTTGCGTCGCCTGACGCGGGAACGTTGCGACGCTCTGGTGCGCCTCTCGACCCGCCATCCCTGGCATTCTCTCAATGTTTCGAACGCCGCTGCGATAGCGCTCTACGACGTAGCTACGCGCAAGCTCTAAGCCTCGCCGATGCAGGCGATGATCTGGCCGGTGATATAGGAGGCATCGTCGCTGGCGAGAAACGCGATGGCGGCAGCCTGTTCCTCCACCCGGCTCTGACGCCCGAGCGCAATCTTGGCGAGATCACCGCGTCCTTCGGCCACGTAATCCATCATGCCGGGCGCCGGATCGGCGACCAAACCGGGTTCCAGCGTCAGGCGAGAGGTGACGCGATCGGGCACCGCCGTGCTCCCTGGCGCCACCGCGTTCACGCGGACACCGTGGCGGCCATATTCGTTGGCAAGCGTGCGCGTGAGCGCCTCGACGCCACCCTTGGCGACCGCATAGGGCGCGCGATAAAGCCCGCCGCGCGCGATCCCGGAACTGACATTGACGATCGTGCCCGACTTTTGCGCAACCATGATCGGCAGCGCCGCTAAACAGCACCATAGTGTCGGGTATAAGGAACGTTCGAGCTCGCGGTTGATCTGATCTTCGGAATAATGGTGGTAGGGCTGCCACCAGATCGTCCCACCGACGACATTAGCGAGCACGTCGATTCGATCCCAGTGCGCCACTGTCTCGCGCATCAGACGCTGCGCCTCGGCGTAGCTGCCGACGTCCGCGATTATCGCCATTGCCGCAACCCCAGCCTCGGCGAGCTGCCGAGTGGTCTCGTCGGCGGTCTCTTTGATACGCTCGGCAACCACGATCTTACCGCCTTCGGCGCCGAGCCGCCGAGCGGTGGCCCGGCCGATGCCTTGGCCGGCGCCGGTGACAATGCAGACCCTATCTCTCAGCCGCTGCGCCCCAGCCGCCCGTGGATCGAGTGCGCTCATCTACAGCCGCATCGTCCGGCGGTCATAGGCTTCTTGCCATACCGTGTCGCGATCGTCGTCGAACAACAGCGTCGCGTCCGCTGGCGCCACGTACCAATCGTTGTGGCTTATCTCATCCTCGAGTTGGCCTGGTCCCCACCCGGCATAGCCGAACGCGATCAGACTCTTCTTTGGTCCTTTCCCTGACGCTATCGCGCGCAGGATCTGACTGTCGGAGGTGATGGCAAAACGCGTATCGACCGCGACCGTGCGGTCGCTGTGATAATCGGTGGTATGAAGCACGATGCCGATTTCGGGCTGCACGGGTCCGCCCGCGAAGATCCGCACCTCGCCGTTGACGCCTTTCGACGGCTGGCCCAAAGCATCGAGCAACTCTGATAGTTTGTGTTTGCCAACGGGGCGGTTGATCGCGACGCCGAAGGCGCCGTTCTTGTCGTGATGAATAAGATAGATGACCGCGCCGTCGAAGCGCGGGTCGCCGATCCCCGGTGCTGCCACCAGGAGCTGTCCGGTGAGGTTGGCGGTTGCCATCGCGTCCGGCGGCGCCGCCTGGCCCAGCAAGGCCGGCACCAGCCAAACAACCAGCGCCACCCATAGCGCTTTTTTCATGACGATGGGCCGCGAGGCGACATTGTCAACCGTCCGATGGTCGCCGTCGTCGAATGACCGGGCGTCAACTCGGCGAGGATCACCTTGCCGCCGTAGGATCGTACCAGATCGGCGCCAACCACCTGGTCCAGCCGATAATCCGCACCCTTCACCAGCGAGTCAGGCTTGATCGCAGCGATCAGCGAAAACGGTGTGTCTTCCTCAAACACCACGACGAGATCGACGGCGGCCACCGACGCCAGCACGGCGCCGCGCGCAGCCTCGGAATTGATCGGCCGTCCTGGCCCCTTGAGGCGCGCCGTCGAAGCGTCGCTGTTAAGGCCGACGATCAGCCGGTCGCAGGCGGCACGGGCCTGCTGCAACAAAGAGATGTGACCAGGATGGAGCAGATCGAAAACGCCGTTGGTAAAGCCGATCCTCAGGCCGTGGTTGCGCCACCGGGCAATCTGGTCGAGCGCCGATGTCAGCGGCACGACCTTTCGGGCATTGGCCTGGTCGCGATCGATCAGCGTGTCGACCAGTTCCCGCGCCGGGACCGATGCGGTACCGACCTTGCCGACGACAATGCCCGCGGCGACATTGGCGAGCCGTGCTGCCTCGAGCGGGGCCGCGCCGACAGCAAGAGCTGCCGCCATCACCGCCATCGCGGTATCGCCAGCGCCGGACACGTCATAAACCTCGCGCGCGACGGTGGGCAAGCGATGGGTGGCGCCTGACGCCTCGACCAGCAGCATGCCCTGGTCCGAAAGACTAACGAGCACCGCACCAAATTCATGTGCTTCGATCAGCGCACGCGCAGCTGTGACAATTTCGATATCACTGTTGACCAAACGATGCGTCGCCTCGGCCAGTTCGCGTCGGTTGGGCTTGATCAATGTGGCGCCGCGATAGATCGCGTAGTCGGTGCCCTTGGGATCGACCAGGACGATTTGGCTGGCGTCGCGCGCCGCCGCAATCAACTCGGCGGCGAAGCCGTCGGCAAGGACGCCCTTGGCATAATCGGAAATCACCGTCACCTGTCGCTCCTTGAGCGACTGGCGGAAGACGCCGAGAAAGTCGCGACGCGTCAGCGCCATCAACGGCGTCGCCCGCTCGCGGTCCGCGCGGAGCAATTGTTGTTGGCCGCCGATATAGCGCGTTTTCACCGTGGTCACCCGGCTTCGCTCGGCGAGGAGATGCGACTCGACGTCGCCCAATGACGCAAGGAGGCTGCCGATCTCACTCGCGGCGGTATCGGTCCCGACGACCGATAGGAAGCAGGCTTTGGCGCCGACCGCTACGAGGTTTCGCAAAACATTACCGGCGCCCCCGAGGCTGGTTACCTCGCGCGCCACACTCAGGACCGGAATCGGTGCCTCGGGCGAGACCCGCTCGACATGGCCGTAGACGAAACGGTCGAGCATGACATCGCCCACGCATACGACGCGCGCCTGGGCTAACGCTTCCCCGAGCCGTACCAAGTCGCTGTCGGACATCAGGCGAAAGCCACCACGGTGCCGTCGGATACGACCGGGACCGGCGGTGCCACCAGCCGTGGCGGCAGGCGCCCGTCCATCCCATTCATCAACATCGCGTTAACGTTGCTCGGGGCGCCGGCCAGACCTGTAGAATCCATCGCGAAAGGCGTTGAGCCCACAGCCGCTGCGGTTGTCACTAACCGCCGGCGATCGTGCATCGCCGCGGCGCGACACAAGCAAGCGACAAGCTCCATAGGCTCCTCCTGGTATCCGATAAATAACGGTAGCACGTTCCTTTCTGCCCGGTACATTGCAAATCGGGGAGGACGAGCGGTGTTGCGAATTCGCGTGTTGCGATTCTTGCGCGCGCGGTTGGGACCCGGGGGGCTGCCGCTGCGACTCAAATTCTGGGACGGCGAGAATTTCGATCTCGGATCGGTGCCAAAGATCACGATAACCCTGACGGCGCCCTCACTGCTGCGCAGTTTGATGCGAGGCAATATCGAAGCGCTCGGCGATGCCTATGTCGCCGGCACGCTCCGGGTCGACGGCCGACTCGGTGACATCATCGGGGTCGGGGTCGAACTCGCGCGCCGCGTCGAGCAGCTCGGCTGGGTCGCGCGGTTGTCGCGCCCGCTTCTCAAGCTGCATAGCTTCAAGCATAACCGCACCGCCGATGCCGCGGCCATCAGCCACCATTATGACGTGTCCAACGACTTTTACGCCCTCTGGCTCGATCGGCGCCTCGTTTATTCCTGCGCCTACTTCTCGACCGGCGATGAAGATATCGATCAGGCGCAGGAGGCAAAACTGGATCATCTATGCCGCAAGCTTCGTTTGATGCCAGGCGAGCGCCTCCTCGATATCGGTTGCGGCTGGGCCGGCCTCGCTATCTATGCCGCGCAGAAGTATGGCGTCGAGGTATTGGCTGTGACACTGAGCGCGCGCCAAATCGAGGAAGCGCGTCGTCGCGTCGTCGCGGCTGGCCTCGCCGACCGCGTCACGGTCGAGCAACGCGACTATCGCGATATCGCGGGGGAAGCGGTCTTCGACAAAATCGTCTCGGTCGGCATGTACGAGCATGTCGGGCTCGTCAACCTGCCGCTTTATTTTGCTAACATCCGGCGGCTGCTGAGAGTCGGCGGCCTGGCGCTCAATCACGGCATCACCACCGGCCAACTCGACGGCGGCACGCTGGCGCCTCGCGGGTCAGGCTTCATCGAGCGTTATGTCTTTCCCGGAGGTGAGTTGCCGCACGTCTCGCGCATGTTGCGCGACACCGCGGCTGCCGGCCTGGACATTATCGATGTCGAGAACCTGCGCCCGCACTACACCCAGACATTGCTGCATTGGGTGCGACGGTTGCAGGCGCATCAGGGCGAAGCCGAAGCGCTGGTCGGGCCGGATAAATATCGCATTTGGCGAATCTATATGGCGGGCGCAGCGCTGGCATTCGACCGTGGCTGGCTGTCGCTCTATCAGACTTTATCGGTGAAGCCGGACGCGGCCGGTTACGCGCCACGGCCCTGGACACGTCGCCATCAGTATGTGAAGGAGGAGACACCGCCGCTGGCACGCCCCCTAGATTGGGGCGATCTCTAGCGCTGTTCGGCGCGATGCCTTGACCCTGCAGACAGGGGCCGCCAATATCCCGCCCCCCCGGCCGGATGGCAGAGTGGCTATGCAGAGGACTGCAAATCCTCGTACAGCGGTTCGATTCCGCTTCCGGCCTCCAAGCGGGGGAATTGGATTAATCTGCCGAACTTATATGGTATAAGGCGGTACTTTGGTCCCCGGTAGCTCAGTGGTAGAGCAAGCGGCTGTTAACCGCTTGGTCGCTGGTTCGAATCCGGCCCGGGGAGCCAATTCAAACAAGGGGTTAGTCAGAAATGTCTAACCCCTTTTTTTCATCGAGAGATCCGGCTAGGACAACACCCGGGGTAACGAGAGACGCATTTCAACGTTGTGCCATTCATTCACCCGTCGCCTCGATCAACGGCACGATACTTGCGCCGTCCCCGCCCGGATCGCGTCTCAAGGTTAGGACCTCGGGGTTGCCATCATGATGTGGCGATCCGAGTTCACCGCGACACGATTCGGTCGCGCCTGTGCTATTGTGATAGATGACGGCGAGTTGGGCACCGAGCGCGTCGAAGATGCCAAGGCGGTTCCTGCACAGTGTCGCGAGGAACATCAAGGTGCCGAGAGACACGCCGCTGGACGCTGTCAGACTGGTCGATGCTCCAGGACGGGAGTCGACGCGTCTCTTACTCGGCGGCCGGGAGGCGCTTCCCGAACCTTTGTCAGAGGCGCAGCCGGCATAACTGGTCCACGTTTCCGGTGGCAAATGCGGTCGCAAAAAATGGCAAGCAGGCGTGCGTTCCATTACTCGCCGAAATTCAGGCGAAGACTTCGGGCGCTGTCACCGCGCCACGAGCGGATCGCTCCCATGACGCTTCGCGACAACGTTCGCGAGCGAGGAATGAATGCTCGGATGGTCTAATTGCAGCACGTTCTGGTCGAAACCGCGGTCAATTGGGCCGAGGTTCTGTCAGCGATAGAGGGGCGAAGCGCGAGATTGCTGACCGCTGGGCAAGTGACTCGCAACGTGCCCATAAAAGCCCCGGCTTCACCCTTGCCGGGGCCAGGGCCATTGAGCGCGGGCTTCAGGGATTAACCTGCGATCGCCGATATCAGCCCCCAAAGTGCGGCATATTGATCCTGGTCAAGCGACCTTCGGAAGAGATGGTCGGGTGCGGGCAAAAGCAAAAAAGAAACGCCCCATCCGAGCTGGGGTGACGGCGTCCGAGGGCATTGTCACCAAACACGCAGGGCAGGGGAACTCGGTGTCTCTTTCTTCAGGTGCCCCGCGCGGCGACGATTGACAGAGGCCCCCGACCACTCATGCGAGGAAGCACGCCGACTTAGTGCTTCAAATACTGGGCAAGCTTCGCCGCTGCTCGCTGCCAACTGTCCGATGCGGCAGACGGATTGTAGTTGCGTCCTTCGAGGAACCCGTGCGGGGTATTCGGATAGGTGAATAGCTCCAGCGGCACCCCCTGGGCCTTTGCGGCGTCGGCGAGCGCCCGCGCGGTCCCGACGAGGCAACAGTTTTTGTACGTGTCCTGTTCACCCGCGAACATCAGGACCGGAACCCTGATCCCGGTTACGAAACTCGTGGCATCGGGAAGGTGACTCGTGGCGGGATACCATGCCACGATGACCGAAACCAAATCCGGCCAGCGCGTGGCATATAATAGCGCCTCGCCGCCACCCCGAGAGAAACCAACCACTCCAACCTTTCCAGAAATTCCGTGGGG
>JASHOB010000062.1 GCA_030041335.1 Alphaproteobacteria bacterium | reverse complement strand
GAGTTTCTCACGTTCCCTGCGGTTCACGATCAGTGGCACGAATTGCATCCTGGAAGCTGAGTATTTTTAATCCGCCGGCCGGCGTGATGCGGACCAACCGGTGCGCCGGCCGTTGCTGCGAGGAGAGGAGCCCGTGATGTTCCGGCATTCGATGTGTTTGGTGGTTGCCAGCGGCTTGGTTTGCGCCGCGTCCCTGGCCCAGGCTTCCGATTATAAGGTCGGGATCGTAGCCGCCTTTTCCGGCGCCTATGCGCAATGGGGTCAGTCGTACAAACGCGAGATCGACCTCTATATGCAAGAGCATAACGGCCGCGACGGCAATCCGAAGGTCGATCTGATCCTGCGTGATGCGCCAGGAACCGATGTCGCACGCACCAAGCAGATCGTTCAAGAATTCATCACACGGGATGACGTCTCGGTCGCCGGTGGCGGGGAATTTACCCCCGAAGCCTTCGCGGTCGCCGATCTGGTAAGCGAAGCTAAGGTGCCGTGGGTGGTGTTCAACGGTGCCACCTCGGTGATCGTCGACAAGTCGCCTTATATTGTTCGCATCGGCAACACCAACTGGCAACCGACGGTTCCGATCGCGCAATACGCCGCGAAGCATGGCTGCGAGCATGCGACCTTGGTGATCACGGATTACGCGCCCGGCGCCGATTCGATCGAGGCCTTTAAATACGGTTTCATGGGTGCCGGCGGTAAACAGGTCGACGTCATTAAGGTGCCGATCGGTACCACCGATTTTTCGGCGTACATGCAAAAGGCCAAGGATTACAAGCCGCAGTGCCTCTATCCGTTTCTGCCCGGCGGGCCGATGGTCCTCGGTTACATCCATGCCTATGTCGATTCCGGACTCGCCAAAACGGTACCAAATTACGGCACCGCGGAGACTTCGCCGAACTATTTGCCGGTGATCGGCGACGCCGCGATCGGCATCGTCACCGCCTGGTATTACGATCCCTTCCTCGACAATCCCACCAATAAACGCTTCATCGCCGGCCTGAAGGCGGCAGACCCGCAGGTCCTGGACAAATACATCACCACCTTCGGCTATGACGGCATGGAAATCATCTTTCACATGCTGAAAGCTACCAACGGCGAACGCGACGGCGACAAGGCAATTGCTGCGATTAAGGGTTACGCCTGGCAGAGTCCAACCGGGCCGATCTCCATCGATCCGAAGACGCGCGACTCGGTACGAAACATCTACATTCGTCGCGTCGTCAAAGAGAATGGTCAACTCTACAACAAGACCTTCGAGACAATCCCGGCCGTCAAGGACCAGTGGCACGAATTGCACCACACCAGCTGACGACGCGGACGAGGCCTATGTCTGAAAGGTTGTCCAACCGGCCGCCTGGTCCAACACAGGAGCAGATCGACGAGATCGCGCGGCGCTTTCTAACCACGACGGAGATGGTTGCTGAGGCGCGGCGCAAACTTCATCCCCACTCCTGGGACTTTGTCGCCGGTGGCAGCGAGACGGAGGCGACGCTGGCGCGCAACCGCCTTGCGCTCGACCTGTGGGCGCTGCGGCCCCGCGTTCTGTGTGACGTGCTTCAGGAGTCGATCGACACATCGTCGAGCCTTTTGGGCATCAAGCTGCGCATTCCGGTGATTTTCGCGCCGGTCGGCGGCATGACGATGCTCGACCCGAAGGGCGCGCTCGGCCCGGTGCGTGCGGCGGCACAGTTCGGCACCATGACCTTTATCAGCTCCGTGACCGAACCGGACATCGACGTGGCGGCGCTTGAAGCCGATGGCCGGCTGGTGTTGCAGCTTTACATTCGTGGTGATGCGGATTGGGTCGACGCCTATGTCGAACGCGCGCTCAAGGTCGGGTGCCGCGCGATTTGCTTTACCGTTGACACCGACGCCTACAGCCGGCGCGAGCGCAATCAGCTCAACCGTTTCTTCCAGCAGACGCCGCTCGTGACGGGCGGCCGCACCGGCGTAATGAGCGCCGCCGGCCGCGAGCACCAGGAGCGCTTCAATTGGAAGGACATCGAGCGCATTCGCAAGAAGTTCGACCTGCCGGTGATCATCAAGGGCATCGCCACCGCCGAAGATGCTAAGATTGCGGTCGAGCACGGCGTCGCGGTGGTCTATGTCTCAAATCACGGTGGCCGGCAGCTCGATCACGGGCAGGGCACGCTCGAAGTTCTGCCCGAAGTGGTTGCCGCGGTGAACGGCCAGGCCGAAATCATGATCGATGGCGGCTTTGTGCGCGGCACCGACATCCTCAAGGCGTTGGCGCTCGGTGCCAAGGCGGTCGGGTTGGGTAAACTCCAGGCTTGGGCGCTCGCGGCGGGCGGCGAAGCCGGGATGGGGTTGCTCCTCCATCTCCTCGAAGAAGAAATCACCAAGGATATGATGTTGATGGGCCTGACCAAGCTGACCCAGGTCGACCGCAGCGTCCTGGCGCCGGCGCAGCCGCATACCTGGCCTACCGCCCTGAGCGCCTTCCCGCATCTCGATCGTTTCCGATAAGCGCTCGAGCACAGGGCGGCGGCGCGCGCGCTTCTGACGCAACGTGCCGCCTATCCGATCCGCCATCGGATATCGGCTGGCTGCTGCCGGCAGGGCCGGCGAGGAGCACTCCACAGTGGGCGAGGTCAGGCGGCCGAGTGCCGCCAACACCAGCTATCGCCGCACTTCTTCTTCGATGCCGATAAGTGCTGCGAGCTTGTCGGGGTTGGCGCGCAACTCGGCGCAATCGCCTCCCCAGACGACTTGGCCGCGATCGAGCACCACCGCACCTTTAGCGAATTGCAACGCGATCTCGGCATGGTGCTCGACCAGGATCATCGCGAGCGCGGAGGCCTTGCGGATGCTTTCAAGAGCATCCACCATTTGGTCGACGATCACCGGCGCCAAGCCCTCGAAGGGCTCATCGAGCAGCAGCATCTTCGGATTGCTGACCAGCGCGCGGCCCACGGCCAGCATCTGTTGTTCGCCGCCGGACAGCTGATTGCCAAAGTTGCTGCGGCGCTGTGCGAGCGGCGGAAACAATTGGTAGATCCGGTCCGACGTCCATTCGCCTTCGCGGGTCGCGACCTTGAGATTTTCCTGCACCGTCAGCGACGAGAAGATCTCGCGTTCCTGCGGCACATAGCCGATGCCGAGCTCGGCCCGGCGGTGGGTTGGCACCTTGGCCAAGTCGGCGCCGTCGAAGGCGACGCGGCCGGCCTCAATGCGCGTCAGGCCCATAACGGTCGCGAGCAGCGTCGTCTTGCCCACGCCGTTGCGGCCCAAGAGGGCGATTGACGAGTTCGCCGGGAGCGACAGCGATACTCGCTCAAGGACAACATTGCCGGCATAGCCGGCGGTGACGTTTTCGATCTCCAAAAACTCAGACATAGGCGCGGCGCCCCAGGTAGACGTCGCGCACCCGCTGGTCGGCACGTACTTCGTCGACCGAACCTTCGACGAGAAGCGCGCCGCCAACCAAGACCGTGATCCGCTCAGCGAAACGGAACACCAGGCTCATATCGTGTTCGATCACCAGCACCGCGATGTCACTCGGCAGACGGTTGAGGATCTCGAGCAGCATGCCGAGATCGTGCGACGACACGCCGGCGGCGGGCTCGTCGAGCAGCAGCACCTTGGGCTTGAGTGCGAGCGCGAGGGCAATCTCGACCAGGCGGCGCTGGCCGTAACCTAATTCGCGCACCTTGCGCTCCGCGACGCCCAAGAGATCCAGTCGTTCCAGCAAGGCGCGCACCGCGTCGACCACCCGATCGTCGTCGCGCAAAGATCCCCAAGGCTTGGCGTCGAGTGATTGGGCAGCCGCGATCGCGAGGCCGATATTCTCGGCAACGGTCAGGCGCAGAAACAACGAGATGATCTGGAAGGTTCGCACGACACCCAGCGCCACACGTTTTTCTGGCGTGGCGTTGGTGATATCGGTGCCAAAGAGGCGAATGGTGCCGGCATCGGGTTTCAACACCCCGGTGATCTGGTTCACGAGCGTGGTTTTGCCGGCGCCGTTCGGGCCAATCAGCGCGTGGCGTACGCCGGGCTGCAGCGTCAGGTTGATGTCCTGGGTGACCTTCAACGCACCGAAATTCTTGTAGAGGCCGGTGATCTCCAAGGCCGGCTGATTTGCGTTGTGCTCGCTCATGAGGCGCCCCGGTCGAGGCCCCGACCCTGCTTGCGCTCGCGGAAGAGCTGGAACTGTTCTCCCAGCCCGATCAGCCCGTTGGGCATGAACCGTACCGCCAGAATCAGCAGGACGCCCAGACCGAGATACCAATGGAACGGGTTAATGGCCGCCGCTCGGTCAGAGAAAATGTAAAACAGCGCGGCGCCGAGAAACGCGCCATAGAGTCGTCCGAACCCGCCCAGAATCAGGCTGATCAGCGCATTACCCGACACCAGGAAGGTCAGGGTATCGACGCCGATCAAACCGGTCACCTGCGCCGTCAGCGCGCCGGCGACGCCGGCCATTGCCCCCGACAAAGTAAAGAGTCCGATGAGCCGGTTGCGGATCGGGACGCCAAGCAAACGCATTCGCACCGGATTCTCGCGAATGCCGCGTATCGTCAGACCGAACGGCGAATTGACCACGATGCGGGCAACGACAAAGGCAACGGCCAGTACCGCGAGCGCGTAGAAGTAGGCGGTGCGAAAGTAGATGTCGAAATGAAACATGCCGAAGATCGGATCGATATGATAGCCGGTCAGGCCGTCGTCCCCGCCCGTGATCGATTTTGCGGTGACCGCGAATTCCTCAAGCATCGAGGTGATGGCGAGCGTGATCATGATCAGCGTCAAGCCGCGCGTTCGCAAGATGATCGGGCCGGTGACGATGCCGAGCAACGCCGCAACCAACGCGCCTGCCACGAGTCCCGAAATCGGTTCGCTGGTGACGTTCAGCGCCCAAAAGGCTGCGGCGTAACCGCCGACGCCGTAGAATGCGCCTTGACCAAGCGTGTCGATACCGCCGTAGCCGACGGCCAAATCGAGCGACAGGGTGAACAGGATCATGATCAGTACGGTGGTGCCGAGCGAGAGATAGGTCGGGACCACGAAATAGGCGCCGATCGCCACCATCCAGATGCCGACATCGATCGCGTTAATGCGATGCGCGGCAAATGCGTTGCGGATCGACGGGGCGACGGCGCGGGCGGTCGAAAGAGTCGCCATGCTTAAGCCCTCGCGAACAAGCCTTGCGGCCGCGCCAGCAGCACCACCAGGACGATGGCATACATGACGAAGCCGCCGCCAGCCGGCAGGATATAGCGGCCATAAGTGTCGATGACGCCGATGATCAGCGCGGCGGCAAACGAGCCTTTAAGGCTCCCAAGCCCGCCGGTCGCCACGACAATCAGCACCAGGATCAGATAATTCAGCGCGTAAAATGGCTCGATCGGTAACATCTGCGTACCCAACACGCCGCCGACCGCGGCGAGCCCGCATCCCGCGGTGAAGGTGAAGGAGAATATGCGGCGGACATTGATGCCGGCACAGCGCGCCATGCGCGGATTGTCCACGGACGCTCGAAGCCGCGCCCCGAAATCAGTGCGTTCAACCACGTACCAGATGCCGATGGCGATCAGCCCGCTGACTACCACCAGAAAGCAGCGATAGACCGAGACGACGACGCCGGCGACAGTGAAATTGCCGGTAAGCCAGTCCGGAACCGGCAACGCGTGGAGCAGCGGACCGAACAGGATGTTGCACAGCGCCACCATCACGAAGGCCAGCCCAATCGTCATCAGGATCTGGCCGAGCTCGGATATTCCGTAGGTCCACTGGAACAGGGTTCGCTCGATCACGGCGGCGATGATCATGGTACCGACCACCGCCACCGGTACCGATGCCAGCAGGCCGAACCCAAGATAATCGACGGCCGCCATCGCGATGTAGCCGCCGATCATGGCGAAACCGCAATGCGCGAGGTTAACCAGCCGCATCACACCCAGCGTTACCGTCAGTCCGGACGAGATCAGGAACAAGATCATGCCGAACGAGATACCGTTGAAGGTTAAGGCCGCCCACGTCGTCAGAATATCAGCCAATTCGCCTCCCTGGGTTTCCGCCGTCTATCGCGGCCGCGCATGATTGACGGGTTCGCGCATCCGCTGTCAAGCCGAAGCTGGCGTGATCGCGCCGCGCTCGCCGCGCAGTCCGACGAAGCGAACCAGCACGGACGGATCGTCGATCAGGCCTTGGCTCGCACCTCGATAGACCACCCGTCCGCGTTCCAAAATGACGGCGTGGTGCGCCAGTCCCAGCGCCAGCTGGGTATGTTGCTCGACCAGGACGAAGCCCACGCCTTCGGCCGCCAGACGCCCGATGGTGCGCATCAGTTCTTCGACAATGATCGGCGCCAGCCCTTCGAGGGGCTCGTCCAGCAGCAGCAGCGACGGATTGGTCATTAGGGCGCGGGCGATCGCGAGCATTTGCTGCTCTCCGCCGGAGAGCTGATTGCCGAAATTGCGCCGCCGCTCCGCGAGCGAGGGGAAGAGTTCGAACAGGCGCGCCGCATTCCAATGACCAGGCCGAGCGGCGACCGCCAGATTCTCCTCGACGGTGAGCGAGGCAAAAATGCCGCGTTCTTGCGGCGCCCAGCCCAGGCCAAGCGCGACGCGCGCATTGGAAGGCATGCGTTCGAAGCGCTTGCCGCGAAAGCTCATCTTCCCACCCAAGAACCGCGTCTGCCCCATGATCGTCAGGATCAGGGTCGTCTTGCCCATGCCGTTGCGCCCAAGCAGTGCCAGGGATTCGCCTTCTGGCACGGCAAAGCTGATGTCATCGACGACCACGGCATCGCCGTAGCCGGCGCGCACCCGATCGAGCTGCAGCAGCGGCTCAGCCATGAGCAGCGGTTCCGAGATAGACGGCGCGGACCTCCGGATCCTCGGCGATTTCGGCCGGCGGCCCTTCGCGCAGGACGCGGCCGGAGACCAGCACGGTAATGTGACTGGCGAACCGGAATACCAGGTCCATATCGTGCTCGATGAAAAGTACAGCAATCTCTTTCGGCAGCGCGGAAATCACCTCATAGAGGATGCCGCTTTCATGCGCAGGTACGCCCGCTGCCGGTTCGTCGAGCAAAAGAACATGGGGACGCGTCGCCAGCGCCAGCGCAATCTCGAGGACGCGCTGATGCCCATAGGCGAGGTGTCGCGTCAAACGGTGCGCCTGATCACCAATGCCGAGCTCGGCGAGCAGAGCATAGGCTTCCTCGATCAACTCCTTGCGGTTGGCCAGCGCCGGAAACCATTGGCGTGACGTGCCATGGCGCTCACATGCCGCCAATGTCACCGCTTCGAGCGGCGTCAAGTCGGGGAATAGCGTATTGATTTGAAAGGTGCGGGCGAGGCCGCGCTTCACGCGTTGATGGGCGGGCAGGTCGGTGATTGGCCGGCCGTCCAGCTCGATGGTGCCGGAATCAGCTGACAGCAAGCCAGTGAGCAGATTGATAAAGGTAGTCTTGCCGGCACCGTTCGGACCGATCAGGGCGTGGCGCGCGCCGACCGGTAGCTCAAACTTGACATCCTGAGTCACTTTGAGCCCGCCGAAATTCTTGTTGAGTCCGTGCGTTTTGAGGGCAGCGGTCGTCATGATTGCGCGCGACCGCGGCGCTGGAACCAAGCCGCGGCATCGGACAGGGCGCCGACCACGCCGTTGCGGGTGAACAGCACGACCACGACGAGCATCAGCCCGATCCAGAAGTACCAATAGGCAGGGTTGAGATCGGCGAGCTGGTCGCGAACCACCATATATACAGTAGCGCCGACGAAACTGCCGTAGAGCACGCCTGTGCCGCCCACGATCAGCATCGTCAAGACGTCGACCGAGCGCTGCACACCGAGCGAATCCAGCGCCACGAACTGTACCGACTCGGCCAGCAGCGCGCCGGCCAGACCCGCGATCGCCGCAGACAGCACGAAAATCAAGGCGCCGTGGTGGCGGAGCGCTGCACCGAGAGCGGGCATGCGCTTCCAATTCTCGCGCATGCCCTTGAGCGCCAGGCCGAACGGCGAGTAGACGATACGCCGCGCAACCAGGAATAACAGGAACACGACCGCGAGCGTGTAGATGTAAGCGACCCGGCCTTCGATGTCGTAATCAAAGACGCCGAATACTTTCCAGAACACGATACCCTGAAGCCCGTCGGCACCGCCGGTAATAGTGTAGGCTTTGTTGGCGATTTCGTAGAGCACCAGGTTGATGCCCAGTGTCACCAACAGCAACGCGACGCCCTGGACGCGGACGATCACGAAGCTGCAGATCCAGCCGGCGATCGCCGCGGTCACGCCGCCTGCCAAGAGGCAGGTGATGGGCTCGCCCCAGCCATATTTGGCCAAGAGTCCGGCAGTATAGGCGCCGATGCCAAAAAACGTGGTATGCCCCAGCGAAACGATGCCGCCATAGCCCAAAATCAAATCGAGCGACAAAGCGAACAGCGCCGAGCAAAGGACCTGGGTGCCGAGGGGCAAATAGGTCGGGAACAAAAAATACCAAGCGATGGCGCCGAGCCAGAAAATCGGCTCGTACCATTGCCAGCGCGCGCGCGCCCGGAAATCGGCGACGGCAGCGGCGTTTGCCGCCTGAGTCTCGGCGGTCATGAGCGGCCAAACAAGCCGTTCGGCCGCCACAGCATCACCAGTAGCATCACGACATAGATGATGAAGGCGCCGGTTTGCGGCACGTAATATTTGCCTGCGGTATCCGATAAGCCAAGCAAGAGCGACGCGGCCAGGGCACCTTTCACGGTACCGCCGCCGCCGATGCTGACGACGATCAGAAAGAAAACGAGATACTCGATGGGAAAGCTGGGATCGAGCCCCAGCGCATTGATGCCCAGCGCACCTCCGAGCCCGGCAAGACCGCTGCCAATGGCGAAAGTGATGGTAAAGACGCGATTGACATTAATGCCCATGCCCAACGCGACGCGCCGGTCGTCGACCGCGGCACGGATCATGGCACCAAAACGCGTGCGCTCCAAACCATAGAAGATCGCCAGCGTGATGACCGTGCCAAAGGCCAAGAGCAGGGCGCCATATGTGCTAAAGCTGAACCAGCCAATGCGCCGATAAACCGTGAGGTAATCGGGCAGGGTGAAGGTCATCGGCTCCGGGCCCCAAACATAAGCGGCGGCGGCAATCGACATGTAGATGATGCCGACGGTCAGCAAAACTTGGTCGAGCTCCTTGGCCGCGTAGACGCGGCGATAGACAAAACGCTCCAGCGCGACACTGACCACGGCGACCAGGCCAAAGGCAATCGGCAAGGTCACGAGAAAGGGCCAACCCCCGCGATACATCAGCGTCGCGGTGACATAGCCGCCGAGCATCGCGAACACGCCGTGAGCGAGATTGGCGAAGCGCATCATGCCGAGTGTGATCGACAGGCCAACCGACATGACGAACAACAGCATGCCGAAAGCGACGCCGTCGAACAGGACCTGGACGATGCCTTGGATGATCGAAAACACGTTGCAACGACTCGGATTGAAAAAGGGGCGCGGCGAGCGCCGCGCCCCTCACCTTAGTGTGTCAGCGTCATTGTGTCAGCGCCGGCGGCTTGACCATAGGCAAGGTCTCGACGAGCTTCATGGTCATCTTGCCGTCGACCTTAACGGCGTGCTGCAGATAGACGTTCTGCACGATCTCGCCATTCTGATCGAAGGCAATCGGCCCGCGCGGGCTGGTGAACTGATGGCCGCGGATCAGCGACATCGTCTTGCCGGGATCGACCTTGCCGTTCTGTGCTTCGACCGCCGCTTTAGTGATGTTAAGCGCATCCCAAATATTCATTGCGACGAAGCCCGGGTTAAAGCCGGGTCCTTGCGTTTCGTGCAGGGCCTTGAGGAACGCCTGGTTCTCCGGGCTGTCGTTATCGTCGATCCAGTTGGTGCCCGTGTAGATGCCTTCGACAAAGTCGCCTAGCGTCGCAGTCGGCTGCGTTTCGCTCAACGGTCCCGTGACCAGGTTAATGCCGTCCTTGGCGAGGCCGATATCGTGATAGGCCTTGACGAAGCCTACGGCGAGCGCTCCAGCCGGCATGAACAATTGCACCACCTGCGGACGCGTTTCCTTGATCCGCTCGACAAAGGGCGTGAAATCGGGATTGCTGACGGGGATGCGGACCTCGCCGACCACTTTGCCGCCGCCTGCCTCAAGGCCGGCGCGAAATGCCTTGGCACCCGCCGTGCCGAGGACGTAATCGACTACCGCACTATAGCCGGTCTTCCAGCCTTTCGTACCCGCAGCCCACTTTCCCATGCTGTAAACCGGCACGCTCACTGGCTGGCTGACCCGCACCATATAGGGGGATTTCTGCGGGATGCCGTCGGTCGCAGCGACAATGATGAAGAACGGGATCCTGGCTGCGGTCACGACCGGAGCGGAAGCCAGTGCATTGGGCGACCAGCAGCCGCCGAAAATGATGTCGACCTTGTCGCGCACCGCAAGCTCTTGCGTTACCCGCTTCGAGACGTCGGGGGCCAAGCCGGTGTCGTCCTTGCGGACGAACTCGATCTTGCGGCCCGCGATGGTGTCGCCATGAGCCTTAAGCCAGGAGGCAATACCGATATCGGCCTGGTGCCCATAGGTCGCGAACGGGCCCGAATAGGTCATGATGACCCCGATCTTGAGCGGCGCCTCATCCGCCTGCGCGATCCCGGCGGTGGCTAAAAAAGCCGCCACGACGGCAATACCGAATAGCTTTCGCATCCACTCCTCCCTTGGGTGATGGGGATTTGCCGGGCTTGCGGCCGCGGCCGCCAGGGCTCGGTTGGGCAGTCGGTCGCCGCCTTCTTCCCAAATCCTATGATAGTTCTTAATGTGAAGCAGCGGGCCGGGCAAGTACGCGATTGTTGCGATCAAACGGCGCATCAGGCAAGGATGACGGCATGGAAGAATTGCAAAATCGGCTGCCGGTCTCGGTGCTAACCGGCTTTCTCGGCAGCGGCAAGACCACGCTCCTCAATCGGGTGCTACGCGATCCGACGATGGACGAGACGGCAGTGATCGTCAACGAGTTCGGCGAGATCGGACTCGATCACGCGCTCGTCGAAAAGGCATCGGACGACGTCATCCTGATGGCCTCGGGCTGTCTTTGCTGCACCGTCAGAGGCGAACTGCTCGAGACGCTCGACAATCTCGCTTATCGCCGTGAGAAGGGCGAGATCCCCAACTTCCGGCGCGTCATGGTCGAAACCACGGGCCTGGCCGATCCGGCGCCGATCCTGCAGGGCTTGATCTACGATGTCGGCATGATGGAACTGTTCCGCATCGGCCCGGTCTTGACCATGGTCGACGCGGTCCATGGCGCGCGGACGCTCGACGAACATCGTGAAGCCGTGAAGCAAGTGGCGATCGCCGACCGACTGATGCTGTCGAAGATCGATCTCGCCAGCAGCGATGCGGTTGCCGCCCTGGTCGCCCGCCTCAAGCGCCTTAATCCGGGGGCGCCGCTGTTCCAGACCGGCGACCGCATGTCGCCCGAGCAGTTGTTCGGCGGCGCCGGCTTCGAGGTCGATGACAAAATCTCCGAAGTACGTCGCTGGATCGACGAGGAAGCGCATGCTCAAGAACATGACCACCAACATGAAGAGCTCGACCGCAACCGTCATGACGATCGCATCCGTGCCTATTGCTACACCTTCGATCAGCCCGTCAATTTCGAAGACACCATGATCTGGCTGGAACGGATTTCCGGCCAGTACGGGGAAAATATCCTGCGGATAAAGGGATTGTTGAACGTCGCGGGCCGCGACCAGCCGGTGGCGGTTCACGGCGTGCATTACCTGCAGCATCCGCCGGTACCGCTCGCCAAATGGCCCGATGATGACCGCCGCTCGCGGGTCGTGTTCATTGTCCGGGATCTCGACCGGGAAGCTATTGAAGCCGGGATGTCGAAATAACGAATCTTATTTGTACAATTATTGTATTTCACTTGTAGAATTGGTAGTTAGTCTCTACCTTAGGCCGAGCGCGCCGAGCATGGTGTCCGGCGGCTTACGATGGATGCTTGATGACATCGCCGCTCGACCAAAAACTGCGCATCGACGGGTTGGTCGTGATTACGGCCAACCGCCTGCGGGACGGTGCGGTGATCTATCGCACCGCCGGCGGCGGCTGGACCACGGATTTGGCCGGCGCCTTGGTGCTTGACGCGGTGGCGCCGGTGAAGGCCGAGCTCGCGCAAGCGGCGGGTGAGGGTACGCTCGCTGTCGGAGCCTATGCCGCACCGGTCGTGCATGACGCCAATGGCCGGCTTGTTCCGGGCAATCTGCGCGAAATCATCCGTAGCTCCGGACCGACCTTCGATCTGCGGCGGGTTCCCGCGGAAACGTGAGGCTTTCATGTATGTTTATGACGAATTCGATCAGACGCTTCTGAACGAGCGCGTCGCCGAATTCAGCGACCAGATCAAACGGCGTCTCAGCGGCGAACTGAGCGAGGAAGAATTTCGGCCGCTCCGGCTCATGAACGGAACTTATCTGCAGTTGCACGCCTATATGTTGCGGATTTCGATCCCCTACGGCACCCTCTCGTCGAAGAAACTGCGCATGCTCGCCCATATCGCGCGCCGCTACGACCGCGGCTATGGCCATTTCACCACGCGCCAGAACTTGCAGTTCCACTGGATCAAGCTCGAGGATCTGCCGAATGCCATGGCTGACCTTGCCAGCGCCGGTCTGCACGGCATCCAGACCAGCGGCAACTGTGTGCGCAATATCTCCACCGATCAATGGGCGGGCGTCGCGCGCGACGAAATCGCCGACCCGCGCATCTACGCGGAAATTTTGCGTCAACATCTGACGCTACATCCCGAATTTTCGTTCCTGCCGCGCAAGTTCAAAATCGGCATCACCGGGGCCGCGCACGACCGCGCGGCGGTGAAGATGCACGACATCGGCCTGTGGCTGCGACGCGGCCCGAACGGCGAGCTCGGCTTCGAAGTCGCGGTCGGCGGCGGCCTCGGCCGCACGCCGTACCTGGCCGAAACCATTCGCGGCTTTTGTCCTTCCCGGGATCTGCTCGGCTATGTCGAGGCGATCTTGCGGGTCTATAACCGCTATGGTCGACGCGACAACATCTGGAAGGCGCGAATCAAGATCCTGGTCCACGACCTTGGGGTCGCAAAATTCCGCGACGAGGTCGAAGCAGAGTTCGAGGCGTCAAAGGACTACGCGCCCGTACTCGACGAAAGACTGGTCGCCGAAATAACCCGGCGCTTCCACTATCCCAATTTCGAGAACGTCGAAGACAATCCGCCGGAACTGCAAGCGGCATTCCACGATGCGCGTTTCCGCACCTGGTATTTCAATGCGGTGGCGCCGCATCGCGTGCCGGGCCACGCCATCGTCACGATCTCGCTGAAGCCGGTCGGGCTGACGCCAGGCGACTGTACCGCCGACCAGATGGAGGCACTCGCCGATTTCGCCGACCAATACGGCTATGGCGAAATCCGCAACGGGCATGAGCAAAATCTGTGCTTGCCTAGCGTACGGCAACGCGACCTGCCGGCACTGTGGCGCAAGCTCGATGCGGTCGGGCTGGCGCTGAGCAACGTCAATCTCATCACCGACATCATCGCTTGTCCGGGACTCGACTACTGCAGCCTTGCCAATGCGCGGGCGATTCCGGTGGCAATGGAAATTTCGAAGCGGTTCGCCGATCCCGATCTGCAGCGCAATATCGGCCGACTCCACATCAACATCTCGGGCTGCATCAATGCCTGCGGCCATCACCATATCGGCCATATCGGCATTCTCGGCGTCGAGAAACAGGGACAGGAATTCTATCAAATCACGCTCGGCGGCAAGGCGGATGAGAACGCCAAACTCGGGACGTTGATCGGTCCATCGGTGCCGTTCGACAAGGTTGCCGACGTGATCGAGGATGTCGTCGCCGCTTACATCGAGTTGCGGGAGCGTCCCGAGGAGATTTTTATCGATACGGTGAGGCGGGTCGGCATCCAGCCCTTCAAGGAACGCGTCTATGCGGTTCGTTAAGGACGGCCGCGCGGCCGAAGATCCCTATCGACGCGTCGCCGACGATGCGTCCCTCCCCGACGGCGTGCCGGTGCTCTTGACGGGCGAGCGTTTTCTGGCCGATGCCGCGGCACTGGCCTCGCGTGCGGCGCCGGTCGGTGTGATCTGGCCGAACAATCGCGAGATCGAGGAGCTCGCGCCGCACTTGGCTCACCTCGCCGCAATTGCGCTGGCGTTTCCCACTTTCCGGGACGGCCGCGCATACAGCCAGGCGCGGCTCTTGCGTGAGCGTTACCACTATCGGGGTGAGCTGCGCGCGACGGGGCAGGTATTGCGCGACCAGTTCCTGTTCATGCTGCGCGCCGGCTTCACGGCATTCGAGATCGCGAAGGATGGTGATGCCGATCATTTCGCCGACGCGGTTCATCGCTATACCCGCTTCTATCAGCCGAGCGCCGATCGCCGGCCGGTCATCGCCGCGGTGCGGCAACCACCGACCCCGCAAAGGAAATCCGCATGAATCTTGACCTTGCGGGCAAGACCGCCCTGGTCACCGCTTCGACGGCGGGCATCGGCTATGCGATTGCAGAAGGGCTGGCGAAAGTTGGCGCGACCGTGTGGGTCAATGGCCGCACGCAGGCACGCGTCGATGCCGCGCTCGACAAGCTCAAAAGCGCGGTGCCGCAGGCGCAGCTCGAAGGCATCGCCGCCGACCTCGCCACGGCGGAGGGCGCGCGCCTGGTGACCGCGGCGCTGCCGACGGTCGATGTCCTCGTCAACAATCTCGGCGGGCTCGGCGGCATCATGAAGCCGTTCGACCGGCTCGAGGATGCCGACTGGCACACCATCTTCGAGGTGAATGTCGTCAGCGCGGTGCGAATGACCCAGGCCTTTCTGCCGGCTATGCGCCAGAGGAACTGGGGTCGCATCGTCTACATCTCCAGCGAATCCGGAGTGCAGATTCCGCCCGAGATGGTGCCTTACGGCGTTGCCAAGGCGGGCGTGATCGCATTGGCCCGTGGCGTCGCCGAGACTTTGGTCGGTACCGGCATCACCGTTAATTCGGTGCTGCCCGGTCCGACCTTGAGCGAGGTGTTCGACAATATGGCAAAGCGCCTCGGCAAATCGCGCGAGGAAATCGCCAAGGAATGGATCGAGAAGCGGCGTTCGACCTCGCTGATCTGGCGCTTCACCTCGACCGAGGAAGTGGCGAATATGGTGGTCTATGTTTGCAGCCCGGCTGCCTCGGGTACGCACGGCGCCAATCTGCGTGTCGAGGGCGGCGTCATCAAAAGCGCATTCTGATTTATCGACCAGGAGAGGATCCATCGTGGGCACGATTCCGAAAGCACTTCATGAGCATATCAACACCGCGTTTCCAGCAAATGTGGCGCAGATCGCCACTGTGCTGCCTACTGGCTTTGCGCAGGTGACCATGCGGGGCAGCACCCAGGTCTACGACGACGATCATATTTCGCTGTGGGAACGGGGCAGGGGATCGACCACGGATAATCTCAAGGACGGCAGCAAGGTCACGGTGTTCTTTCGTAAGCCGGAGTTGCGTGCGACCATTCTGCCCAAGGGCGCCGTAGCGCGGTTGTACGGCACCGCCAAAATCTACAAATCCGGGCCGATCTACGAAAAAGTATGGGAACGACTGATCCAGCCGGAAAAGGATCGCGATCCCGAAAAGAAGGGCTTCGCGGTGTTGATCAAGATCGATCGTGCCGAGGATTTGAGCGGCGATCCCCTGGCGCTCGACTGAGCCGGGTTAGAGGTTCAGGTGTGACGCCCGGCACACCGAGGCGTCGGATTGGCTACTGGCTGTCGGCCATCTGCTGCTCATCGCCGCGGGCGAGGAAATTTGCGGTCGGAATTTCCCCGTTGCTCGACAGATCGATGCCCATCGCGTCAACGAAAGCGCGGCGCACCTCCTCGGGCTGTCCGGTCTGAAAGACATAGCCGCGAAGTTGGCCCGAAAAAACCGGATGCTTCACCATTTCGGCGGTGCTCATACCATTGACGTAATTTTCCTTGAACGCGATCGGCAGCGGCACGCATTCATTGATCTTGGGGTCGCGCACCAGTCCCTTCGGGTCCTTGCCTTCCTTAATGGCCTCCAGATCGGCAAAAAACTGGCGCCGCTGCAGCGCAATCCCCTTGTCGCTCGCCGACAGATTTTCCTTGGTGCGATCGGCAACAACGCCTTGCCCGACCCAGGCGATGAAATCCTGATTCATGACGTGAGTATCGATCCAACGTCCGGTCTTCCCGTCCTTGATCGGGCCTTTCCAGGTCGGAATGCGGTTCTGAACATAGGGTTCGCGCTCTTTCGGCACGCGAACGAACGACCAGGTTATGCTGAAGGTGTTTTCGTCGTCGATTGGCACCCGCCACTCGATATGTTCGCCGGTGTAAAGTGCGTTCGGCCACAGGCAGACGCGACCGATAGTCCAGAGCGGATCTTTGTCATTGGTGATCTCGGTGATCCGCTTGTACTGGATGCCGTAGGCGAATTCCTCAAAATCCACCTTCAAATGGCGCGGGCTGTAGGGACCGAGCTGGTTATGGAGGCGCTTGCTCCAGTTGAGGTGCATCCATTCGAAATGGACCGGGTCGATCGAGTTCTCCTGGCACTGGAACCAATTGCAGGGAATGGTCGCGAGCACGATCTGGACAAAGCCGTTTTTCCAGGTGAACGGCTCCCAATTCGGCACCAACGGCGCCGGCTCTGGTCCGAGATAGGCCCAGAGCAGGCCAGCATGTTCCTCTACCTTATAGGCCTTGATCTTGATGCGCGCCTTCATGTTGGCGTCGGGATGCGCCGTGTCCTCATAGGGCTGCGCGATGCAGTTGCCGCGCTCGTCATAAAGCCAACCGTGGTAATTGCAGCGCAAGCCGCAGGCTTCGACAAAGCCGTAGGACAGGTCGGCGCGGCGATGACAGCAATGCCGGTC
>JASHOB010000061.1 GCA_030041335.1 Alphaproteobacteria bacterium | reverse complement strand
GTGGCGGACAAGCAGGTCGAACCCGATCCCACCTTGCGCACTCAGGCGGTCAAGCTGCCACGGCCGGCTGCCAACAGCGAATGGCCGGACGCTGGCGGCTTCCCCGACCACGCCATGCAGCACTTGGCCCTGTCGGGTCGGTTAGACCGGTTGTGGAGCGCCGACATTGGCGAGGGCTCATCGCGCTACACCCGAATTACGGCGCAGCCGGTGGTCGGCGCCGGCCGGATCTACGGCCTCGATGGCGAAGACGTCGTGTTCGCGCTCGACGCGGCCACGGGCGACCGGCTGTGGAGGTTTGAGACCAAGCCCAACGACGATGCCGACGATACTTTCGGTGGCGGTGTCGCCCTCTACGACGGCCGGCTTTTCGTTTCAACCGGTTATGGCGTCATTTACGCGCTCGATGCCAGGACAGGACATCAGATCTGGAAGCACGCCACCGAAATACCCTTCCACGGCCCGCCAACGGTGATCGACAGCCGCGTCTTGGCGGTCAACGTTAATAATCAACTGGTCGCGCTCGACGCCGCCGACGGACATCAGCTTTGGATCCATACCGGCCTGCCGGAAGGCGCCGATATTCTTGGCACGCCGGCACCGGCGGTTCAGGGCGATACCGTCGTGGTCGCGTATTCATCGGGTGAGCTCTTCGCTTTGCGCCTTGAGAACGGTAATGCCGAATGGACCGACAATCTCGCAACAGCGCAGCCCATGGGCGCTTTGAGCTCGCTCGCGGACATACACGGCCGCCCGGTGATCGACCGTGGCCGGGTCTTCGCCGTGAGTCATAGCGGCCGGATGGTGGCGATCGACCTTCGTACCGGCGACCGTGTCTGGGAGCAAGATATCGGCGGCACCCAGGGTCCGTGGGTGGCGGGCGACTATGTTTATGTGTTGAGCAACGATGTCACCTTGTTGTGCCTGACCTGGAAAGACGGCCGCGTCCGCTGGAGCACGACGCTGCCACGCTTCGACAATCCGGAAAAGAAGCGCGATCCCATCCGGTGGGTCGGTCCGGTGTTAGCCGGCGACCGCTTGATCGTGGTCTCGTCGACCGGCATCGGCTTCTCGGTATCGCCCTATACCGGCAAGGCTCTCGGCACGGTTGATTTTCCCGACGGTGTGTTCGTCGACCCGGTGGTCGCTAACAACACACTCTACGTCCTGACCGACAACGCGCGGCTGATCGCGTTTCGCTGACGCAATGCGGCATGGCTTTCACCGTCGCGATCGTCGGCCGGCCCAATGTGGGAAAATCGACGCTTTTCAACCGGCTCGTAGGCCGCTCGCTGGCCCTTGTCGATGACGCCCCGGGTTCCACCCGTGATCGGCGCGAGGGTGAAGCCAAGCTTGGCGATCTCCATTTTCGCGTCATCGACACGGCCGGCTTGGACCAAGCTGTCCCCGGCACCACCGAGCAGCGCATGCAGGATCAGACGACGCGCGCGCTCGAGGGTGCCGACGCGATTCTTTTTCTGATCGACGGCCGCGCCGGCGTCACTCCGCTCGACCGCCATTTCGCCGACCAGATCCGACGTGCCAAACGTCCGGTCGTTCTGGTCGCTAACAAGGCGGAGAATTTGCGCAGTGCGGCCGAGCTGGGTGACGCCTTCGCGCTCGGCCTCGGCGAGCCGGTAATGATTGCCGCGGAACATGGCGAGGGCATGGCCGACTTGTTCGACGCGATCGCACCCTTGATGGCAGCCGAAAACCACGGTGATCGCTTGGACGAAGGTCCGACGCCGTTGCGTCTGGCGATCGTCGGCCGACCAAATGTGGGCAAATCGACACTGCTCAATCGGCTGATCGGAACCGAGCGACTGGTGACAGGGCCGGAACCCGGCATTACACGGGACGCGATTTCCGTCAGATGGTCCTGGCGCGGCCGTCCGGTGCGTCTTGTCGATACCGCCGGCATGCGGCGGCGAAGCCGGATTGAGGCAAGAATCGAGAAATTATCAATTGCAGAAACCCTGAGTACGATCCGTTTCGCCGAGATCGTCGTGCTGGTTGTCGACGCCACCGAGCCTCTGGGAAAACAGGACCTCCTGATCGCCGAACTCGTGGAAAGAGAAGGCCGAGGGCTGGTGCTTGCCGTCAACAAATGGGATTTGGTGACGGATCGCCGCGCTACGCTGGAGCAATTGCGTGAGCGCATCGAAGTCTCGTTGCCACAGTTGAAGGGCTTGCGCATCGTAACACTGTCGGGCCTGAGCGGGATGGGCTTGGAGAAGCTGATGCCGGCCGTCTGGGCGACGCATCAGGCCTGGAGCAAACACGTGCCGACGCCCGCGCTCAACCGCTGGCTGGCGTCGGTGCAGGAACGTCACCCGCCGCCCCTCGTCGCGGGCCGGCGACTGAAGTTGCGCTATATCGCACAGGCGAACATCCATCCGCCGACCTTTGCGTTGTTTGCATCGAAACCAGGCGAGCTGCCGGACTCTTATCGGCGCTATCTGGTCAATTTGTTGCGGGAGACGTTCGACCTGCCTGCCGTACCGATCCGTATGATGTTGCGCAAAGGCGACAACCCGTATGCCGAGAAGGACTAGAGCCGCTCGACGATGGTGACGTTAGCGAGCCCGCCACCTTCGCACATTGTTTGGAGGCCATAACGCTTGCCGCGATCCTTGAGCGCGTGGATCAGCGTCGTCATCAACTTGGCACCCGTGCCGCCGAGCGGATGGCCCAGAGCGATGGCGC
Organism: Alphaproteobacteria bacterium; assembly: GCA_030041335.1. Lineage (GTDB taxonomy): Bacteria > Pseudomonadota > Alphaproteobacteria > ATCC43930 > CGMCC-115725 > JAATGI01. The sequence continues at coordinate 40,256 of JASHOB010000061.1, read as the reverse complement.
CTCCTCGGATGTTGAGCCGCGATGGATCGGCGCCGGTGTGGCGTAGCCAGGCGATCGGCACGGGGGCGAATGCCTCGTTCACTTCATAGAGGTCGATGTCGTTGATCTTCATACCGCTTTTCTTGAGCGCGCGGTCGGTGGCAAATAGCGGCTCCTCCAGCATGATGACCGGGTCGCCGCCCGTGACCGTCATGTGATGGATGCGCGCGAGCGGCTCGGCACCGAGCGCCTTTACGCCGCGCTCGTTGGCGATCAGCAGCGCCGCGGCACCGTCACAGATTTGACTTGAGGTTGCAGCGGTGATCCGGCCACCCTCCTTGAGGAGCTTGACGCCCTTGATCGCTTCGAGACTCGCGTCGAAGCGGATGCCCTCATCAATCTTGTGCATTTTGCGGGTGCCGTCGGGCAAGGTCACCTCGATCGGCAAAATCTCTGCCTCAAATGCGCCGCTCTTGGTCGCTGCCGCCGCTTTGCGATGGCTGTCGTAAGCGTATTGGTCAAGCTCATCTTTGGTCAGTTGGTGCTTCTCGGCCATCATTTCGGCACCCGTGAATTGACTAAACACGATGCCGGGCCAGCGCTCCTCCTGGCGCGGACCCTTGGCGATCCCATGCGCCTTGAGCGCCTCGGACGACAGGCCCATCGGCACCCGGCTCATGCTTTCGACCCCGGCTGCGATCACAACGTCCATCGCACCCGACATCACCGTCGCCGCCGCGAAGTGCAGTGCCTGCTGGGAGGAGCCACATTGCCGGTCGACCGATGTTCCAGGGACACTCAGCGGCAGCTTCGACGACATCACCGCGCCGCGCGCGACATTGAGCGATTGCTCTCCGGCCTGAATGACGCAGCCCATGATTACGTCTTCGATCAGTGCGGGATCGGCGCCGGCGCGATCGAGCACACCGTTCAGCACCTCGCCAGCCAGGTCCGCCGGATGCCAGCCCGAGACGAGACCGCCGCGCTTGCCGCCCGCCGTCCGTGTCGCCGCCACGATATATGCTTCGCCCATGGTGCTTCCTTTCAAATGATCCTTGAATCTCGGTTCTGCCAATAGCGATCGCGTAGGATGCGCTTATAGAGTTTGCCGTTAGCGTGCCGCGGCAGCTCGGGATCGAAGTCGATGGAGCGCGGGCACTTGAAATCCGCGAGCCGCTCGCGGCAATACGCCATAAGCTCGGAGGCAAAGTCTGCCGTCGCCAGCGCCATATCGATGGGCTGTACGACCGCTTTCACTTCTTCGCCGAACTCCTCATTGGGCACGCCAAAGACGGCAACGTCGACAATCTGCGGATGAGCGGTCAGCACATTCTCGACTTCTTGCGGATAAATGTTCACCCCGCCGGAAATAATCATGTAGGCCTTTCGGTCGGTGAGATAGAGGTAGCCCGCGTCGTCGACATAGCCGACATCGCCGAGCGTCGACCAGCCCTTGGCACTATAGGCGCTTTGCGTTTTGGCGGGGTCGTTGTGATATTCAAACGCCGGCCCGTTGGCGAAATAAATGCCGCCGGTGACGCCTGGCGGCTGCTCCAGGCCGTGTTCGTCGAGGATGTGGAGGTCGCCGAGGATCGCGCGGCCGACCGAGCCCGGGTGCTTCAGCCAATCCGGTGAATCGATCACGACGAAACCATTGCCTTCGCTGCCTGCGTAATATTCGTGGACGATTGGGCCCCACCATTCGATCATTTGCTTCTTGATGTCGACAGGACAGGGCGCGGCCGCATGGATCGCGCAGCGATGCGTTGCCAGCTGGTATCGGCGTCTTATCGGCTCGGGCAACCGCAACAACCGCACGAACATGGTGGGAACCCACTGGCTGTGCGTGACACGGTGGCGCTCGATCAGCATGAGCGCATGTTCGGCGTCGAACTTCTCCATGACGATGACCGTCCCGCCCCAGCTTTGCACGCTGGTCGAAAACATCAATGGCGCCGCATGGTAAAGCGGGGCGGGCGACAGGTAGACGGTGTCGGCATCAAAGCCATAGAGCTTCCGTGTCAGCTGGTAATAGCGGTTGGGGGTGTCGAACGCGTCGCCGGCGAGCTGGCGTTTGATCCCCTTGGGCCGTCCCGTGGTACCCGACGAGTAAAGCATTTGCGTGCCGCCCGCCAAATCGGCAATGGGTTCCGCCGGATAGCGCGCCACGCTGCGTTCATAGGAGTCGAAACCCGGAGCAACGCCGTCGATCATCAGACATGGTATGCCCGGCGGCAGTGACAGTTTCACCACCACATCTCTCATCCCGAGCGATGTGATGAACAGCTTGGCGCCGCTGTCGCGAAGGATGTAGTCGATCTCTCCGGTCGTGAGGCGTGTGCTGATCGGCGTGATATAGAGACCGGCCCGCTGTGCCGCCCAGAACACTTCATAAAACGTCGCTCGGTTCTCTAGCATGTAGGCGATATGTTCTCCGGTCTTGAGGCCGAGGCCGCGCAGCATCTGCGCACCCTGGTTCGCGTGCCGGTTGAGGTCGCGATAAGTCAGAATCTCGCCGGTCGTGGCCATCACAACAGCCGGCTTGGACGGCGTGGTCGCCGCGAAATGCGATGGGTGCATGCTCCTCCCCAACCATCGATGCAGTTTTGGCACCGCTTTTAGTTCATTATAACTCAAGGCGGCCGGCGCCAACACTTTCAGACTTGCGCGTTAGGGTGGCAAACAAATCCGAGAGCGCCGACCGGCGGCATGATAACATTGACCAAGGGCAGTTGGGGGCGACGATGGAAACCCATGGATTTTTTCCTGCCGGTCTCTACCGAGGCAAGACGGTGTTCGTGACCGGCGGCGGAAGCGGCATCAATCTTGGCATCGCCAGAGGTTTTGCTGCTTTAGGTGCCAATCTCGCGATCTGCGGCCGCACCCAATCGAAGCTCGACGGTGCAGCAAAAGAACTCGAAGCGCTCGGCGCCAGGGTTTCGGCGCATGCGGCGGACGTGCGCAAACCGGAGGAGCTCGCCGCCGCGTTGACGACGTGTCGCGAGACGCTCGGCCCAATCGATGTGTTGATCTGCGGCGCCGCCGGGAACTTCCTGGTACCCGCCGAACGGCTGTCGCCTAACGGGTTCAAGACGGTCATCGACATCGATCTGCTCGGATCCTTCAACGCCTCGCGGCTCGCCTTCGATCAACTTGTTGAGACCCGCGGGACCATCATTTTCATTTCTGCGGGCATGGCACACATGCCGTACGCCTATCAGCTGCATGTCGGCGCCGCGAAGGCAGGCATCGACCGCATGATGCAAAACCTGGCGCTCGAATGGGGCCGGCACGGCATCCGCGTCAACAGCATCGTGCCCGGCCCGATCGCAGGCACCGAGGGCATGAAGCGGCTCGGCGGCGTCGACCATGAGAGACGGGGCTCGGATGTGCCGCTTGGCCGCATGGGCACCGTTGAGGACATCGCTCACGCAGCACTGTTCCTGTGCTCGCCGGTCGCCGACTGGATCACTGGCGTCGTGCTCAACGTCGATGGCGGCTCGGGCCTCTCTGGTTCCGCCAATTTCAATGCCAATGCGGCTCGCCTGCTCGCCGAAGAGGCGGGCAAGTCGCAATAGCACGCCCATGACATTGCCTTGTTCAGAGAATTGGCGACGCCGCAAGCGAAGCCTGGCTTTGATGTCGAGACCGCGCGCCCGTGATCGAGCGGAGAGGCAATCCCAAGACCATCACCAACCGCCTCGCCGCAGTTAGCGACAGTCGCATCTGTCGCGACTGGTTAGACCCGTATGGTTTGGGTGCAAGCGGCGCGTCGAGCGATGCGGTGGTTGCCTTCAAACCTGGGTCCGGCCCAATCCCGCGGTGATCGTGTCGCCAAGCGCCGGCGCAAATGGCCAATGTGACGATCGCGGCGCCACCGCAATTCGGGCCCCCGGCGCGGGCGATGCCACGCTGTCGCGTTGGCCGCCCGCGAAAACGCCGAGATTGCCGGCACCCCCCCGCACAATCGGCGGCAAAACAGCATTGATGCCCACGCCTTGGCCCCGCGCCTCTCGAAAATTCATTAGCGAAAGACGGGCCTTGCGCATACCGCGCGGCTATAATGGCCGTTATCAAAAAATGGGAGGATGGCATGCTCGATCGGCGCGACGGCTTGAAGGCATTGATGGCGACCGCGCTTGCGCTTGGCACTATGCCGGCGGCAAGCGCACAGGCGGCGGACCAACCCATGAAAGGCGGCGGCGCGAGCGATCGCGGCGCGACCGACTTGACCTTGGTCAACGGCAAGATCCATACCATCGACAGCAAAAACTCGGTCGTGTCATCCGTCGCCATCCGCAACGGCAAATTCGTGGCGGTCGGCCAGACGGTGCCAGCCTCGGCACGCGTGGTCGATCTCAAAGGCCGCACTGTCATTCCCGGTCTCGTCGACAATCACAATCATTTCGTTCTGTTGAGCCAGCGCCCCGGGCATGACACCAGGCTCGAAAGTGCGGCTTCGATCCCGGATGTGCAAAGCGCGGTCGCGGCACGGACGAAGACCGTTCCTCCGGGCGCGTGGATCACCGCGATGGGCGGCTGGGTTCCCGAGCAGTTTGCGGAACGGCGTCTACCGACCCGGCAGGAGCTCGATGCCGCCGCGGTGAACAACCCGGTCATCCTCTTCCAGACCTTTGTCGGTCCTGCTGTGGTCAACACCCGGGCGCGGCAATTCTTCGCGGCAAAGAACATAGCGGTCAACGATGCAGGCCTTGTCGCGATGGGCCCAGCGGCGCTGCGCGCGCTCAACGCGCTGCGCGCCATCCAGACTCTTGCCGACAGGAAGCAGGGCGCGCTCGATGCGATGGCATATTCGGCGAGCATGGGTGTCACCACCAATGTCGACATGGGCGCGTTCGTGATCCCGGGTACGCCGAACACGGATGCTTCGGCGCAGATGGACACCCTTGCGAGCGATGATCCCTTTACCATGCATGACGCGCTATTGGAGCTCCATCGCGAAGGCAAGGTCTCGACGCGGCTCCGTATCTTTTACCTTAGTATGGATAAGGAACCGCAAGTATCGCTGATCGCACAGCGCGTGCTTAATTCCTACCCGGGCTTCGGCGATGATCTGGTTCGCATCAGCGGTATTGGCGAATTTGTGACGCAATGGCCGCTCTTCAAGGGCGAATTCCCGGCGAACTATCAGGCGGCATTGACGCTGGTGGCGCGGCATGGTTGGCCGTTCCAGCAGCATACGCTCTCGGCACGAGAGGATGCCTTCACCATAGAAAGCTTTCGCAAGATCAACGAGACCACCCCGATTGCCGACCTGCGCTGGTCGATCGCGCATGTACCCGAACTTACCGCCGAGAATCTGGCGGCGGCCAAGGCGCTCGGTGTCGGTCTGGCATTACATGGTTTTCGTTATCTCTCCGGTTCAAAGCGCGGTGGTCCGCCTTATCGCATGATTGTCGAGAGTGGCATCAAGGCCGGTGCCGGTTCAGATTCGGCGCAAATCTCGACACTCGATCCCTGGAACATGATTTATTACATGGTCACCGGCAAAAATGCCGCCGGCGTTCTCGTGAACGACGGCCAGACCATCGCCCGCGAGCAAGCGGTTCAGCTCTATACAGCCGCCAACGGATGGTTCCTGCGCGAAGAAGACCGGCTCGGTTCAATCGAACCGGGCAAGCTTGGTGACCTTGTCGTGCTGGACCGTGACCTATTCGATCCGGTCGCTGTACCGGATGAAGCAATTCGCAGGGTTCGTCCCGCAATGACCATTGTCGGAGGACGCATCATTTACCAAGCGCCAGCGTAGCAGTCGCCAAAGAAAATCGTGGCGCGAAGATCAAGGGAAGGCGGGCTTGTCCGGGCACGTCCAAAGTCGCAATCGTATCGATCGAGCTACCCAGGAGACGTGATCTGATATGTACTGACAAGGTAGCAAGGCTTTGCTCGGAAGATCGGGGCAGGGGCTTGGCACGGCGATCACCGTGACCGTCACCGATTGATGGAAAGAGAGTCAACGGCTCCTCGCCGGTGCACGGTAACGAGGCGCGTGCACCGTCACCGGCTTCCCGGCGTGGCACGGAAAGGATCGAACGGGTGGGTGATTGCGACAGCACAATCGTACCTCGGCCGTTATTTTACTCGATCGAGTTGATTTGGTTCTCACTAAGCGCGCGAATAACGTCTGGTAGTGGAATGAAGCCAACAGCATCGAGACATGTGGGAGCGTTGCCGCCCTCAAGTGAAACGGCCCACGGTAAAGGCTGAGGAAGTGCCGCGGCCTTGTCAGGGTCGGCCTGACGCTTGGAGACAAGAGCGTACTCGTAGTTGATAAGCGGGTAGGAATTGTCTCCAGGGGCGAAAACCGGACTCAGCCGCTCGACCGGTGGTGTGCAGGGATCGAGCACGGAAGCGCCAGCGCTGACCGTTGCCGCCGATGGCACCACGAATTTTCCACTAGATGCCCGCCCGCGATCGAGCTGGGGTTTCGCCCTCCCTACCCAGAACATGTTACGTTTTGATGGCGTTGGCTCCTCATCCGGATCACAAAACGAATCCGGAGTTGGATTCAGGCTCGGAACGGAATGAGCCGCAATCGCCGGCGGCCGCGCCGCTTTACGTCGGATTTGGCACGAACCGCGCGCGTCATGCTTCGGTCAATCAATTGTCCTCGGGGTGCAACGCGGCGGTTTTAACCCTTACCGCATCGCCCGGGATGGCACCCGAGCTCGAGAGAGGACGCGAACCGATGTCTAAAGACAAAATGATCGAACACCATACGCAGGCCGCTCATCACCACGAGAAGGCTGCGGCGCACCATCGTCATGCCGCCGAACACCATCGCGACGACAATGTCGAGGAGGCCGGCCATCACGCTCATGTGGCACACGGCCACCACGCGCATGCCACCCATCATGCCGCGGAGGCGAGCAAACTTCATGCCGAACATCATGGCGGCCACGACGCTGATTGAACGGGCATTTATCTAGGGCCCGTTCTGAGGTAGCGCCTCTGCCCGATCCCTTCGCCACGCCGTGAAGGGTTCGGGGGAGCGTGGCCTTCTCCGCAGTTGAATTACAACGCCCGGGCCGCCTTGGTCCCGACCGAGGCTTCGGGTTCCTGGGCGACGTAAGTCCAGAACTCGATTTTGCCGTCTGGGGTGGTTTCCCGGTAGAGACCCTGAATTTCTGTTTCAAACCCTGGAAACAGGTTGGCGGCACGCTCAAACGCCAGGAGATACTCAATCGCAGGGGCCGATGCGTCGAGCCGCTCGCCGGGAATAACCGCGGCGATTCCAGGTGGATAGACGACCCATAAGGTCGTCGCGATCCGGCCCGCTGTCTCATTAATCGGAACGTAATCCACGGTGTTGCGCACCAGCCGTTGGGTCGCGTCGAGCGGCGTCAGCGCTGGCCTAGGAAAATGCGCGGCCTCGAACTGGGCGCGCTGCAGTCGCGAGATGTCGGCGTCACGATAAAAGCTGAACATCTCCCGACACAGGTCACGAAGCCGCACGCCCCGGTAGCGCGACGGCCGGTCACGAACGAATTCCGGCATGGCTTCATCAAGCAGCACATTGTCATCGTACTGGCGCTTGAAGAACACGAGCGCATTAATGAGATTGCCGGCTTTGCTGCTTTCGACCCCTGGGGTCAAGAGGAACAGAAGCGAATTGAGGTCATTCTTCTCGGGCACAATGCGGTTCTCCCGCAACCACGTGGCGACTACCGGGGCCGGCACACCGTGCTCTGCATAACCACCGCTGCGATCAAAGCCCGGCGTTAGCAGCGTCAGCTTGTTTGGATCCGTCATCGCCCACCCTTCAACCACATGGCGGAAACCGTGCCACGCCTCGCCTGGCGCCAGCGCCCAGAGCCGGGGATCGGCCGCCAGCGCATCGGTCGAAGCCTCTTCCCAGGGCAGGCAGCGCTGTCCCTCTTCACTGGTGGCCATCACAACCTCGGGAACGAAAGGCTCAAAAAACCATCGTCGTTCCGGGTTGGGATCGGCGGCGAATTCATGGCCAATGGCCCGGATTTTTTTGCGCAATTCGATGCCAAGCCGGATCGTGTCGTCCCACAGCACCTCGCCGCTGCGGCCCTTCATCATCTGCGCGCCAACGTCAAGGCTGGCAAACAACGGGTAGAATGGCGAGGTGCTCGCATGCAGCATGAAGATTTCGTTCAGTCGCCTCGGCTCGACCCGGCGCCGTTGCCCGCGCAGGTGTGAATCGCGCACATGAATCTGGCTCGCCTGGCTGAAGCTCGCGAGCTGCTTATGGGTCGATTGGGTGGCGAAGATACCGGGAGCGGTGTCGTCGAGGCCTGTCAAGCCCATGGCGAAACGGCCGCGATAAATCGGATGAAACTTCATGAAACCCGCCCAGGCCTCGTCGAACATCACGTAATCGCAGAGTGATCCGATGCGGCGCACGATTTCATCGGCCGCGTGAATCGTTCCGTCATAGGTGCACTGCTCGATGACGGCGACGCGGAATGGGCGCTCGCGCCGCCAAGCGTTCGGATCGGTCACCAAAGGGTGGTTTCGGATCAATTCCCGGATGGTCTGTTCGTTAACCACCTCGGGATCGAGGGGCCCGATCAGCCCGTAAGCGTTACGATCAGTCGGCAGGCAGATGGGTATGCCACCCCCGAGGAAAAGAGCGCCGTAATGGGCTGCCTTGTGATTATTGCGATCGAACAGCACGAGATCGCCGGGCGCCACAAGAGCTTGGAGCACCACTTTATTCGACGTCGACGTGCCGTTGAGGACAAACCAAGTTCTCTCAGCGCCGAAGATCTCAGCCGCTTCGCGTTGCGCCGCCAATGCCGGCCCTTCGTGTATTAGCAGGTCGCCCAGTTCAATGATCGAATTGTCGAGGTCATTCCGGAAGATTCCCTCGCCGAGGTGATCGACAAAAATGCGGCCGATTGGACTTCGCGCGTAGAACGCACCACCGTTATGGCCGGGACAGGTCCAAAGCTGATTCCCCTCTTCGGCGTAGTCGAGCAAGGCGCCAAAGAAAGGCGTCTTCAGGGTGTCGGCATACTGCCGCAACCGACCGGCCAGCATTTTAGCGATGTATTCTGGGGTCTCCTCCGCAAGGAATACGTAACCGTCCGCCTCGTGCATCACTTCGGTCGGGATGTCTTCGAGGCGGTGGTGACGCACCAGGATATAGATTGGCGTGTCAAGCCCGCGGCTGCGAATGAACCTAACCAGGGCCGCCATTTTACCCTGCGGTCCGCGTTTGCCCCAATCCAGCAATACCGATCCCACCGCGGCATCGGTCCGGATAACAAGCTCGGCATCATCGGGCTTAGGGGCTTTAATAACAGAGAAACCGATGCGCTCGATCTCGCTAACGATTTGGCCCAAACGCTGCCCCTCCAAATCATCGGCATTGAATACAGGGGCACAGACCAGGAACTTAAATCGACGTTCATACTCCATGGTCGGATTCTCGTGATCGTGGGACTTGTCGTAGGAATTCTGCCATAAACCTCATGTCAATTCCGCGTCGCCGGTGGAACCGCGCGCGCAAAGAGTTAGGTCCGCCGCGCAAATAGCCTCACGATTTGAGCTCAGGTCGCCGTTCTGCAACAAATTATTCGTATTGAGTTGAAGCGATTCCCTGAAGGAACGGGCGACAGTAGAGGGATCGATGATTTCAGGAATTGAACGGCATCGACATCAACTAGCCCGGACCGGCCTGCCGATGCTGAGCCTTGCGGCATTAGGCGTCGTCTTTGGCGATATCGGCACAAGCCCGCTATACACCTTTAAGACCATCATCGATATGACCGGGAGGACGCCGGATCCAAGCGTCATTTTGGGCGCGGTATCGCTCGTCCTCTGGACTCTCATTCTCATCACCTCGGTAAAGTACGTCGCTCTGGCGATGCGCGCCGACAACGACGGCGAGGGCGGCATTCTCGCGCTCATGTCCTTGTTGGGAGGCAAGAAACGGCACGCGAGCATCGTTGCCATCGGTCTTTTTGGAGCTGCGCTGATTTATGGAGATGGAGCGATTACCCCTGCCATATCGGTACTCTCCGCGCTCGAAGGCTTGAACATGGCGACGGATGCGTTCCAGCCCTACATTTTGCCGGCATCGGTGATCATCCTTCTTGCGCTGTTTGCCATTCAGTCACGGGGCACCGCGAAAATAGGCCGGGCATTCGGACCGGTGATGTTGCTCTGGTTCTTTGTCATGGCCCTCATGGGGCTTTGGGGAATTGCGAAGCATCCCGGCGTGATCGCAGCGCTCGACCCGCGTTATGGGCTGGCCTACCTCTCTTCGGGTGGCTTCCGCGGATTTCTCGTGCTTGGTGGCGTCTTTCTCTGCGTCACCGGCGCGGAAGCGCTTTACGCCGACATGGGGCACTTCGGACGGCGACCGATACGTGTGTCTTGGTATATGGTCGTGTTTCCGAGCCTAATCCTAAACTACGCCGGGCAGGCGGGGCTGCTGCTCGACGGCGCTCCGACCGAGGGCAATATCTTTTATCGCCTTTGTCCTCAACCGCTGTTGCTCCCCCTCATCGTGCTCGCGACCCTGGCAACCATCATCGCAAGCCAGTCGATCATTACCGGGGCGTTTTCGATGACCCGGCAGGCAATTCAACTCGGATGGCTGCCGAGGCTGCGCATCAAACAGACCTCTTCTGAGGGTTATGGCCAGATCTACGTCGGCATAGTGAACTTTCTGCTGATGATCGCGACACTCGGATTAACGATCGGTTTCGGCAAGTCTGACAATTTGGCTGCTGCCTATGGGATCGCGGTATCAATGACGATGTTGATGACATCGGTACTTTTGTTCATCGCGATGCGCGATATTTGGCGATGGAACCTCGCAGCGGCGGGCTTGGTTGCCGCATTCTTCATTGTCATCGACAGTGCGTTTTGCCTGTCGAATCTCAGCAAAGTAGCGGACGGTGGATATGTGCCGCTCCTGCTGGCGGCAGCCGTCTACACCATCATGTGGATTTGGCATCGCGGCGCCGCGGCCGTGACGGCACGGATCCATGAGACTTTAATCCCGATTCCGCAATTCCTGGTCCAAATAGAGGCTCAGAAGATTCCGCGCGTGCCGGGCACGGCCGTGTTTCTCAGCCGAACGGCGCGCGATACACCGCCGGTCATGGTCTGGCATGTCAAACAGAATCGAGCGCTGCACAAGCAGCTCATTGTCTTGAGGGTGGAAATACTTGCGGTCCCGTGGCTGACCACCGTGGATCGAATTTCGGTGACTGAAATTGCGCCCAATTTCTGGCGAGGCGACGCGCACTATGGATTTATGGAGCGGCCGGATATCCCCGCGCTCTTGCTCGCCTGCAAAGGAAGTGGATGTTCGGTCGACCTCAACGAGGTGACCTATTATGTCGGTCACGAAACAGTGGTCGGACGGAAGGACCTTAAGGGCCTGCCCGGCTGGCAAGAGAGAATATTCGCCATGATGGAACGCAATGCGACGCATGTCAGCGATTTTTTCAGCCTGCCGATCGACCAGGTCGTGGAGATCGGACGCGTGATTTCCATTTGATTGGGAGCATGCCGTTCGCTTAAGGGTTACGTTGCTCACCGGTCACCGCGTCCGAGCGCTTGCTCGCACGAGCTTGATTGGATCCCTAAAGATCATCAATTGGTCGGGTCTCGACGGAGCAGCGGATCAAGGTATCATCATGCCTCGTCCGCAGCGTCGCCAGGTTGGCCACCCGATTTGCTGTACGAGCCGAAGTGCGGCTTCTTACGCCAACTCCGACATCCGGTTTCGCCCATTCGATCGCCTTAACCGCCATTCCGCTCGCGTCTATAGAGCAAATTTGCCACCACGCCACCACGCCCACCACCGGGGAAAGATATTCGTCCGACGCAACGTGGGAAGTGCGGAACATCTTTGTGAATGGCAACCCAGGCGATGTGATGTTCTATCGTTGTTGTGGTTGCGGGCCACTTTGCCAGGCGGATGAATTATAATACCCGAGGCAGCCAGTGACTTTCTGTGCGAAGCGTTCCTGTACACAGGCCATTAAACGGGCGCCAGAGAGGCAAGAATGACACAAGACCAATCATTACCAAATGGTCCCGATCTCGCGGCTGGCGTCCCGCTCACGGACTTGGCCGGCGGCATGCTCGTGGGTCATGTTGGTGAGGAAGAAGTCCTGATCGTCCGAGCCGGCGGAGAGATTTGTGCTATCGCCGCGCACTGCAGCCATTACCACGGGCCGCTTGCCGAGGGGCTGGTTGATAATGGCTCGATCCGATGCCCCTGGCATCACGCGGTCTTCGATATGCGCACCGGCGAGGCCATTCGTGCTCCGGCCCTCTCCGCGCTCACATGCTGGCGGGTCGAGCAACGCGATGGCCGAGTCTTCGTGCATGAGAAGCTGGAGAAGTTGAAGCCTCGCGTTAAACTCCCCGCGGATGTTCCGGGAAGGATCGTAATCGTCGGTGGAGGCGCTGCGGGCTTTGCCGCGGCGGAGATGCTTCGCCGGGTGGATTTTCGCGGCAGCATCCTCTTGCTGAGCAGCGATCCCGAGGGACCAGTCGATCGGCCGAACCTTTCCAAGGACTATCTCGCCGGCGCCGCGCCCGAAGACTGGATCCCGCTACGACCCCCCAGCTTCTACGTCGAGGCGGGGATCGAATTGCATCTGGGTAGCGAGGTCACCGACATCGATACCAAAGCATGCGTGCTGAGCGCTGCCGGCCGCAAACTAGCCTATGATCGGCTCTTGCTCGCCACTGGCGCCGAACCCGTGCGCCTATCGATCCCAGGTTCCGAGCAGCCGCATGTTCACACGCTACGCTCGATCGCAGATTGCCGCTCGATCATCGCCGCGACCAAAGGCGCGCGTTGCGCACTGGTGATCGGCGCGAGCTTCATCGGGCTCGAGGCGGCAGCGGCGCTGCGAGCGCGCGAGATCGAAGTCCATGTGGTTGCACCCGATAAGCGCCCCATGGAACGGATCATGGGGAGCCAGATGGGCGATTTCATTCGCGCTTTGCACGAGGAACACGGCGTCGTTTTTCATCTAGAGAACAGGGTAACAAGGTTCGACGGCTTGCGTGCGACTTTGAGCGGCGGCGGCACGATCGATGCCGACCTCGTTGTGGTCGGCATCGGCGTGCGGCCACGCCTGCAATTAGCCGAACAGGCTGGACTCGCCATCGATCGGGGCGTACTTGTGAACGAGTTCCTCGAGACAAGCGTCAACGGCATCTATGCCGCCGGTGACATCGCGCGGTGGCCCGACCCTCGTTCCGGAGAGATGATCCGCGTTGAGCATTGGGTTGTTGCACAACGTCAAGGCCAGACCGCCGCGCTTAACATGTTGGGCCTCCGCAAGCGGTTCGACGCTGTGCCATTCTTCTGGAGTCAGCACTACGACGTACCGATCAATTATGTCGGCCATGCCGAGCGCTGGGACGAGATCACGGTCGACGGTAATGTTGTAGCGAAGGATTGCCTCGTCTCCTATAAGCGCAAGGAGCGCGTGGTCGCGTGCGCATCGATTTATCGAGATCTCGCTAGCCTCGAGGCGGAGGTTGGAATGGAGCGCGTGTAGCCAGCAACAGACCGAAGAGCAGGGGGCGCCATCGGGTCAATGTCTGCCTCGCATGCCGGCCGCCGCTAGGTGTGGCAGCGTTCCCATGCTAGCGGTGCCCTAGTGAATCATAAGGAGGTCATTGACGTCGGGTCTGCACAGCAAAAAGGTCGCGCTCGCGTGAACTGTGCCCATTGAAAGGCTCGGCGGCGCGGGGCGCGATCATCATGCCGTGACTTGATGAGGTCGCCAGAATGCCGGTCGCCGCAGCATCGACTCTCACACAAACTGCCCCACCACCATCATTGCAGGCGCACAATTGAACGGAGGGGTCCGTCACAAGAGATACTGACATGAGCCCACACGAACCCCACCTGCCGACCGCGTCTGACATCCAATTATTCTGCGGTAGTGACCCACGTTTGGATCCGTGGACATGGTAGCCAAGATTGCGCGCAACCAATATGCGAGAGGTCACCGTTATGCCTGCCGTTAGTCCCGCGCTGGCGCGCGCCGAAGCGTTTTGCCAGGCTTACAATCTACGCATCCCGATACTGCAAGCGCCAATGGCCGGTGCGTGTCCGGCGTCGCTCGCGATAGCGGTCGCCAATGCCGGTGGACTGGGCGGCTGCGGCGCTCTACTGATGGAGCCCGCGGCGATCGCGGGCTGGGCCGCCGAAATGCGTTCCGGCAGCAATGGCGCGTTCCAATTCAATCTGTGGATCCCAGATCCGCCGCCGCGACGCGACGGTATCGCCGAGAATGCGGTACGCGCGTTCCTCGCAGCGTGGGGACCGGAAGTCGCGCCTCAGGCCGGCGACGCGAAGCCACCTGACTTCGCCGGGCAATGCGAGGCGATGCTAGAGGCTGGGCCGGCGATCGTGTCATCGATCATGGGCCTCTATCCGCCCGAGTTCGTGGCGCAGTTGAAGGCGCGCGGCATCAAATGGTTCGCTACCGCGACCACCGTGACCGAGGCGCGCGCGGCCGAGGCCGCGGGTGCCGACGCGATTATCGCGCAAGGCATGGAAGCAGGCGGCCATCGCGGCGCATTCGACGCTGCGCAAGCGGAGACACATCAAGTGGGACTGTTCGCACTGGTGCCGGCGGTCGCCGACGCCGTGCGCGTGCCGGTAATTGCGACGGGCGGCATTGCAGATGCGCGCGGCGTCGCAGCGGCACTGCTTCTTGGCGCGTCTGCGGTGCAAATCGGCACGGCGCTCCTACGTTGCCCCGAAGCCCAGATCGCGCCAGCCTGGGCCGACGCGATCGGGCGTACCCTGCCGGAACAGACCTTAATGACGCGTGCCTTTTCCGGGCGGGCTGCGCGCGGCATTGCCACCGCCTACGTCCGTGCCGCAGCCGGGCCGGAGGCGCCCCCGCCTGCACCTTATCCGGTACAGCGCGGCCTGACCGCCGCGATGCGAGCGGCCGGCGCTAAAGCGAACGATATCAATCGCATCCAGGCATGGGCGGGCCAAGCCGCCGCCTTTGCCCAAGCGAAACCGGCGGGCGAGGTGATCCATAGTCTTTGGGACGGCGCGCGTGCATTGCTCATATCGTAGCCATGTTGGTATCACGTCAGCCACAGCCACGCGGGGCCTCAAACTCGCGTCGGCATCACGGCCGACAATTCCCTTGGGTTCAAGTGTATGCCGAATAACACTCGGCGTAGCAGACGAGCCCGGGGACCACGAATATCAACATCAGCCCAGCCTGCACCACCGGCACCGCGCGTCAGTTGGATTCGATCCGATCCCTTCGTACGGGCTGCCGCAGAGGCGAGCCCCTCGTATTGATACGGAAGTCTGAGAAACCTGCGTCGCTTCTTGAGAGCTCGATGATTAGCTTGCCGCGCCGCCGCCCGCCGACGAACACAAGGCTGGAGCCGTCCTTCAGCTCGTAAGGTGGCCGCGAGGTTGAGGGAGAGCGCCTTATCCGCCATCGAACTTGCCGATCGGGCCGCGATACAGTCGAACGAGTGCCGTCACTGCGATCTGTAGCAGCGCCCACCACCCCTTTGCCTTACGTGCACGTGACACGCATGCAGTGTCGAGAATGTGCAGTTAGCGCGTCTTGTGGCTGCTGTCCCTCTCAACTGGGCGCAGTACTTGGCAGCGTTTGCAGAACCTTGAGGGTAAACAACGATGCCCATCGAGACGAACATCATCGTAGCGATAAGCGCTAACTTTGAAGTCGACATATCGAACCTCCCTTTGAGCTTTATAATCATCCTCATGGCGGACCTCGCAAATGCGCGAAGCCTTGCGGCTCAAGTTATTGCGGATCCGGCGCATGACCAACTCTTGGCACAGCGGCAGCTTCACAAGCCTAGCAAAGGGCCGCTCGTCGCTGGCGTCGACCGGGGATGCATGCCACTAGGCGATTTGTCAAAAAAGAATAACGCGTCATTTTTGCCGGTGAGGCTTCACGACGTAGCCCACAACCCAGCTGCAGAATAGAATAGGATCGGCGGCGTGCGGACAACGCGGCAAGATCGCGGGTGCACCGACGCCGTGCAAACACTTTGAAAGGGCGACACCAGCTTACTTCAGCTGAGCCGCCACCTTGTCGATACCTGCCTGCACACAAGGCTCGTCGACACCGGGCGAGCCAGATACGCCCACTCCGGCTATCACGTCCGTACCCACCTTCACCGGCAGACCACCAGGAATCGCGATCACATTCGGCAGCGTCACCTGCTGGTGCACGACGGGATTATTGTCGGCGTATCGCTTCGCGTAATCCGAAGTCGGCATACGGAAGCTCAGCGCCGTGTAAGCCTTGCGGCGCGCGTTCTCCATGGTGTGCGGAGCCGCCCCATCGGCGCGCATTGCCACGATCACTTCGCCGGCCCGATCTACCACGACGGCGGAGACTGAATAGCCTTTGGCGCCACAGGTTTCGATTGCCACCTCGGCAATCGTGCGTGCCATCGGATAGGAGAGGTCACGGTGCGTGAGAAGCTGCGCCTGCGCCGGCGTGGCAAGGCCGGCGGCGAGCGCGGTCGCGGCGGCGATCATCCGTGGCACATTCATACCGACATCCTCCGGATGGCCGTCGGTTTCGGCGGCCTTGGTTAGAACGATAGGCATCGTTCGGCTTCGTGGCAATATTCTGACCGACCGCTATGGCTGACGCGCTGGTGCCGACGGGCAGTCCGTTATTCCGCGGCGTGTCCTCGAGGGGTAGGCAGTCCGATCCACAAGTCTCCGCAACGACTCCGAGCCAAGTCGCGACTCCGCAATAATCTCGGAGAGGACACCTAACACTCATCTTGCCACCGACAGACCACGACCCCCGGCAACCATTTCTCGTTGGGGATTGAGCGCGCCCGGGATTAGAAAGCAGGCGAATGAGTATTGCCCGTACTATGGCGTATTTCCTTTTGCGTGGGTAAACTTCGTTGCAGAAGGTCAGTCGATCATTCAACGGTGATGCAACCTGTGCTAATAAGTTACATTAGATAGGTGCGATAAAAAACCGGCCTCCAGGGGAGCCGGTCGATCGAATGGCAACAGGAGGCGGTGCTCCTTCGTTCCGCTCGCGCCCAAAGCACTGATTGCCAACCGCGGCGTTGAATAATCCGCGAACTCCATTGGGGGAGCCAAATGAAACGGGTTCTTATTGCTGCAATTGTCGCCGTGGCCGCCGCCTTCTCGACAAGCGCCTTTGCACAAGGGTGGTGGGACGGGTCTACACGGTTCAGCGGATTCGAAGTCGGCGTTCAGGGAGGATACGGCTGGGGCACATCCTCCGGTAACCTCGTCGGCCCGTTCTCAGGTCTCCCGCACTATAGCTTCAGCACTAATGGTGGGATGGGCGGTGGCCATTTTGGCTATGATTGGGAGTTTCCCCCCGGCGTGGTGGTCGGCCTTGAGGGCGACATCGAGGGTGGCGACATCGGTGGGCGTTTGCGCGACTTCGCCCGAGACGCCTCGGTTGGCTCGTCGATGGATTTCGACGCATCGTTCCGAGGCAGAGTTGGCTGGACCTTCGGTCCGCAGACCTTGCTCTACGGCACAGGCGGTGTCGCCTTCGGTGACGTTACCACCCACTTCAATGATCCGATTGGCTTCCGGCTGGCCGGCAGCTCCGAAAACCGCGTCGGTTGGACCGCCGGGGTCGGCCTGGCCTATGCGTGGACGGGGAATTGGGAAACCAATATCGAGTATCGCTATACAGATCTTGGTTCGCACTCCCAATCCCTGCCAATCGGGATCAGCGACAACAATATTTTCCACTATAATATGATCCGCCTCGGGGTGACCTACCGCTTTGCGCCGCCTCCGCCCCCGCCGCCGGCACCAATGCCGGTTGCTGCTCCGGCACCGCCGCCGCCGCCACCGCCGCGGACCTTCCTCGTGTTCTTCGACTTCGATCGCTACAACCTGACGCCTGACGCGCGCCGGGTGATCGAAGCCGCCGCGGCAGCCTTCAAGACCAGCGGCAGCGCACGGATCGACGTCTCGGGCTACACCGACCTCGCCGGCACGCAAGCCTACAACCTGCGCCTGTCGCGGCGCCGCGCCGATACGGTGGCGGCTTACCTGGCGAAGGAGGGTGTGCCTCGCAACGTGATGGATGTGAAGTGGTTCGGCAAAGAAAATCCACGGGTTCCAACCCCGGACGGCGTGCGCGAGCCGCAGAACCGCCGTGTTGAGATCGAGATGCACTAGCATTCGGGATCGATACCAGATGGGGCCGTTCGTAAGAGCGGGCCCTTGGTTCCGGCGCGGCGGCGCCTGCCCGGTTTTTGCTGCGGTCGAAACAGGGTCCGGCTTCAGCCATTTCGTTACCTCCATGACTGCCCCGATTGCTGCCGGCTGGAGCGGTGTGTCGGGTGGGCCTTGCACCTACTGGCTTTTCACGGCGCAGACCAAGGCGGACATTTTCCTTGATGGCGCTGGGGTAGCATGCCTATCTCGGCCTCGAGGCAACATGCAAACTCAAATTACCGCAAACGGAAATCCACATCTTTCCAGGAAATCCACAAATTCCTCATCGACCCACGCCGTCGCCGTTGGCCCGGAACTCGTTTTCCAGACTATTCCCTTTCTCCTCGCGATCTCCCATTCCACGTGCAAATTTTCGAATTCAGCCTTTTTGTCAGCTCTGAAGCGGATGTCCGTCATTATCTCTCACTCCTCAACAAGCCCTTTCAATTGGCGGGCATGGCTTGCCCTTTGCCATCGCGCGCCGCACCTGTTGGACGGGCCAAAAAACGCCTATGAAATGATTGGCAGGCTGCCTTCCGCTCATCCCCAAAATTCCGCCATCCCGGCGACAAGCGCCTCGCGCGGCGAGAGCTGCACAGTTCGGACTATATCCAAAAATGCAATTATCCAGGATGCCGGCTCCATGAGCATTGGGAGGTCCTCGACGAGCTTCTGCAAGATGATGACGAAGGGTCGCCGCCCGCCGAACCGTGAGAACATAGAGGAAACAAGACGACATTGCCGATGCTTGAACGAGATCAATCGTCGACGTTGACGTGCCATATCGTGGGCATAGGCTCATGCAGTGGCACAGGAGGAGTAAGACCCTGATGAGCGCTGCCGACGCCACCGTACCGGTCACGGTTCAAAACTTTGCGCGGGCTGAGTCTGACCACTATCTGACCACCAACGTGAAGGAGGCCGGCCTTGGGAGGCTCGCTCATAACCGTGAGCCTGCTTCAATCGATCATCAGACGATCATTCGGTTGAACCGCGACACGCTCTATTCCTTCGGCGTGTTCGATCTCGCCGCGGCGCCGGTCACGATCACCCTGCCAGACACCGGCAAGCGCTTCATGTCATTGCAGATCATCAACGAGGACCATTACGTGCCCTTCGTCGCTTACGACGCTGGGACGCACACGCTCACCGAGCAGAATGTCGGCACCCGCTATGTCATGGTGGCGATCCGCACATTGGTCGATCCCAATGATCCAAGGGACCTCGATGCGGTTCACAAGCTTCAGGATGCGATCAAAGTCGACCAGAAGGAGGTCGGAAAGCTCGAACTGCCGAATTGGGATCAGGCAAGTTTGAGCGAAATTCGGAAAGCTTTGTTGATGCTCGCCGGGCACTCGACGGGCTTCAAGCACGCGTTCGGTACTAAGGACCAAGTCGACCCGATAACCCATTTAATCGGGACCGCCGCCGGATGGGGTGGCAATCCCGATAAGGATGCGACCTATGTCGGGGGTGTACCGGCCAAGAACGACGGCAGGACCGTTTACAGGCTCAGCGTCAAGGACGTGCCGGTTGACGCTTTCTGGTCGATCAGTGTCTACAATGCAGCAGGCTATTTTGAGAAGAATGCCGAGAACGCCTATTCGGTGAACAACATCACGGCGGAAAAAGATTCAAATGGTACTGTCACTATTCAATTCGGTGGCTGCGACGGGAAGATTCCGAATTGCCTGCCAATCACGCCGGGCTGGAACTACACCGTGCGACTTTATCGTCCGCGCCCCGAAATATTAAATGGCACTTGGAAATTCCCCGAGGCTGAGCCCGTAGGTGAATAGGTCCATCGTTGGCCCTCAGCGCTCTTGTTCTACTGACCATCCTTTGCGGCACGGCGTGTCTACCCATTGCTCTTCTCCTTGATCCCAGCCTTGGTCCGCTCGACGGCCGGCAATAGCTCTGCCCAATCGTCTGCCGTCTTTATGTGTTCGGCTTGAGACTCGGCTAAGGACCAGCGTCCAGACGATCGAAGCCGCGAGCGTGGTAGATCGCCCACGATCCGATCCAGCCGAGGATGAATAGCCCGACGATCACGAAGCCGATATTGCCGAATTGTCGTTCAGGCTGCCGATAAAGTCCCGGATCGGTCCACCAAGCGATAGCCGATCGCCGATAAGACCGAGAGCCGCGATTGTAGTAGAGCTTGCGGATGGACGAACGAAGGGCCAGCCATACACCCCCAGCATCAGTACGTTGTCCTCCCGCCTGGCAAAAAGACTTTCCACGCAACACTTGCGGTCGGCAACATGGTGATTCTGTCGGGCGCGGACGCGATGGGCGCATCAAGCGAGCACGAATTGTCTTTTTATGTGATCGTGCCGAGCGGCAAGCGAATTGCTTATGCCGAGTGGCGGGACGACTGGATCATTAGATGAGTTCGATCATCGAAAAGGGTCCGCTTTAGAGTGCGTTGCAGGTACTGGGTTGGAAAAATGCGTCCCCTTTGGTGTGCAGTGCTGAAATGCTATCTTCCGGACTGCACTGATCATCGGCTCATTGAGCACCCTTGTCCGAGATAGCTGTCAGGGCCAATCTTGGGCGGCGGCACTAGGGAAAGATCGCCTAGGAGGTTCGAGGGATGACAGCTTCACTTGGCGCCGCATACGGTATCGATGACCCTCAAACGTTCAGCCATCGTTTTGCCACCGTCAACGGCATTCGCATGCACTACGTTGAGGAAGGCCAAGGGCCGCTCGTGATATTGCTCCACGGCTACCCCTTCCTTTGGTATCTGTGGCGTCATCAGATCAAAGCCGTGGCGGCAGCGGGCTATCGCGTCGTCGCCGTGGATCAGCGAGGGTACGGCCAAACCGATTGCCCTCATGACGCGAGCTCTTATAACATTACGCACCTGGTCGGAGATGTCGTTGGTCTTTTAAAGGCACTCGACGCGAAATCAGCGGTGCTTGTTGGTCAAGATTGGGGTTCGCCTGTCGTGTACAACGCCGCGCTTATGCGACCGGACGTCGTTCGTGGTGTGGTCATGATGTGCAGTCCGCCTTCCGCTCGTGGTGTGGTTCCCCCTGTTGCCGCCATGCAGAAGGCTTCCAAGGATCAAGGTATAATTTTCTATCAGTCGTGCCTCGCGCAACCAGAGGCCGCTATGGAGATTATGGGAGATCTACGTCGGTTCCTACTGGGCGTTTTCTATTCAACTTCGGGATCTTGCCCAGTCGACAAACAGTGGCGTTGGGCCTGGAAGCCGCCTGAGACCTTTTCCGATACCTATACAGTGCCGACAGAGCTACCGCCGCATCTTAGCCACCAGGCATTCGATTACTATCTCAGCGAATTCACCCGGACCGGCATCCAACCTGCAAACAACTGGTATGCGGCCATCGACAACGGTTGGGAGAACACCTCGTTTCTTACCGGAGCGACTGTCCGGCAACCTGCATTGTTCGTAGGCGGCGACCGCGACCCGTCCCTTGCGACCCTGTTCGGGGTCGACCGGCAGGGGCCAGCCCTCAGATCCCTGAAGACGAACTTCGGGGACATGCGTGAAATCATCATGATGCCGGGCGTCGGTCATATGCCGCCGGAAGAGGCGCCTGACGAGGTCAACGCCATCGTTATCAACTTCCTCAAGGAGATTGGATACTAGCGCCCTGCGCCACTGCGACAGCCCTAATCGAGTGTATAGGTAGCGAGAAATGTCGGACCATGCTTCTGGGCCCCGAGCCTTCGCGGATCCCGTTGTGGACATCACCGATATGTATGCCTTCCCGAGTCCGCAACAGTCCGGCACGCTCGTCTTGGTGCTCAATGTCTTTCCGTTCGCCGGAACCGCGGCGCTCTTCTCGGATGCGGTCGAGTATCGATTGCGTCTGCGACCCGCGACAATTGCTCCGAATCATCCAGGATCGTTGTTCGCGGTCGGAAGGAAAGAGTACACGATTGGATGTCGTTTTGCGCTCCCATCGGGCGACGGCGATTCGCTCGTGCAGAAAGGGAGTTGCACAACTTCGGCCGGAGCAACGGTGCGCTTCAACGTGAATGACGAACTGGGCTCAGAGAGTCGGGGATTGCGTGTCTTTGCGGGAGTTCGGATGGACCCGTTTTTTTTCGATGGAAGGAAAGCCCTCGAGACCATCGTCACACGGAAGCTCGCCTTTGCCGCACAAGGAAACTCGACGATGTTCCGCCAGAACGTACTGAGCATCGTCATCGAACTCGATATTGCGAGAACATTCGATCCGGGCGATGGGCCGCTTTTTGCCGTCGTCGGCGAAACGGTCACGACCGGTCCGATGGAAATTCGCTTGGAACGCTACGGTCGTCCGGACGTCAAGAATCTGCTCGTATTCCCCAAGGACTTTGACACCGTTAATCGCGACATCGAGCTTCGCGATCTCTATAACCAGGAGGATGCGTTCAAGCTCGGCCCCGCCTATGGCGGGGCCCTTCGTACCCGAATGAACTCCAATCTTGCGTTCTGGGATAGCCTCGATGGAAAGGTCGATTGGCCGCTCGACTCTGGCAGCGCTCACCCCTTGTTGGCGCTCTTCTTGTCCGATTTCATGGTGATCGACCTCTCAAAGCCGTACGCCCCGGATAGTTACTTCGAGATTGAGCAAAGCGCTCTGAAACGCATACCACATCAGACGTGTGGTGGCCGATCGCTCAACGACGATGCAATCGACACGTTCCTCACGATCATGGTCAACGGCGGCAACGGGCCGCGAATTAGCGACGGCGTGGACCAGGCAACGGTCCGCGCGTCACCAACGTTCCCATACCTCGCGCCGCCGGAGCCGAACCCACCGGTACCAAAAGCTCCCGAGATCGTATCAAACTGAGCCGATAGCAAGATGCATCTGACGGCCGGCACCCTCGCCATGATCAATCTTCAGGCGCAAATCGAAAGCCTTGAACGGCGGATCGAGGCCGGTTGGACCGGGATCGCCGACAAGACCACGCTCATCGAGCTGATTGCGCTGCGGGGTCAAGTCCGCAGTAGAATTAGCGATTACGAGTGGGCTGAAGCGGCAGCGGAGAAGCTGGCCCGCGATGCGCCTACTGACCCGGCGGCTTTTGTTGCGCGCGCTCGGGTGAGAATCGGATTCCATCGCTTCTCCGAAGCGCTTTCAGACCTCGACACCGCGCACGACCTCGGCGCGGATCGCGCCGACATCGACGCGGAGCGCGCAAGCATTTTCCAGGCGGTCGGACGTTACGACGACGCCATCGCGATCTACGACAAGGTCGCGACGCGCCGAGCCGAATTCGATTCGCTCGGAGCCCTGGCTACGCTGCACGCGGATTGCGGGGAGATCGAGATAGCCGAGCAGTTGTTCGACGAGAGCCGCGCTTGCTACCGCAACGTATCGCCATTTCCGCCAGCGTTGCTCGACTTCCAGCGCGGCCACATGTGGTTGGAGGAGGGGGATCTCCATCAGGCTCGCATTTGGTTCGAATCGGCGCTTCGTTCTTTGCCTGCGTACGCTGCGGCGGACGGTCATCTGGCCGAGATCGAGGCGGCGCTAGGCGCACCTGAAGGTGCGGTTGCTCGATTGCTTACACTCGCGACGTCGTCCGACGATCCCGATTACTCAGCCTCGCTGGCTCGCATTCTGAAGGAAGCTGGGCACGAGGAGGAAGCCCGCGAGTGGCGCAGCGCGGCCGCGGCGCGCTACGATGAACTCATGACGCGTCACCCCGAGGCCTTTGCCGATCACGCGGCTGAGTTTTGGCTCGAGGCGGATGGTGACCGCGATCGGGCGTTACGCTTAGCCACAATGAATCTCGAGCTTCGCAAGACGCGCCGGGCTCAACACTTATTCGCTCGAGCCTGCGCGAAATGAGTGAATCCTACGATCTCGTCGTGATCGGCAGCGGTCCGGCGGGCCAAAGCTCGGCGAGCGTGGCATCGGCGTTCGGTCATCGCTCGATTGTCGTGGAGGGGCAGAAGCCCGGCGGCGCTGTGACGACGACCGGAGGTGCTCCGACGAAAACGCTCCGTGAGGCCGCGCTCTACTTCACCGGTTTCCACGAACGCGACATTTACGGCGTCTCGATGTCCGCACCGCCGGACGTCGCACCCGCGAAGATCCGCGAACGCGCTCGATTCGTCTCCGAACAGCTGCAGCGCGTCATCCGAGGACAGATAGCCGACTGGGGGATCGAATACCTTGAAGGCGCGGCTCGCATCGGCCCGAGGCGAAGCGTGGTTGTTACCTTGCCCGATGGCGCCGAGCGAACGCTGTTCGCGAAGACCATCATCGTTGCGACGGGGTCCCGGCCTCTTCGGCCTGCGAATTTCCCGTTTGAGGATCCGGCGGTATTCGACACCGACAACATCTTCACGATCGGCCGTCTGCCCACCGATCTTCTCATCGTCGGCGGTGGTCCGGTGGGTGTAGAGTTTACAACGATCTTTAATGCCCTTGGCGTGAAGGTGAAGCTTTGCAACAGAGAAGACCGGCTCCTTCCGATGATGGATAGCGAGGTGGCCGGTCGTTTGGCGCAGCTGTTTGAACAGTGGGATGTCGAGCTCTTCTTGGGCGCGGGCGCCGACGCGATCGATCGCGGGAACGGCAAACTCGCAGTAACCCTCTCCACAGGCGCGACGTTCGAGACCGGCGCGGTGCTCTTCGCGGCCGGCCGCGTCGCCAATACTGAGGGCCTAGGCTTGGAAGAGGTCGGCGTGCAGCTCGACGGCCGCGGCCGGATCGTCGTCGACGAGCAGTTTCGCACGACGGCCGATGGGATCTATGCCGTGGGAGACGTGATCGCGCCGTCATTGGCGTCGATCGCTATGGAACAGGGTCGCTGTGCGGCGTGCCATGCCTTCGACATCCCGTTCAAAAAGGTCGTGGATCCGCTCCCCGTTTCGGCGGTCTATGGGATGCCGGAAGTTGCAGGCGCTGGTTTCACCGAAGAGCAGTGTCGGGCTGCGAAGATCGAGTATGAGGTCGGCCGAAGCGAGCTCGCCATCACAGCGCGAGGGGCGATCACCGGTCACGGGGGGCTGTTGAAGCTGCTCTTCCGAAAGGACGATCGGCGCGTTCTCGGCGTCCATTGTCTTGGGGACATCGCTTCCGAGCTCGTAGGAATCGGGCAGATGGTGATCCATTTTGGCGGCGGGCTCGACGACCTCAACGCGGTCACGCTGAATACCCCCACCTATTCCTACGCCTACAAATACGCGACGTTTGACGGACTCTTGCGACTCAAAGGAGCCGCGATAGAGACAACGTACTGATGATGTCCGATCCTTAAAGACGATCGAGGAGGTAACCCGTGGCAACGAAAGACGTTGAAGCGGCTCTAGCGGCCACCAGCTACATGGGGACGAAGACCGGAAAGCGCGGCGAAGTCACCATGTTCTACACGGTGAAACCGGGCCACGAGAAGCTGATCCGGGAAGCGATCCGAAACTTCTATGAGACACCATTTCGAAAACAGTTCGAGGACCCCAGAGTCGTCGCGGTCAATGTCAAGATCGGGGTGCACGATGTCAGGCACGTGCTGTTCGACAACGACACCCGGCTCTGCTGGCTGACCTCCTTCGATACGGATTGGGATCCGTACATTGACGACACCTTCGCCGTTCGAAACAATTGGGTCGAGTACGCTAAGATCCTGCAGCACACGAACGAGGTGCCGGAGGGCGACATCGCCAACCCCGATCACCCGCTCCAACAGAACAGCCGCGCCGTCAAGGACGTTTTCAACGCTAATCGTGTGCTCGCCGCCGGCTTTTTCCCGACTTTCCCGAACGTAACGTGTCGCGACGTACAGAAAGGCGAACAGCTTCGGAAAGCGTTCGAGAAAGTGCTCGAGCACCCTCAGGCCGAGGAGGCGCTCAAACATCCGGCGTTGAAGCCGCTGCTCGATCTGGCATCCGAATAATGGAAATGGCTCCCATGGAGCTTGAGTTGGCGGACATCCAAAGCGGAGCCCTTCATCCGCGGCCCTCGCCGTATGCCGGTACCTATATCGTGCTGCGTATTGACGATAAGCACGCCGGTCGCGAAGTTCTGCGGCGACTTATCCCCGTTCTCATGCCCGCAACGGATCCGGCGCACGTCGATCGAGAGGCCTGGGTAAGCGCCGCGCTGACCTTCCAAGGCCTGAAGGCGCTCGGTCTGCCTCAGGATGCGCTCGACACATTTCCGCTCCCATTCAAACAGGGGATGGCGGCGCGTGCCGCGATGCTAGGCGACGTCGGCGAAAGCGCTCCTGAAAATTGGGAAAAGCCGCTCGGCAGCCCGGATGTCCACCTTGGAATATCGGCGCTCTCGCCCGACAAGTCGCGGCTCGAAGCGATTCTCGAGCGCGCCCACAAAACGTACGAGGCGATGTCGGGGATCAGCCTCATTTGGCGCCTCGATTGTTACGCGCTTGCTTCCGAAAAAGAGCATTTTGGATTCAGGGACGGCATCAGTCATCCAGCGGTCGAGGGGAGCGGCATTCCTGGAAGCAATCCTTCGGAACCACCGCTGCGAGCCGGCGAATTCTTTCTCGGGTATCGCGACGAGACCAACGAGTATCCGCCCATGCCGCAGCCGGAGATTCTCGGACGCAACGGCACGTACGTCGTCTTTCGAAAGCTGCACCAGCGCGTCGCAAAATTCCGCCAGTACCTGAAGGCGAACGCATCGAGTCTAGAAGAAGAAGCATACCTCGGAGCAAAGATGATGGGGCGTTGGCAAAGTGGCGCGCCGCTGGCACTCAGCCCGATGCGCGATGATCCGGAATTAGGCGCCGATCCCAAGCGAAACAACGCCTTCATGTATGAGGACGACGACCCGAAGGGGCTCAAGACGCCGCCGGGATCGCACATTCGGCGAGCAAATCCACGCGACGCCAATGTGAGCGGCACTCCGCGGCTGCATCGAATGATCCGCCGCGGCACCAGTTACGGCCCGTTACTTCCGGAGGGAATCTCAGAGGATGACGGCGCCGATCGCGGATTGGCGTTCGTCTTTGTTGGCTCGCGTTTGGATCGGCAGTTCGAGTTCGTCCAGCGAGAGTGGATGAATGATGGCGACTTCTTCGGAGGGGGCGGTAACAAGGACCCGATTGCCGGCGCAAATGATGGGGCGGGAGCGTTCACGATTCCCAAGGCGCCCATTCGCCGGCGCCTGCAGGGTCTGCCGCGTTTCGTGGTGACGCGTGGAGGCGAGTACTTCTTCGCGCCTGGCCTGCGCGCGCTGCGTTGGCTATCGGAGCTCGATGCCTAGTAGGGCCTGAATGCTTTTAGGCCCGGTGCACTGCACTCTTCGGCATCAGCGCTAGCCTATCGGCGGCAACCCACCTCGTACATTCAAGCCTTGGAGATGAAACCTGTGAACTCCATAATCGTCGCTGCGCTTGCGTTCGCACTTGTGTTCGGCAGCGCGGCCGCGGCGATGTTCCTGCGCGACCTGCTGCCCGACCATCATCTCAGCACGGATTCCAAAGACGCCGCCCGGCTCGGCGTGTCGTTGATCGCAACCATGGTGGCATTAGTCCTGAGCCTTTTGATCGCCTCTGCCAAAGACGCGAACGACGCGCGCCGAGACCATCTCGTGCAGATGTCGGCGGACGCGGTCCTGCTTGACCGACAACTTGCGCTCTACGGCCCAGAGACGAAGGAATCCCGATCGCTGCTTCGCAGCGCGATTGCTGCCACGCTCCAACGGTATTGGCCAGCCGGCGGTGCTCGGCAGCAAACCATGGAGCCGTCCGGCTCGCCGATCGAAGAGCTATACGAAAAGATCGAAGCGTTACCACCGGGCAACGCCGCGCAAAGCCTCTTCCGCGACAAGGCGTTAACAGAAACGTTCGATATTGGGCGGCGCGTTGCGTTGCTGTTCGGCAATTTGCAAACAGCGATCCCGACCCCATTCCTGGTCGCGCTCGTGTTTTGGCTCTGCATCATCTTTGCAAGTTACGGGCTTTTCGCTCCGCGCAATGCGACGGTGGTAGGCGTTCTTGGTCTTTGTGCGTTGTCGGCTTCCGTCGCGATCTTCCTGATCCTCGAATTGGACCGCTCGATCGGGGGCTTGCTGCAAGTCTCCGGCGATCCGCTCCGCGAGGCGCTTGCTCGTCTCGGCCGATAAAATCGCAGCTGGAGCCTTCTGAAGACAGCTTGGTGCCGCCGCCGAGCCGGGCGTCGAGTGTTCTGACGAGGTGGCGTCCGGTCTGCCGGTCATGCGCGGCGGTTGAATTATCTTCGGTTCAATATTGGACGTCCACAAGGCGGATCGCGCTTTCGCGCAAAGTGCAACGATAGTCGCTAAGTCTTTACCTCGCGCATTTTGATTCGGCCGGGCGGGGCGGTCGTGTTACGTGTCGAAACATGATGCGCTAAATTCCTCGCCTATTAGGTGGCTTGGCAACGTCTGGCGAACAGGAGCATGCTCTCAGCGGCGGCACGAAAGGAAGCAATGCCCGACTATCAATCCTTCACCGCCTCGTGCTCACTGATTGCACCGAGAAGGCGACGGGACATCAGCGGGTACCTAGCTCCCGCAAAATTATGGTGTGTTGCCGCTTGCGCGGTTGTGGTGGCGCTGCTCAGCGCTTGCGAGTCATTACCCCGGTCGCAGATGAACGCCCAGAACAATTTGCGGCGATTTCGCGCGGCCGCGCAGCACGCCGTTCAGTGCCGTGCAGCAGCGGCGCGGAAGCCAAGCAACCAAGTCCTCAACGAGCATATGCCATTAACAGACCTGGACAACGCAACGCTGACGCAGATGGTCGACAAAAAATTGGCAACAAATAGTGAGATAGCGGCTCTTGGTTCCTGGACCGGTGACGTGAATAGATGCTTGGAGCCCCTGTTGCGGGAGGCCAATGTGACTATCCCCAGCGTCGGGCCCATCATTGAAGCGTCATGGAATAGTGACACCGCGGTATTTGTGAAGTTGGCGCATCGGCAAGTGACATGGGGCGAGGCCGTCATCAGTCTAAAGAGCAACTCAACAAAAATGCGTGCCGATCTCATTGCGCGTGGTGATCAGGTTGCTGCGGAAATTGGTAAACTGGAACAGGCACAATATGATCGTCGCACGGCCATCATTACTGCCGTCATCGGTATCCTGCCATGACGTCCCCAATCAGGACTTGCGCGTGCCGCCCAGCAATCACTTCGAGAAGCTGCGCGCCAATCTGGCAGGATTCCAATCGATCCGCTTCAATGGTCAGGGGCGGCTGATGTTCCGGTGGGACGGCAGCCGCGGCGAGGCGGAAGGCGTCAATCTCAATGACCACAGCCACGGCGCTCACCCTCCTGCGTATTCGGGAACAGTCCCGACTTCTGGCTGAACGTGCAACGGCGGAGCGATCTGTGGAGCCGATGAACAGTTCCCGCGAGCGCGAGCGGATCGGAGTCGAGCATCCCGCCCAAACTCTCGATTACATCATTCCGATCCGCGGCGCTCCTGAGCGCCGGCTCGACCCGACCAATCTGCAGCCATTCTGTAGGCCGTGGCATTATAAGAAAACCAATTTCTGCGAAGGCGGGTTTGGGTGTCGCCGGCGTTTAGGCGACGCCGAGGAATAAATCGGCGTTCGCAGCTGTGTCCGAAAGTGTGTTTCAACATTTTCGCTGGGCGTGCACTCATAACCGCTAGAGAGCGGACAGGGATAAACATGCGCTAATTTCCACTGAGCGGGTCAGAGCCGGATCGCCAATCCGCTATTTTTTGATGTCCGAATTTGGCCAAAGTCGGCCTGCTTCTCGGCTTAAGAGTGGAAGAAAGCGGGCATCCGTTGAGGTCGGACAGGCTCGGCAGGAACCGACCCAAAGCGGCCGTACGTGACAGCGTCATAGCAGTGGGACGTGCCATGGTGGGCCGCTGAGGTAATCCACCAATTCCAAACGTCGAATCAGTGTTTGTACTGATGGTGGACCGGCCAGGCTAGTGCTAGACATTGGGTGATGTCCTCTCTTGATCGTGCTTTCCGTCCGCATCCGGCGAACACACCGCATTGCTTTTATTGGGTTTAGATTGTCTGAAGGGTTGGCTGCGTCCTTTGCAGCTCCGCCTTAGCGGAGGCGTATGAGACATTGATCAGAAGATTGAAGCAACTCTGTTCGAAATTTTGGGAGGTAGAATCATGAAGAAGTATTTCTGGATTTTGGGCGTGCTTTCCGTATCTCTGATCGGGGGAGTTGCGGTGGCGCAGCAATATCCAATGCTGGACCGGATCGCTAACCGGGTTGTGCAAAAGTACAAGAGTGCCAGCTGCGAGCAGTTGTGGGAGCAGCGAGCTGCTAAACAGAACCAACCAAGGAGCGCGGCAGAAGAACGCCTTATTCAGTTGCTTCGCGAAGATCCCGGAATGCGGGCTGAATTCTTCAGGAGGGTGTCCGCCCCGATTGTTACAAAGATGTTCGAGTGCGGCATGATCCCATGACGCGAGAGAGGTCAGTGCACCAAAAAAGGCTGACAGAGCGGAGACTCCGTTGACTCCTGAACGGGCAGCTTCCGAGGCGAGTGAACCAGCGAAGCTGGAGATTGACGGTCTGCGAGCTTCAATGCCGACGCCGTCGAGGAACAGGTTGTTCAGACGATGCCGTCTCATGACGGCCGCTAGACGCTATCTTTCCGGAATTGAATTCTGATGACCAGACAGGGACTCTACCACCAGATCATAAGCTTCGTTGAAATTGGCGTTTATCTTCTTTTGTTTTTCGGAATACTCGCCCTCCATGAAGCGGTGGTTGCCGCGAAAGATGGTATACAATTCCATTTTTATGGCTTTGCCATCGTCAATGCCCTAATTTTTGGAAAAGTGATACTAATTGCCGAAGACTTTAGCTTTGCAGAGTGGTCTAGAGAACAAAGACCCATCTATACGATCTTAGCCAAATCGGTCGCGTTCACACTTTTATTGCTGGTATTCTATATAGTCGAAGAAGTAGTGGTTGGGAAATTCAAGGGAAAGACGATCAGTGGGAGTTTCCCGCGTATCGGTGACGGGAGCCTGAGGGACTGGCTTTTCGCTACCATTGTCCTGTCTATCGGTTTGATTCCATTCTTTTCGTTTAGAGTAATTGGCCGAGTGTTCGGGGAACGTGAATTACGTTCCCTATTCTTAACGCCAGCGAAGGGATCCGCGCACGGGGGCGGCGGAACCATTACTTAGATCGGGCAGAAATCCGGTGCGAATGTCTCCTATCGATCACCCGCTGCACACTTCTGGGCAGCGACTGCCATGCTCGGGCAAACGTCCGCATTCGAATGACGGCGAGGCGGCCTGGAACGACCACCATGGGGGCGGTCAGGGCGCGGGGCGCGCCGATGCACGAGCGCGCCATAGACGCAACACCAAGCCCAAGCCGTGAAGAATCAAATGTGAGCATCGGGCTACCACGACCGCATCGTTGGGTAGAATGCCTTAAGTACCAGAGCTTGGTAAATTACGTCCATCACGACACCGAGAAGGATGATCCGCCCGAAGCGTTCCCGGCGATTACACAACAATCTGACGGACAAGGTGCGCGCGTCCCCTGGTGCCAACTCGGAACGCGCAATCGCAGCCATTAATGGCTGTAAGACGAAGCGAAACCTCATGGTAATGGTTGGTCGTTCGATGAGGTCGCGCCGCAGCCGGTCTGTGGCGTCGACCGTGATCCCGTGCCACACAGCCCCAGCAATGATCAGAATGATAAGCAGCGCAATCCACGAATGTCGGCAGCAACTTCAGCTGCGCTGGATCGTGATCGCTCATGTTATCACTTTGCCGCGCCTGGCCTGGGTGATGCCCTGGCGAGGAGGAGTCAGAAACCTGACGTCAACCAACGCGTAGCGGTCGTTCGACCGCAGCCGGCACCTCGCCCGATTGGGCGAACCTCTACGACGGGTCCTCATTGGCTTCCCGGTTCGCTCGCGAGGCCAAGGATGGTGATCCTCGCGGTCCTGACCGGAACGGGCCAGAGGGGATTGACGAGGCCGGTCGCAACCGCGAGTTTTTGCACGCCATTCACCGCATAGGTGATGACGCCGCCAGCCAGCGGACCGCCGAGTTTCCGGCCCCAGAGCTTTTCGCCCGTCTCGGCGTTGACGGCGTAGAGGTCTCCGCCGACGTCGCCGAAGAACAAGAGGCCTCCGGCAGTTGGCGTTACGGCGGCCACGATCGGATAATCCGACTTCAGGCGCCACTTCCACGTACCCGTGTCGACGTCGATAGCGTGAATCCATCCGGCCCAATCCTTGTCCGGCCGCGAGAACTTGCCCGCGATATCGAACGGATTGAGCATCCCGTTTCCGAACCACGGTTGTCCGACGGCGACGCCCTGGAGCTCTTCCTTGGTCTGGATTCTCACCGTATCGCACCAATCGACGTCGCCGACGATGATCAGATTGGTTCGCGGATCGTAGGCCGGGCTGTTCCACTCCGTGCCGCCGGCAGCGCCTGGGCAGAAATGGACGTCCTTCTCCGGCGAAAAAGGCTCCTCGGCGTTGTCGATCGTGGTGACGGGAACGCGATAGAGCAGATGATTGTCGGCAAGATCGAAGGCATACAGATGTCCGTCCTTCGGCGCCACCGCCATTAGCTTCTTGCCCCCCATCGTGTGGATGAGCGCCGGGGGGTTCGAGGCGTCCCAGTCGTGCCAATCCCTGGGCACGAGCTTGAAGTGCGTCTTGTAGGCACCGGTCCTGGCGTCCAGCACGACGACCGAGTCGGTGTAGAAATTTTCGCCCTCGCGCACGTCGATGGCGAGGTCGGGCGCCGGGTTGCCGACCGGGACGTATAGGAGACCGCTTTCGGGGTCGAGGCTAAACGAGGTCCAGAGGCCGCCACCGCTGATGGGGAACCCGGGCGCATTTTTCCAGGTCGACGTGTCGGGCGCCGAGGCCGCCAGCGGTCCGCGGACATTGTCGCCGTCCGCTTTGGGGACGACAAAGAACTCCCAGACAATCTTGCCGGTCTTGGCGTCGAGCGCGAACACGTGCCCCTTGCCGCCCTTGAAGTCGCCTCCCGCGTTGCCAATGAAGACGACGCCGTTCCAGGCGATCGGCGCGGCCGGGACGGTCTCCCCTTTGTTGATATCAGCGATCGTTCTCTCCCAGACCTTTTTGCCCGTCTTGAAATCGTAGGCCAGGACCCGACCATCGTTGGTCCCGCGAAACAAGAAGCCGTCGAGGTAGGCCGCCCCTCGATTGGCGGAGAGCATGGCGGGAGGATAGTCCTCGTGCGTGCGCCAGTTCTCCTTGCAGGTCGCCGGGTCGATCGAGAAGATGTCGAACTCGGTCGTCCCGATCAGCGCACCTTCGACCATGATCAGACCAGATTCGAAGGCCGCGTACTGCTTGGTGTCGTAGGTGCACTGAACCTTCAGTTCGCTGACGTTCTTCGTGTTGATCTGGCTGAGCTCCGAGTACCGTTCCGTAGTGAGGGTCTTGTTGTAGCTTGGCCAGTCGCCCGCGGCGCCGCTCGGCGCCGGGCGTGAGGGTGGTTGGGGCGGCGCGACAGGCGCCTTGTAGTCCGAGTTTGCTTCCGTCCTCACTGCGCCTGGAGGTTCGTTAAACGACAAAAGGGTGCTGCGCGCCGCACCGGCGACCGCGCCGACCTGCACCGGGTAGGCAAAATAGAGGGCGGCGCCCGCACCTAAGGCCGCGGCTCCGAGGATCAGAACCGCGACGAGAATGTATTCGACCCTGCGATTCATGTGTCTCCTCACCCTTCCTCGGTAGTTCGTTTTCAGCAGCTCTATTGCTCTCGCAACTACGGAGGCGAGCAGCTAGCCAATGCAAGGCCGGTAAGAAGCGAGCGCCTGATCGTGAAGCCTGGCACTACAGTGGTTGTCATGTCTTTACCGTGCAATCCGAGTAAACCCCGAGCGGCAGAGCTTTCTTGGAGTAGCGCTCCCGGCAAGACTCGACGTAATTGCAGCCATCCGAAACAGCACGAGCGGTACCAATTTCGATGTGCTGTTGGACAAAGTCGGTGCGAATTATCGCATCGCGGATTTCGTGACGCTGCGGTGCGGTTCAGAGAGCGATAAAGACGTAATTGCCCGAGGGACAAGGTACGAATCGAGCGAGATAATGAAAAAGATCGATGGGCTTGAGGGTTTCCCCCGATATGCATCGTGAACACAGACACGTAGAACCTGGGTCAGAGTTCTTGTGGGGAAGTCCGAGGGACCACGCGCGTGACACCGATTTTTAGTGGCGCGCCAAAGACATCGGCAGATGTTCATACATCAACCGGCGCACCCTTTTTTTGCTGCAGCAGATCAAGCGGCACGACCTGGATAGGCACTCCCAAAGGCCAGTTGCCACGATCGTCGGTGCAGCTTTCGAGATTGGTGGGCTCACCTGAGCAAGGGTGAGAGCGCAAGAAGGCATCGAAGGTGCCCGCGCGACGAGGCTGAAGGTCAACGCGCCTACCCTTGAACGGCAGGAGATCGACAATGGCAAAGGCGGACAAACCGAATATTCTCATCATCTGGGGTGATGATATCGGCTGGTTCAATATCAGCGCCTACAATCGTGGCGTCATGGGCTATCGCACGCCGAATATCGATCGCATAGTCAAAGAAGGTGCGATATTCACTGACTGGTATGGACAGCAGAGTTGCACAGCCGGTCGTGCCGCCTTCATCACGGGACAGTCTCCGATACGGACCGGTTTGACCAAAGTCGGTATGCCCGGCTCGAAACTCGGCCTCCAACCGGAAGACCCAACAATCGCGGACTTGTTAAAACCGTTGGGTTACGCGTGCGGACAGTTCGGCAAAAACCATCTCGGCGATCGGGACGAGTTCTTGCCGACAGTGCACGGTTTCGACGAGTTCTTCGGCAACCTCTACCATCTGAATGCCGAGGAAGAGCCGGAAAACGCCGACTATCCGAAGAACCCCGAATTCAAGAAGAGGTTTGGGCCGCGCGGCGTTCTCCGCGCCTACGCACAGCCGGACGGGACGCAAAAGGTCGAAGATACCGGCCCACTCACCAAGAAGCGAATGGAGACCATCGACGAGGAAGTCAATGCCGCTTGCTTCGATTTCATCGAACGGCAGCACAAGGCGGGCAGGCCGTTCTTCTGCTGGTGGAATTCAACCAGGATGCATGCTTTTACGCACCTGAAAAAGGAATCCGAAGGAAAGACTGGACGGGGTCTTTACCCGGACGGCATGGTCGAGCACGACGGCCACGTTGGACTGCTCCTGAATAAGCTCGATGAATTAGGGATCGCGGACAATACAATCGTAATGTATTCGACGGACAACGGTGCGGAGGAGTTTACTTGGCCCGACGGCGGAGCCACACCGTTCCGCGGCGAAAAGGACACCAACTGGGAAGGCGGCTGGCGCGTGCCCTGTGCAATCAGGTGGCCGGGCGTAATCAAGCCAGGCACGGAATATAATGAAATCTTCTCACATCAAGATATGCTGCCGACCCTGCTGGCAGCCGCGGGCGAGCCGGAAATCGTCGAGAAGGTAAAGAAAGGCCATCGGGCTGGTGCCAAGACCTTCAAGGTCCATCTCGACGGCGTGAACCTTTTGCCGTTCTTCAAAGGCGAGGTGAAGGAAGGTCCGCGCTCAGGATTCCTGTATTGGAGTGACGAAGGCGACCTGATGGCAATCCGCTACGGCGACTGGAAGGTGCATTTCGTGGAACAACGCGGGGAAGGATTCTTAGGGTGGCAGGAGCCGTTCGTGCCATTGAGGCTCCCGAAGCTCTTTAATCTCCGGAGCGACCCGTTCGAAAGCGCTGACTCAAGTTTCAGTATGGGTTACGACCGATGGCGTGGAGAGCGCTTCTTTATGCTGCTGCCAGCCGGAGCGCTGGTGGCGGAGTGGCTCCAGACCCTGGCTGAATTTCCACCACGACAACGGCCCGACCATTGGAGTGTCGGAGACGTGCTCGACAAGCTGGAGCAAAAGAGAAAGGCGCTGGAGACCGCGCACGGCGGCGGGATAAGGTAGTCGCAGATTGGGCCGAAGTCGCTTTTTGTGCTGCCGCCCGGTAGTCCGGGCGGCAGTCGCACGAGCTTCTGCTATGACAGCTCGGGCCAAGTGAAAGGCGAGTATCCCAAAGCAGGGATGCATCCCTCAAAATATTGGCAAGGTGGTACGAATCTCTTGAACTATGCAACGGCCGTCTGATCTGACCTGTTTGCAACTGGCCGAACGAGCGCTTTCCAACCGCGCAGCGGAAATTGGAGGCATTGAGCCGAAGTTCCTTCAACCGAGCAGCTAGTCTAGTGGCAGAGGGGAGGGGCTAGCTGGGCGGGGAGGGAAGAATGCGCACTGAATATCGGGACAAAGGGCCCTCCGTTCTCTCGTTCTCTCCACCTGACTCGCTTAGCGCACCTCGGGTCGCTTCCCGCGTCACGCGTGCTACTCTGGTCCGGTCACCTATTGACCAAAGCACCTCGACCTATTGCGAACTGGTTGACCTCTACGCCATGGCGGGGGAAGCGCAAGCCAATCAGCCGTTGGTGGACGATCACGGCAACCAGTCGCCTTATTTGTCGATCATGAAATCGAGCGACGCCGTTGATCATGAAGCTGGCGGGCGAGATGGGCTTCACGCCAGTGGCATGGGGGTGGCGTCGCTCCCTCGAAGAGCCTGCAAGCGCACATGAGTTGTTCAAGATTATCCTGCCTACCGGCGAGCGCGTACCCCACAGCTCAAAGTAACCGCCAAGCCGGCTTATGACCTTAGGTTTCCGACCCTAAGGGATTTCCCTTATGGCTAGAGGGGAATGTGTCTAATATACAACCCCCGAATTCAAATAGTACTGACATGGAGAATGGCTGGACGCAACGCAAGGTCGACGCACCGAGGACGCTCCCACCAAGCGTACTGCGTCCTTGGAGTCCTCTCAATTATGGCGGCTGGTCCGGTCTTCGCAGATGAACCGCGAAGAGCATTGATTGTTAGTCCGTTCGACGACAGCATTATCCCATTCAATCAGCTTGAATCCGGCATTCGCCGGGAAATGCAATCGGAGCTGTCCTCCCGTGTCGAGATCTATGCCGAGTTTCTTGATCTCGGGCAGTTTCCGAGTGCCGAGTACGCCGCTCGAGTGGCTTCGTTTCTTCACGACAAATACGCCGGTCGACACATGGATGTCGTCATTGCGATCTCTCCCGAAGCGCTCGATTTTCTCTTGCAACGACGAGATTATTTGTTTGCCGATAGCCAGTTTATGTTCGCTTGGGTGCCCCAGGACCAGCTAACAGCCTTCCGGGTCCCATCAAACGTGTCCGGGATTGTCACCCGTTTCAATCCAGCGCCGACAGTCGATCTGGCACTCCACCTGCAGCCGGACGCCACCACGATGATCATGTTAAGTGGCACCACCGATACCGACCGGCACGACCTGGCCCTTGAGCCGGAGCGACTGAAGGCGTTCGCGCACCGGCTGAAGATCCTCTATTGGTCCAACTTCGTCATGGCTGACCTCTTACGCGCCGTCGGCAAACTGCCTCGGGGAACTTTTTTGGTGGATAGGGGCATCATCCGCGATGGTGCTGGCCAGCGCTTGGTAGGGTGGCAGGTAGACGAAAAGGTAACGGCGGCAGCGAGCGTCCCAGTATACAGCCCGTTTGAGCTCCTCATCGGGCACGGAAATGTTGGCGGCAATGTCGAAGACTTCGAGACTGAAGGCCGGCAAACGGGCAGGCTGGCTGTCCGATTACTTAATGAACATGTGGTCGGCCTACGAATAGTTGCGGCCACCAGCACCATCGTTGACTGGCGACAACTGCAGCGCTGGGGTCTGAGCGAAGCCAACCTGCCGCCCGGCACCATCGTTCGGTTTCGGCAGCCGTCGCTGTGGGATGAGCATAAATGGGTGGTGACGGGCGCGGCGGCGGCTTTGGCGCTGCAAGCGTTTCTCATCGCCGCGTTGATTGTCCAGGCGCGGCGGCGGCGGCGGGCGCAGGCGGCGCTCGAACTACAGCGGCGAGAATTGGCGCATTTAGGCCGCGTCTCGCTCCTGGGCGAACTCTCTGGCGCCATCGCCCACGAGATCAGTAACCCGCTGACGGCGATACTCAGTAACGCGCAGGCAGGAAAGCGCTTTCTTCGACGGGAGCCGAGTGACACCGTCCAAGTTGATGAAATCTTCGACGACATAGCTGCTGACAGCAAGCGCGCGGGTAACGTGATCAAGCGCTTGCGGGAACTCTATAAGAAGGCGGACGCACATCTCGAGCCGGTCGACCTCAACGGCATCGTCGCCGATGTCTTGGAGTTGGCGGACCGCAGGCTGTTCGAAGACAATGTGAGCGTCGCGACCAAGCTCGCGACCAACCTGCCTGCCGTGCGAGCCGATCCGGTTCAGTTGAAACAGGTGCTCTTGAACTTGGTCGTCAATGCCTGCGACGCGATGGCGGACAACAAGCTCAGTGATCGCGGTCTGACCATTGCGACCTCTTGTGATGACAAACGGTTCGCGCAGGTCACGGTGAGCGACCGCGGCAGCGGCATTGCCACCGGTGTGGCGGAGCGCTTGTTCCAACCCTTCGTCACCACCAAATCGACCGGCATTGGACTAGGCCTGTCGATTTCCCGATCCATCATCGACGCCCATGGTGGCCGCCTATCGGCATCCAACAATTCAGATCGAGGGGCCACATTCTCGGTAGCATTGCCAATTGATGAGCATTCACCGCACGCAGTTGCTTCGCGCGACCCGACAGATGTCCCCAATGAAGCTCCTACTTAAGCCAACGTTCAGCACAGCGGCCTTCTGCAAGAGCGCTCTGGTGATTGATCGTGACGAAGCACCCGAGCTGACCTATGACCACCTTCGAGCAGCTCTTCCGCGAACGGGGCCTGCCGGGCGCGATCCGCTCCGACAATGGTGTCCCGTTCGCCAGCCCCAATGGTCTCTTCAATCTTTCCAAGCTTTCCGTCTGGTGGCTCCGGCTCGGCATCGAGATCGAACGCATCAAGCCCGGCCATCCTCAGCAGAATGGACGCCATGAGCGGATGCATCTGACCCTGAAGAAGGAGGCGACCAGGCCGGCGGGCATGAACTTCCTGCAGCAGCAGGCTCGCTTCGGCGCGACTTCATCGCCGAATTCAATACCGCGCGGCCTCATGAAGCGCTCGACATGAAATGCCCCGCCGAGGTCTATGCGCCATCGTCAAAACCTTATTCCGGGCTGCCCGAGTTGACCTATCCCCCCATGATCGCGAGGTCTTGGTCACTCAGTGTGGCCGCATCTGCATCTACCGCAAGCGCGTCAATATCTCGACCGCCCTGGCAGGGCAGCGGCTCGGTATTTGGATCGTCAGCTTCATGAGCTACGATCTCGGCTTCATCGATCTGGAGCAGAATACCTTGCAACCCACGGACAACCCGTTCGGCGCCGGGTTATAACCTATGTCTCCGGTACGTTTCGTTACCTATGTGTCCGGTCCGGACACAGATGCCATATGGCGGATCGGCGCCGACGCCGAAACTATCTCCGCGCCTCGCGGAACTGATGGCGGCCGAATCGAAATTCGATAAGGCTCTCTGCCCTGCAAGCGAGGGTGGTGAGCGGGCCTATGCGTTAGCGCACGCGCGCTACGCCAAGGTGAAGAGGGCCATTATCTGCTTCCGGGCCAGGTCGGCTTATGACGTGCTGGGGAAGGTCGAGTTTTTCACCTACCTGAAGCAGCCGCTTGCGTTGCAGTATCTCGAGGACCGCCTGGTGTTGGCGATCCGCGATGACGTGCAGCGGCTTGCCGTGGCCGCCGAATAGCAAGGAGTGCAATTTGCACTTCATGGAGCCCCGGCCCGCGCGGTCGGGGCTTTTATGCCTTGAACGCAGACGACATGCACTTACTGCCACAGGGAAGAATGGGAAAACCGCCGACGATTATTTCCCGGACAAAAGGTGATTCATTCGCATTGATATGGTCGGCGACAACGATATCGTAGTCCTGTCGCAGTTCGTTGCTGGCCTGCGACAAGCATACGTTTACTCCTTACTTGGCCCACCGCTTGCCCTGAACTGGCGGTGGGCTTTTTTGTTTGCAGAGAGCCGACTATAGGGGTATCGGTGCTTTAGCTTCACCAAAGCTGTCCCGGCGTGGACCAAGAAGGTGAGGATTGCTCGGCGCTAGAGCCTTGG
>JASHOB010000060.1 GCA_030041335.1 Alphaproteobacteria bacterium | reverse complement strand
GCCCTGGCTCAGATAGTCGCGGGCAATGACCAAATCCTTGCCGCGATCCTCCTTGCCGCGGAGCACGATGTGGCTGTGCGGGTGGCCGGTATTGTAATGATCGACCGCGATCCAATCGAGCTTCGTGCCGAGGTCCTCTTCCATTTGGCGCATCAGTCGCCGGGTAAAATCCTTGAGGTCTGGATAGTCGATCGCGTCCTCGGGCGAGACGATGAATCGGAACTGACGCCGGTCCCCGTCGTACCGAATCGAGGAAGCCTGCGCCGTCCACCCGGTCGTTCGCTGCGTCATATGGATCACCGGGCAGGCCTTCGCGGGTGACGCGTCGCGCTGGAGATCGCGGAGATGGGCGCGGGCACCGTTGAGACCTCGTCCCGCCAGTTTGATCAGCCGGATCTTGATGACGACGCGCCGCGTGCGAAAGGCGGCATAATGATCGCGCGACGCCAGCACGCTTCCAACCCCAGCGCCGCGGGCGATGTGGCTGCTGTGGAACGCCGCCCTGCGAGAGCCGGATGCGCCTTGCCGGCGCCCCGCGAGGGCAATGTTGATTGATATCGTGCAGAGCCATGGATCTTGTTTCGTTGGGGCAACGACACCGTCACGACAAACCCGGATCCGCCATGGCGTAAGCCGGAGGGATCAGATGGCGTGAACAAGGGGTTAGCGGCCGGTGCGGAGGGTTGGCAAACGAGCAGCGAATGCGACCCTCCATCGAAAACGATGTGCAGACAGACACATGCAAGACGCCAGGAGGGTGTCTTTCACTGCCTTTTACCATTTTCGATATGTCTCATTCCCCGCAGTGGACGCGATAATTCGGGCCTTCAATCGAGCCCAGTCGTCGGTCATTTGGGGCTTGGCAGCGCTGTTTTTTGCGCGTGAAGCCCATCAACAATGATGCTGCTCACCGTAATTCCGCGCGATTGAACGCTTGGATGTAGCTGAGAAATCGGCCGTCGCATGGGCCAATTATTCCATTCGATCGGCCATCGCCTGGGCAGAAAGAAGGCCATTGCCGCAGCTCGCCCGAAGTGATTTCAGGCCCTTCGCCTAGGGATTTTCGCTCAAGATCCTGTGGGAATGCGCGGCAGTTTTCTTGGCCCGTTCTGGGCACCGCGCCGCACAAAGCAATGTGACGCGCCTCGGATTCTCGCCCGCCCCTCGCAAATGAATCTCGCGGCGCCGGTTAGAACGGCGCTCGCCGGCGAAAAATCGATGCGATATG
This sequence comes from Alphaproteobacteria bacterium, assembly GCA_030041335.1. Lineage (GTDB taxonomy): Bacteria > Pseudomonadota > Alphaproteobacteria > ATCC43930 > CGMCC-115725 > JAATGI01. The sequence continues at coordinate 20,730 of JASHOB010000060.1, read as the reverse complement.
ACAACGCCGCTCCGTCCTGCGCTCGATATGAAATGCCCGGCCCAGGTCTATTTCCCATCGTCGATGCCTGATTCCGGGTTGCTGGATTTGACCTATCCCGTCCACGATCGCGAGGTCACGATCACCAATCACCCATTGCGGCCGCAATCTGCACGCACCGCAAGCGCGTCAATGTCTCGACCGTCCTAGGCGCACCACCGGCCGCCTAATTATCTTTTGCGCTTCCCGCCGATAAGAACAAAGGCCAACTTCACTGGCTTGTCGCTCTTGTTTCGCCATGCATGGCGGGTCCCGTTCTGCACGACGACATCATGCGGTTTGAGGCGGACCTGTTTGCCCTCGTCGAGCTCCAGCCACACCTCGCCTTCGAGCACGAGCCCGTAATCGACGGTGTCCGTAGTATGCATCCCGGGATTGTCGAGCTCCATCTTCGCCGCTAAATCGGGGATGTGTTCCGCAAACTCCTGCCCGGCTGCGGCTGGCTCAATGGACGCCATGACAGAGTCAGGCGGAAACGTTACGATCATTAGCCGCGTCTCGCCCGGCTGAGGCACGTAGCTGCTCTGTTCCGAAATAACGTCGCTGCCATCGACAGGTAGATCGGGAATCGAGGCCGTGGACCAGACGAGCGTCGCCGTTTGTCCAGGGATGCTTTTGAAAACGTGGCTCCTACGCGTCCCGCCATCGGATACGACTTTCGATTTGCCGCCCACATTGCCGGTAACCACACGACGCACGCTCATGGTCTCCTCCCGAAGCTGATCGTCAGTCGATTGCGCGTTGGTCGCGGCTAAACCTGAGCCATCACCTCGGCCCAACGCTCCAACATGTCGTTTTCCTGACCTGGCACGGTATGGAATTGGATTTGATTGTATCCGAGCGCCTTGATCCCCCTAAGGCGTTCGACGAGTTCCGCGCGCGTTCCGGTCAAGGTGAGCCCACGGATGACATTCGCGGTAATGTGCGTCTCCTCGGGACGCAGGAACATTAGATGCCCCTTATGATTGCTTAGATATCGTGCATCTGCGGGCTGATATCTCCGGTACACCTCGCGATATGCATTCAGCTCCGTTGGGAACGGGAACGAGCCTGCGAAGATGGAGCCGAAGTCCTCCTGTTCGATCAGATTGTGAAATGCGATTGCGGCGTAGGGGCCGGCTTGTGCCTTCGCCCGGGGACTATCCGCGGCCTCACCTTCGTCAAGGACGCACCCGCCGGTACCAAGCGCACTGTATATGATTTTTGGATCGCGGCCGTTTTTCTGCCAGAGCGCACGAAATTGGTCGAGGTCAGCCTTTTCGCCATCCGGGTAACTTGCACTGCCGATCCATCCGGCGCCGAGTTTCGCCGTAAGCTCGCGCGCCTTCGGACCGAAGGCCGATATGAAAGTGGGAATCGGGTCCTTGAGGTTGATCAATTCGAGCTCGGGATTGAGAAACCGGATCTTGTGGGTGCCTCCTTCCTCGTCCCATTCCACCGTCTCGCCTTTCAGCAACCCTTCGACGCAGCGCACATACTTTTCCAAGCGGCGCAGCGGCACGCCTCTCAAACCGAGCGTCCGTCGTGCTGTGAAACCTGTTCCAGCACCGAAGACCACTCGTCCAGGCGCTAGCGCGTTCAAAGAGGCAAGCCCGGACGCCGCCACGGGGGCGATCCGATTGGACGGAATGAGGACGCCGGCACAGAGCTTGATCCGCGACGTTTTCATCGCCGCTGAGCCCATGGCGACGAACACTTCAGCGTTCAGCAGCTCGGTATCGTAAAACCATGCGTGGCTATAGCCGAGCTCTTCCGCCCGCTTCACGACTTCCCAGGAGCGTGCCTTTGTCGGCAGACTTATTGCAATTTCCATCACCCTTCCCTCCTAAGGCGCGGCTTTTGCGGCGGTGGCCTCCCCGACGCTCCGAGGTCCGATCGGTAGTAGCGCCGTGTAACGGCGACAAGTCTTCGCGAACATCGCCGGCGTGCGTGGTGGTCGGGAGGCATGCACAATCCCAAGTCAGACCGCGATTACCACTCCGTTGTAAAGTCGTTCATGTTTGCGGCGGTTATCGGTTCAACGCCGGTCTTCGCGAATGCCTGGCATACTTCAACATCAGGCTGCGCGATCGGTTCGTGTCGTGCTGCCATTATCGCATATCTCGCGTCGGTCTGTGCCTCTGTGGTCGGCATGAGGCAGGTGCTGCCGAAGAGCTCGCCGGCGGCTATCAACGCTTTACCCTGACCGTTGATAGCGCCGCCCGTCACCAAGATATCCTTACCTGGTATTTTGCCGAGATCCCTCACTCCTTGAACGGCGCCTATCGCACCGAGGTCGCCATCGTTGGCAATGACATCGACATCCGGGTGCGCCTGCACAAGGCTTTTAACGAGCGTGCGCGCCTCGTTCGGATTGAAATTGTTGGCACCTTCGGCAATAACTTGGATATTGGGATACTTTTCCTTGGCCGTCTGCTCGAAGAATTTCCGCGTGATCGATGCCCAATCGAATCCCAGAGGTCCATAGGTATAGATCACCTTACAAGTGCCAGCGTGCTTCGCCTTGCAGGCCTCATTAACAAGCTCTGCGACCGCAACGCCGTTCGTCTTCGCCAACTGGACCACAGAAGCGGCGAGGCCCCGGATCTGGCGCCGTGCGGTGTTGGGGTTGGGGCCGAGTGCGTTCCCGATGGCGACAACCGCGATGCCCGCCTTGATCGCCTCCTCGGCACATCTCATGAGCGGTGGTCCAGCCACCGGTCGAAGCGCAAAGGCATCGAACTTTTTCGATGCAAGTGCATCTTTGCAGTTGGCGATTTCTTTTTGGACACTGTCGTTGGAATCAAAAACGACGACAGTAGCCGCACCATCGTCCTTAGCGACCTTATTGAATGTATTGATTATCTGCTGATCGACCGGATTCGATTGGATCGCAACGAAAAGCGCAATCGTCACCGGTTTTTTATCGGCTGCCATCGTACTGGTCGTCGTCAAACACAGTAACCCGGCCGCGACGATACCGGCAGCCAAGCTACCGGGCACCGAATGACGCGCACCCTTTCGAAATTTCATCGGTTCCCTCCCATTACCTGATCATGGTTCCGTTTGGCGACAACGGTAGGTCGCGCCGCCGGTCCGGTATGTCGTAAGCAATGATGACACCCGAACGGTCGTCCTAAGACACCAGGACAGACGTCAACCCAAACCTCGCCGTACTCAATGGCGAAAGGTCGAAGGGAGACTCACTTGGCACAATCAAGTGACGCGAGGAGCATGGCACGGCCGACCGCGACGCTGCGCGTCGGTGGGGGCGCGGTTGGCTTCAATTGGCTGCCCGTGCTTGCCGCCGAGCGGCAAGGGATGTTTGCGCGGCGCGGTATTGCAGTTGAAATTAGCCGGCTGGGCGCGGTCGATAAGGTCACGGCCGCGGTGAAGGGCGGTGATCTTGACATCGGCATCACGCCGCCCGAGGGGGCAATGCGCGATTCTGTCGGTGGGGGAAACCTTCGGATCGTCGCGGCAAACGTCAATCGCTTGCCGCTGTCGCTCATCGCGAATCCTCGATTTCGACGCATCGAAGAGCTTCGTGGCGCCAGATTGGGAACGTCGTCCCTGACCGAAGGGACCGCGCTCTACACCATGGAGATGTTGCGGCGGCACGGGCTCAACTATCCTGGTGACTATGAGTTCGCCGTCGTCGGCGTTCATCCGGCGCGCTGGAAGGCCCTCCAGGACGGTTCCATCGACGCGGCCGTACAGCTCATCCCGCTCAATTTCGTAGGCGAGGATGCCGGCTACCCGAATCTGGGCGAAGTGACCGATTACATCCCGGAGATCATTTTTACTTGCCTGATCGTGGATGGCGCAAGCGCCGACCTACGTCGCAACGACATCGTTTCCTTCCTCGCGGCACTGATCGAAGCCACGCACTGGGTTTACGACGGAGCCAACGACGACGCGCTTCTCGCGATGACGAAGGAGCTAACGCAGGCCGAAGGCAAGTACGGGCGCCAGGCGCTCGACTATATGCGTCAAAAGCGCGTATTTCCCCCCGATTTGTCCATTCCGGGTTCCGCGTTCGCGAAATCGGTCGAGCTCATGGAGAAGGCAGGCCTTGCGGACCATCGATTTGCCGCCGGCGTGAAGGCGGTCCTCGATCACAGCTATCGCATGGCAGCGCTCCAGCGCCGGTGATCTTGCGGGAGAAGACGGGGATGAATCTCCCGGTGTTTGATCATGCTTTCGGTGCGAGAACCGCGATTCGCATCGTCAGCGGCCTGTTTTTCCTGCCGCACACAGTCGCCAAGCTTCGCAATATCGGGCGAGCAGCTCTTCTCTTCGACAAAGTCGGATTTCGGCCGGCACGCCCTTTTGTCGTGTTTACGGCGACCCTGGAATTGATCGCGACCGTGGGGCTCGTCTCCGGTCTCTATCCACGCGTTGGCGCCGTCCTTGCCACCGTCGTTCTCGCGGGTGCGGCATATGCGATTGGGCGTGCCAATAAACTCATGTGGCGGTGGCAGCATCCGGGGGTCGAATACATGATTTTTTGGGCGCTCATATGCCTGTGTGCGGGATTCCTTGCGGGTGCGCCATGATTCCGCTCCGGTCACGGCACGCTCGGCGAGGCCGGCAGTTAGGAGACGGGCGCCACTTGCACCTCTAGGGCCAAACAGCATACTTCAAGATAGAGAACCGTGCGTTCACGAGGGCCCCAGATCGCGCAAAAAAAGGAGCCGGGACGCAACTGGGGAGGAGGCGTCGATGATGGTCATTTCTCCGGTTCGGATGGATGAGCGTCTGAGCGTCGGTACGCGCAGCCTGTGCGGCGTCGTGAATTCCGTCGGCTCCGACGCCTACGGCGACACCTGCTTTGCGTTCCTTAAGGAAGCGCTCAACGCCGAACATTGGGCACTCTTCCGGTATCGCGCCAATCAACCGCTGAAGTGCATCGCGACGGGCAGCGGTCAGCACAAGGCGGCAGCTAAGCAAAATATCGATCGGTTCGTGGTACGCTGCCATAGCGTCGATCCTTGCGTGCGAGCGTTGAACGGCCGTAACGTCGGACCGACCCTCACCAAATTGGCGATCGACGACATCGAGGACGAGCAATATCGGCATTGCTTCGAATTGACCCACGTGCGAGAGCGGCTGAGCTTCCTCTCCTGGATGGGAAAAGACCTCTATCAGTTGAGCGTGTTTCGCGGGCCCCACAAGCAATTGTTCTCATCAGTTGAAATGGCTGTGTTCGCGGCAATCGCCAATGTGCTTCTGGTCACGGCGCAAAAGCACGAAATCCTGATGGAAGAACCAGGTGCCATTCCGAAGCACTTGGACATTGATGGCATCGAGCGGTTCCTCAAGCTGCATTGGCCGACGCTGAGCGTTCGCGAATGTGAAGTCTGTGCGCGCGCGGTCGCCGGCCAAACGATCGAGGGCACCTCGCTCGAGCTCGAAATCCGCCGGACGAGCGTCATTACCTACCGGCAGCGCGCTTACGGGAAGCTCGGCATCTCACGCGCAAACGAGTTGGTCGCGCTCTTGAATAACCTCCACGCCGAGCGGATCTTGGCGGCGTGAGCTTTTCAGGGCGGATCGCAGCCGATGGAGGGAATGAAGGCCGCCCGGCGCTTGCGCGCCGGGAATACCCTGGCCGTCGCGGTGATGCGGCAGCCGATTGTTCTTCCGCGCGATTAAGCGCCCGTTAGGGGATTGTCCCAAATCATCAGGACATACCATCGACGCGCGGATCGCCAAGTTCCGAAAGCACCCTTGGGGAGACGTCAATGGCCGCGCCGCAAGATCGCATCCACCTCGTCGGCAGTGTTCCGCTTCCCAACGCCGAAACGGTGTTCCGCGAGGTGGCGGCTGCAGTCGGACCGTTCATTCGGCGCATACCAGACGGCGAAACGGGGGACCGGACCGGCTGGATAAGGTTTCAGCAGAAGATGCTCATGGAGCACCCGGCGATCGAGCTTGACCCAACCCAATCGCCGCTGCCCGTCACGCAATCCGACGGCACCGTACTTCGCCAGATCCAGCTCGTAAGGTTAAAACCGGATGTTGATCCTGAAGAGGTCAGCTTTGAAACCGGCTATGACCGGGCAGCAATTGCGTCCTATCGTAAATTTCGCAGGATGCGCGGCGCCGGGGAGATACCTGGCGGTGTTCGCTTCCAGGTTGCGCTGCCGACGCCAATGGCAACAGGGCTCATGTATGTCAGTCCGGTCGGCCGGGCCCGATATCTCAGAGCCTATGAGAGGGCGTTGCTCCGCGCCTTGGGCGAGATCGTATCGTCGATCCGGCACCCGGATTTGTCGATTCAGTTCGACGTCTGCCAGGAAGTGCTGCTGTTCGAGGACTACTTTCCGACGCGCGAGCCGGACTATCGGGAGTCAGCATTTCAGCAGTTTGGACGTCTCGGCGCCGGCGTACCGGACGACGTCGAACTGGGTTTCCACCTCTGCTACGGGTCTCCGGGGGATCAGCCCTTGTTGAAGCTGACAGATGCCGCGGTGTTGGTCGAGCTCATGAACGGCATCGCCGGCTACGTCAAGCGTCCAGTCGACTTTATTCATATCCCGGTACCCAAGGGGGCGGACCGATCGTTCTTTGAACCGCTGCGAAACTGGCGCAAGCCAGCGGGAACTCGCCTCTATCTGGGATTGCTGCAGTTTAAGGACGACGCAGGAAACCAGGCTCGCGTCGCGGCGGCACGCCACGTCGTCAAGGACTTCGGCGTCGGCGCCGAATGCGGCTTCGGCCGTACCGATCCAAAGCAAGTGCCGCGTATCCTCGCGGGTCACCGTGCGGCAGCCGACTTGCTCTAGCTTTTCACCGCGGCTTTGCCGCGCGCGACTTCACGATTGACGTGCTTTTCAAAATGTAGACTTCTTCGCTCGCTTCGTTGCGCAGCGTGGCTATGTGAGTGACGAAGCCGAGCTCTGGCTTGCTTTTCGATATCCGGACTTCACTGATTTTGGCCGTTCCGGAGAGACGCTCCCCTGGGCGAACAGGCTTCAGCCATTTCAGCCCATCATGCCCGGGAGACCCAAGCGAGGTTTCGGGAGAGATGAACCCGCTGTCGTTCATCATGCGCATCATCAGCAACGTTACATGCCATCCGCTCGCGATGATGCCTCCGAAAGCCGAGCGCTCGGCGCTTAGTTCGTTGACGTGAAAAGGCTGTGGATCCCATTTCTGTGAGAATTCGACAATTTCTTCCTTCGTGACGACGATCGATCCCAGATCGAACACGTCGCCGACCCGGTAGTCCTCAGCATATCTTGGTGCCGCGGAGCTCATGGATTGCTGCTGATAAGCCAGCTGAAGTTTAGACCCATACTTCCTCGCCGGTACAGTGGCTCAGCGCATCGCCGAATTGCTGCATCCTGAAATTCCTGGTGCGCTTGCGGCCGCCATCGGATCGCCAGTCTGCCCGACACCGCTCGCGGGGTCGTGTCCTAAACGCTGATGACTGACCGCAAGCGCTGCGCTCATCAGACTTGGTTGGGCGGCGTATTGTCTACCCGTGGTGAGGGCGCACGAAGCAATCTGGACCGCTCGACAGTGCTGGTGAGCGCTCGATAATGTGACAAAGCTCGGGATCGGCTCGGGCCGAGCGGGGCGAAAGGAGACCGGGGCGATGGTAATGCGGGATGTCGCGATTGTCGGCTTCGCCGAGACCAAAATCGTCGAGCGAAGCGCGCAAGACGTGTGGGAATTGGGCGCGACGATCCTTGAAACGCTTATCGATGGCGCCGGGTTCGAAAAGGGCGAGATCGACGGGATGATCTTAAGCTCATCGCTCACGGGGGCGGGAAACGCATTCTGGTCTCAGAACACCGCGGAATTTCTGGGGCTTCAGCTCGATTTCTGTCAGACGGTCGATATCGGCGGATGTTCGCCCTTGGGTGCCCTCGCCCGTGCGGCCATGGCGATCGACGCCGGAATGTGCACGACGGTCCTGCTCCTTTATGCCGACACCGCTGTTGCGGAAAATAACGCACGATTACGATCGTTCGGCGGTGAATGGACAGTCCCCGTTGGCCTTATGGGGCCGCCTGGTGCTTTCGGACTATTGTCGCGCCGTTATGAATATCAGTACGGCCTCGATTATCGCGCGCTCGGGAAGCTTGCTGTGACACAGCGGAATCACGCGATTCTCAATCCGAACGCCTGCGAGAAGCTGCGCATACCGCTCACGGTCGACGGGTATCTCACTTCACGCATGATCTCCGATCCGATCCGCCTCCTCGATAGCGTCATGCCTTGCGATGGCGCGAGCGGCCTCTTAGTAACCAGCCGCGCCCGGGCCCAAGGCAAGGGACTGTCGCGTTGGGTTGTGCCGCTTGGCTACGGCGAACGGACCAACCATAACGCGGCACAGAGTCTGGTGGATGTGACCGAAACCGGCCACTCGGCGGCCGGCCAGCGGGCATTTGCCGCGGCAGGGATGGCGCCGCGCGACATCGCCTCCTTTTACCCCTACGACGACTTTATCATCGCCATCATGCTGCAGCTCGAAATGCTTGGGTTTTGCAAGCGGGGACAGGGGTGCGCCTTTATCAACGATATGGATTTCACCCATGCGGGATCGCTCCCGCTTAATACCGGCGGCGGCCAGATTTCAGCGGGGCAAGCGGGGCTCGCGGGTGGAGGGACCAACCTCGTAGAGGCGGTGCGCCAGCTGTTCGGAGAGGCTGGCTCGCGGCAAGTGAAAAACACGGCCAACGCGCTGGTAACCGGCATCGGGGGTATTCCACTGGCCAGAAACTGGGTCAGCAGCGCCGTTATGATCCTCGCCCCCGACGCATGAGGTCGACCATGCCAACGCCCTTGAACAGTACGGTAGAAGTGAAGCGCCAGGCGCCGACTCCATATAGCTTTTCCCGCCCCTATTGGGAGGGCACGCGCGAGAAAAAGATACTCGTGCAATATTGCCCGCGCTCGGGCCAATACCAGTTTTATCCACGGCCCGTGAGCATTGCGACCGGCCACCGCGATCTTGAATGGCGTGAGGTCTCCGGCGCCGGGGAGATCTTTTCGTACACAATAACACGGCGGGCGCGCGAGCCGTTTCGCGGCCATGAGCCGTTCATTGTGGCGACCGTGACACTCGACGTGGGCGTGAACCTTCTGGCCAACATCGTCGAATGTGATGAGGACCAGATTCGTATCGGCATGAAAGTAGAGCCCTACTGGTTGCCGCTGCCAAACGGTATGCACCTGCTCATGTTCAAGCCAAAGCGCTAACCGTAAGGGCGTCGATGGCCGGCGGTCGAGGGCGCAAAGCAGCAAGAAAGACCCACAGCATGACACAGCGGAAAATAATTGGGGAAGACACCGCCTACGCGATGCCGCCTTCATCCCATCGTAAAGAGCTGACCGAGGTTGGCCGCGGAACGCCTATGGGTGAGCTCATGCGCCGCTATTGGCATCCGGTCGCTACCATCAAGGATGCGACGTCCATTCCGAAACGAATAAGGATGCTGGGCGAGGACCTTGTGCTGTTCCGGGACGGGCAGGGACGACCTGGACTGGTCTATGCGCGCTGCGCGCATCGCGGTACGACACTCTACTACGGCAAGGTCGAGGAGCGAGGGATCCGCTGTTGCTATCACGGCTGGCTGTTCGATGTGGAGGGCCGCTGCCTGGAACAACCGTGTGAACCGGAGCTTGGCATTAAACATCGCAATGGCGTACGCCAGCCCTGGTATCCGGTAAGGGAGCACTACGGACTCATATTCGCCTATATGGGGCCGCCGGAGAAAATGCCGGAGTTGCCACGGTTTGAATGTCTCGAACAGCTTTCGGACGGTGAATTCATCGACGTCGACGACCGCTCGATCGGCACGCAGGGCGATGTCATCATGCCGTGCAATTGGCTCCAGCATTTTGAAAATGTCGCGGATCCCTACCATGTGCCCATCTTGCATGGGTCGTTCACCGGATCGCATTTCACCAATTCCACGACACAAATGCCCCTCGACGCTGAGTTCGCGATCACGACGCGGGGCGTCGAGGTGCGCACCCGTCGGCCGATGGAAGATGGCCGGATTCTCTTTCGCATATCGGAGGCCGTATTGCCGACAGTGCGCGCGGTTGCTAATCCTTTTGCGCCGCGTTTGGACGAGCCGGTTACGGCACTCGGATGGGTCATGCCGATCGACGATACCCATTTTCGGATCTACACCGCCGGGCGAACGCGTGAAAAGGGCGTGCTGTTCCCCGTCCCTGAGAGCGTGCGACGGAATTTCCGCAACGCCCCGTCTTGGTTCGACATGACCGAAGAAGAACGCCGCGCGCGTCCTGGAGATTGGGAAGCGCAGACCGGTCAGGGACCGATCACCTTGCATTCCGAGGAGCACCTCGCGACGTCGGACGTCGGTTTGGTCATGGTGCGACGGCTTTTCGATGAGCAGTTGAGGGCGATCGCCAGCGGGGAGGACCCGATCAACGTGTCGTTCGATCCGGGCACGGCGCCAACGAAGCTGAGTAGCGGCAACTGGACGACTTATCCGCCAAGTACTGGCGCAGCCGAGTAGGGGCGATCGATGAGGCAAAGGGCCGCTGTTGCGGGGAAGACCGCTTACTCGCGGCCTTCACCAACGTACCTCAGAGAATTGACTGAAGTCGGACGCGGTACGCCCATGGGTGAGCTTATGCGCCGGTATTGGCAGGTCATCGCCTTGTCGCGCGACACTACCGGAACGCCTCGAAAGATACGCCTGCTCGGTGAAGACCTTGTGCTGTTTCGCGACGGGCAGGGACGTCCTGGTCTATTCCATGCACGCTGCACGCACCGGGGAACAACGCTCTACTACGGTAAGGTCGAGGAGCGCGGCATCCGCTGCTGCTATCACGGCTGGCTGTGCGACGTTGAAGGGCACTGCCTCGAGCAGCCGTGCGAACCCGATTCCGGCGCCCGCTTTCGCGACAAGGTCCGCGAACCATGGTATCCGGTCGAGAAGCGTTACGGTCTCATCTTCGCTTACATGGGGCCGTCGCCAAAAATCCCGGTCCTTCCTCGGCAGTCTTCCGCAAAATCGCGCTTCGCAACGCGGGGCGGATTGAGTTGCCGGGCCTTTGCGAGCAAATGAATTCGTAAAGCTGAAGACGTTTGTTGTCGGACATGCGTTGCGGGCGCCCGGGTCATTGAATTTTGCGGTGACAGCGCTTCAACCGGGAGTCAGAAACTATGCGCTCGGGCTCCTCACCGAGCCCAGGCTTCATGAGGTATATGTTGACGCGTTAATGGCCAGATTGTCCACAGCGATGAGGACATAAGAGAAACCCGCGGTCGCTTAGGATCTTGCATGATTTCGAACGTGCGCAACGCCAAGCGGAGTAAGTCGATGTCCCAACGAAGGACCCCTCCCTTTCGTGCCGATCACGTCGGCAGCTTACTTCGCCCGAAGGCGCTGCTCGAGGCCCGAAGCAAATTCGAGGAAGGCAAGATTACGACACGCGACTTGCGAGAGATCGAGGACGAGGCCATCCGTCATGCTGTGAAACGCCAGGAGACTGTGGGGCTTCGGGCTACCACGGATGGGGAATTCCGACGCCGGAGCTGGCACATGGACTTCATTTGCCGCATTGGCGGCGTCACCTCGGCCGGCACGCAGTTGCGACCGTTTCTGAACGAGACGGGCGCAGTCCGAAATGAGATCGAGGTACCGAAGGTGATCGGTCGCTTGCGGCTTGACGCACCCATTTTCGCGGACGATTTCGCCTTTCTGAAGTCGATAACCCGCGCGACGCCGAAGTTCTCAATCCCGTCGCCAAGCATGTTGCACGGTCTGGGCTCCACGCTCGAGGACACATCGATCTACGCAAACCCGGATGAATTTTGGCGGGACCTGGCCAAAGTTTATGTCGACGAACTGGCGGCATTGCACCGGATTGGCTGCACCTATCTGCAAATCGACGATACGATGTTCGCCACGCTCGGCGACCCGGATTATCGGCGGAAGCTGAGTCCATCCGCCGGCGCGCAAGAGAAACTCCACCTTGTCTATATTCGATTGCTGAACGAAGCGCTGGCAGGGCGACCGGATGGCATGACAGTCTGCGTCCATACCTGCCGCGGCAACCACCGATCTGCGTGGGTTGCGGCCGGCGGGTACGATCCGGTCGCCGAGGCGTTGTTCAACGAGCTCAATGTTGACGGCTTTTTCCTCGAATATGACGACGTGCGCTCCGGAAGCTTCGAACCGTTGCGGTTCGTCCCGAAGGGAAAGACGATCGTATTGGGTTTGGTCACGAGCAAGCGCGGCGCGCTTGAAAAGAAAGACGACATTAAGCGCCGAATCGATGCCGCGGCGAGATTTGTCGATCTCGATCGGCTTGCGCTGTCTCCGCAATGTGGATTCGCGTCGACGCTTGAGGGCAATCTGCTGACCGAAGATGAGCAATTTGCCAAGCTCGGTCTTATCGTTGAAATCGCTCGCGAGGTTTGGGGCGAACAATAGCGCGGGTCGTACGGTTCTATCCTTCGGGCCTGTTGATCATCTCACACTTCAACCCAGCGGTCAGCCCTGCGGCGCTGAAATCCATGCGGCAGGCGATCAGGGACTTGGGCATCCGTCATCGAACAGAGCTGTCGCTCGAAGATATCGCCCGGCAGATCAATCCGCTTCTCCGCGGGTGGATCGCGTACTACGGACGATTTGCGCCATCGGCTCTGGCCCCCATGCTCCGATATGTGAATCATACACTTCGGGCCTGGGCGATGCGGAAGTTCAAGCGCTTTAGGAGGCATAGGGTTCGAGCGGGCCGCTTTCTCGCAAGGCTCTCCCGCGACAGGGCGAACCTCTTCGCGCACTGGCGCGTCGGCATGATCGGCGTGTTTGCCTGATGGGAGCGGTGTGAGTCGAGACGCTCACGCACCGTTCTGCGAGAGGCCGGCGGTGCAACTCCGCCGGCCTACTTTCTCTGACTGGACAAATCCGAGTAGGCGGGTCCGCGCGGAAGATTCAATCGACGCCAGCGATGCGCGCCTCGTCACTTGGCCTCAGAACTGCCGGCACGTCACGAGTTGGTCATACGCATGGCGCTGAATTGGCCGTGCCAAGAACCATGTGGGACGCGGCCGTCAGTCCGTCGGGCCTTTGAGCTTGGCCATCACCTCGTCGAGATTGAAGCTCGCAGGGCGCTGCCGGATCGGGAATTCCTTGAAGCTCGACAGCCACTTCGCGACAATGGCTTGCGCTGGGACCAGCACAAAGATGCGATGCGCGAACCAGTCATCGTATTCGCTCGACGTATCGCCGCGCTCGAACGGATCGGATTTGAGATTAAACAGTTTCGGCACCCGCAGCCGGTCGAAGCCCTCGCGCCAGATCGCAAAACCCGTCCGATTTTGTTCGATGAACATCACTTTCCAATTGAGGACTCGGATAGCGAATAGGTCGCCGTCGTCGCTCCAATAGAGAAACTCCTTGGTCGGCGATTCTTTCAGGTCACCTTTGAAGAACCGCAGCAAATTGTTGCCGTCGAGATGAACCTTGAACGTCTTGTCGCCGCACCGATAGCCCTGCTTCACCTTGGCGACGAGATCGGGTTCGCCCGCCGCGGCCGCGAATGTCGGGATAAAATCCTCGTGGCAGAAGAAATCGTTGTGGATCGTGCCGGGCTTGATGATTCCGGGCCAGCGGATCAGCGTCGGCACGCGGAACCCGCCCTCATAACCAGTCGCCTTCTCACCGCGATAAGGCGTGTTGCCGCCGTCGGGCCAGGTATTCACTTCGGCGCCGTTGTCGCTGGTATAGACGACGATGGTGTTGTCGGCGACGCCGAGGTCGTCGAGCTTTTTCAGCAATTGACCGACATGCGCGTCATGCTCGACCATCCCGTCGGGATAGATGCCGAGCCCCGTCTTGCCCTCGCTCTCTTTCTTGAGATGCGTATTCACGTGCATACGCGTCGGGTTGTAATAGCAGAAGAACGGCTTGCCCGCCTTGACTTGCGTCTCGATCCAGGCGAGCGCGGCGTTGGTGAACTCGTCATCCACCGTCTTCATGCGCTCGACGGGAAGCGGGCCGGTATTCTCGATCTTCTGATTGCCGACCTTGCCGTAAACGGGATCGATGGTCGGATCGTCGGTGTCGGTCGCCCAGGTATGCAGAACGCCGCGCGGACCGAAGCGTTTTCGGAATGCCGGATCCTTCGGATAGTCGGGATTCTCGGGCTCCTCCTCGGCATCAAGGTGATAGAGATTGCCGAAGAACTCATCGAAGCCGTGCACCGTCGGCAGGAACTCGTTGCGATCGCCGAGGTGGTTCTTGCCGAACTGGCCGGTGGCATAGCCCAGATTTTTCATGAACTCGGCGACGCTTGGGTCTTCGGCGTGCAGCCCCGTGGCGGCGCCCGGCAACCCGACCTTGGTCAGACCGGTGCGGATCGGCGATTGGCCGGTAACGAAAGCAGCGCGCCCGGCCGTACAGCTTTGCTGGCCGTACCAGCAAGTGAACATCGCGCCCTCGTTGCCGATGCGATCGATGTTGGGCGTGCGATAGCCCATGTCGCCGCGATTATAGATGCTGGTGTTATACCAGCCGATATCGTCGCCCATGATGACGAGAACATTGGGCTTCTGGCCGTTGACACGCGCCGATGCGGTTGTACGGCCGAGCGGAGGATTGCCCAGTGTCGTGTCGCTCATCCGGTCCCTCCCATTGTCGATGGAGAGGGTCACGATGCGCCGGTCGAGCGTATTGGTCCTATTGGGGTTTACCCTGGCGGCGCCGAAACGGCGATCACCGCATGTTGCCGACCTGGCTGACAGCTGGACAGTCGGGCAGCACCAATGATTCCGGTGGCGACCACTTACAAAAGGTTATCACTGTGACTACACAGACTGTCGACCGACTTTACACTCCATAAGCAGCTCCGGATAACGGGCATTGAGCACCAGGTGCCGCAGCGCCCGTTGCGAGAGCGGCGGCGGATCCCGCTTCATTAAAGCAAGTTCCTCGGCCTCAGTTGCCCGCGGCGCGACATAACCGACGCCAATGTGCGGCTCGCGACGCACGGCAAGGGTTGATCGTGCGCCTGGCGCTGAACGCACGCGCGAAGAATCTCGGACCTACCTGGGACTGCCGCGTCACAGCGCTGATGCCAGAATGCAAGATCAACAGCACCACAGCGCCCGAGCGAAGGGCAACACATGATCGCGCTCGACATGGGTCGTTCGCTCGCGTGGTCAGACGACCGAGCGCGAGTTCGGCTGGAACGGCGAGCCATCGATGCCCCAACCCACGATGCGCTTCGGACGGATGCGGAACATCTCCGGGTCGAAACCCGGACCCAACTCAGTTCCTCCGGTCGGGAGCACCTCGGCGACGCCGCGGATCTCGATGCCGCGTACCTGCCACGGGTTCACTGAGACGATGTCGTCGACCACGAAGGCGACTCTCGAGTTGGCGAGCAGGTCGCGGTACTTCTTCCGCTTGGCAAATCCGCCGTGCCCGCCGACGTCGATGGAGTCCTCGGTAGGGTTGAAGCGGAAGCTGACCGGCATGACGTGGGGCTGGTTGTTCGCTCCGGCGGTGGCAATGCGCCCGAGGCGCTGGCTGGTCAGGTACTCGATCTCGGCGGGAGTAAACACGCTCATAATTCGCCTCCTCATTGGATCCAGGCCCTCATCCTTCCCATAGGAGAGCGGCGTAATCTACGCGCCGCGTAACATGGTGCGTTGGACGCGGGTGCATTCGTGACGGGTTACGCCCGGCGATTCTAGATAGCGAAACGCTAACGTCCGCCCGCGTCTCCGCGCAATACGGCAACACTCACGGGCATACAGCGCCGGCGCGCGGCGCTTCTCGGTCCCGACTATCGCATCGCTGATTTCGTGGCGCAGCAAAAATGCATGGCCAACCCGTCGCCACCGGGCAATTGATCCAAAACCATCCGGCGGTTCCGTCTGCAGGTGCAAGCGCGTGCAGTCGCTTATGTTTCGGTTAGGGCGCCCGCTTTGGATATGTTGCTATCGAAAGGCCGTCCTCGGTGGCAGGTACCTAATTGCTCCCGCCAGTTCGAATCCCAGTATCCGGCACCACTCTACCCCGCCAGCAGATACCCTAGGAAAATACGGGCGGTTATTGCGCTCCCAGCGGAGCGGCGCTTGGCAAGAGTCGCAATACCGGGACCCCGAGAACTGTTGCCATCCATTCGACCCGGGCCGGCTGATACGCCAATTCGCATTTCCGTCTATAGGAGCGTACCGAGCGATACGCACACTTCTCCATGGAGCGGGACATGCCCACAAAACCAGTAATTTTCCGCATCCGTCGACTGCCGATTTGCGTCGTTGTCTGTCCAGCAATGTTCTCCGTCCATGCGGCAACGCGCCAAGGCGACATCCCGGCAGCGTCGGTTGTGTCGTTCAGACGCGTCACCCCGGGAAGTCTGAATATCGGACCCCTGACCGACCGCGGCTCGGCATGCGCCAGGATCGCGCTCACGCGCCCCTATCCCAATTTCAGCAGCCTGCTAAAGTCCGTTCCGATACATGGTCATGGAGGATCGAATTGCCTGAGGTAACCGCGGAGACGACGGACATCTTCGAGATCATGCACACGATGCGGGCGATGCGGCGGCTGAAGCCCGACCCGGTGCCCGACGAGCTGATCCGCAAAATCCTGCTCGCTGGCCAGGCCGCCGCTAATGGCGGCAACACCCAGCGCTGGCGTTTTCTGGTGTTGAAGAACCATCCTGGTAAGAAAGTCGTTCAGGGCTATTACAAGAAGCTGTTCGACGAAGTCGTAGGGCCCCGCTATCGCAACAGCACGCCGCCCCCCGGATCGGATCAGCCAAAACAATTGCGGCAAATGGCGGCGAACCAATACTTAACCGACCACTACCACGAGGCGCCGGTGTGGATCGTCGCCTGTCTGGAAGGCGACAATCCGGGGTATTCGTCCGGCGCCTCGATCTATCCGGCGGTAGAGAACATGCTGCTGGCGGCGCGCACTCTCGGTCTCGGCTCGACACTGACGACGCGGCACATTGGATATGCGAAGGAGTGCGACGAAGCGATGGGCATCCCGCCGAACTACCATTCCTACGCGATCTTGCCGATCGGCTACCCGATGGGACGATTCGGACCGGTTGGCCGCGGGCCATTGTCCGAAGTCGTCTATCTCGACGGCTGGGGCAAGCCCTATCCCGGAATCTAATCGATCCGGTTTCGGGACGAAGGCAAGGGAGGAAATGTTGCCGTAAGGATCGTAACGCGTTGCGGTGGTCGTATCGGGGCTTGCGCGGAAATCGAAGTGCCCCGCGACTGCCGCGCGGATGAGAATGATGTGCGGCCGCCGGTGCAGTCGAGGGGCACCTTCAGCGGCCATTTTACCAATGCCTTCAGTCGACGCTCCAGACCCACAACTACCCTCCTGCGCGCGACCAATCGGCATTCCCGGAGGCTGCCCCTACCGAGGCCGAAAGGCTTTGCATCCGACGCTTGACATTCAAACAAAGCTCGCTTATGACTGACTGATCAGTTAGCAATTCGAGGTCATGCCGAGATTCACGGAGGCTCAGAAGGAGAGCAGGCGGCAGGAAATCCTAGCGGCTGCGCAGCGCTGCTTCGCGCGGAATGGCTTCCACAACACCACGATCGCGGACATCGTCCGGGAGTCCGGCGTCAGCCAGGGCACGTTCTACCTCTACTTCGAGACTAAGGACGATGTGATCGCCGCCCTCGCGGATGACCGAAGCCAGGGCGACGCCCTGATTGACGCGATCGCCCGGGCGGAAGCGGACCCCGTGGTCGGGCTCACGGTATTATTAGACCTGCACGGTCGGACCCTCGCCGACGCCCAGCGGTCTGACGAAAGGCGCGTCGTCATCCAGGGCTGGGCGGAGGCGCTGCGCAACGAACTTATCCGCCGGCGGCTGCTGGCCAACACGTCGCGCGTCCAGCAGGAGATCGCCCACCTCATCGAGCGCGGACGACGGACCGGGCAGTTCAGATCTGACGCGGAGCCTCTGGGCGTGGCGCGCGTGTTGATCGCCCTCTTCCACGGGCTGACCTTGCGCGCCGCATGGGACGGCGCATTCGACGCCGCCCTGACCGCCAAGACAATCGAGGAGATGGTGCGGGGAGCGCTTCAACCCCGCCTCGGCGCCGCAGACTCGGCAGGGCGGGAGGACACTCGATGACCGTGGCGACGGGTCAAACAACGTCAGCCGGCCGGGCTCCTAGATCGTTCCGACTCGCGATGTTCGTCCCCACACTGTTGGTTGACGTCATTGCGCCGATAGCAATCTTCAAGACTTTGGGATGGCTCGGCACTACTCCGGTTTGGGCGCTCGCTGGCGGCTGCGTCCCGCCTCTGCTCAACAACCTGAGAACCTGGACAAGATCCCGTCGCCTTGATCCCGTTGGCATACTGATCATGGCTTCCATGGCTACCGGTGTCATGGGCTCGATCATCTCAGGCAACCTTGGCTCCAGGATCGTGACGGACTGCGTGATCGGCTCGGCCTGGGGCGCGGCGTTCCTCGGCTCCCTGATCGTGGGCCGGCCGGTGCTGTTCTTTCTCATCCGGGCGGTCGTGGCCGGAGAGGACGCCGAAAGAACCGATATCTGGAACAGCCTTTGGCACTACGCCGCGTTTCGATCGGCGATGCGGTCGATGACGGCGGCGTGCAGCCTAATCTACTTCGCCCGGGTGCTGATCACGCTGGTGCTCGCACAGGCGCTGACGACGGATGCCATGGCGACTATCGCCCCGCTTATGAGCACGGGTGGGACGCTCGGGCTCTTCGTACTCATCCGGTTCGGCATGCAGGCTATGCGCAGGCGCCTCGAGGCGCGTGAGAATCTGAAGTGGCCATTGTGACCGCTCCGACCGGCACCGTGGATTCTGGTCAACCAAACGCTTTGCCCGCCCCAAGTGGCGCAATTGGAAGAGACTTCGTCTATGTGGAAAAGACCATCCATGCCGCGCCGAGGACGTGTCGCCGACGCCGCGGCCGTATTGGGCGACAGAAACTACGACTGTTGGAATGTCGCTACGCACGACTCCTTGAGAGACGAATAAGAGCACAAATGAGCGGTAGACCGGATACCAATTGGGCCTTTAGAGTGAGTAAGTGCTAAGTTCTCGGTTTGGAGGGGAAGCCGGACAGCCGCGGATTTGCAAGTACGCTATCGGCCGGCGGTGCTCCAAATCAATCCGGAAATCTGCGCGTTCCTGCGAGGCACAACGTTTCGTAATCAGTAGGCCCGCGGTTCGATCCCGCGCGTCGGCACCACGTGACCCTTTGATGTTCAATTATAATCTATGCCTAAAAAACGCTCTTACTTGGGCGCCCGAGATCGTGCAGAGAATGTGCCCGTCATAGGCGGGGAAGTCCCCAGCGGTGCATTGGCCTTTGAAGTAACGAGATGGAGAACCTTATGGCCGAGACGATGTCGGAGCTCGAGACGCTCCTCATGCAGCGTTCGCTCACGGACCCGGAGCTTCAGGCGAAGGCGGCGGCGGCGGCGGACTTCCGAATCTTGCCGGACGCGATCGTGATCAAGATCGGCGGGCAGAGCGTTATCGACCGCGGTCGAGCTGCCGTATACCCGCTCGTGGACGAGATCGTCGCCGCCCGCAAGAAGCACAAGCTGCTTATCGGGACCGGCGCCGGCACGCGCGCCCGGCACCTCTACTCGATCGCAGCGCAGCTCGGCCTGCCGGCAGGTGTGCTCTCGCAACTCGGAGCATCAGTCGCCAACCAGAACGCTGCGATGCTCGGGCAGCTCCTCGCGAAATACGGCATCTCGCACGTCGACGGCGCGGGGCTGTCGGCGGTGCCGCTCTACCTAGCGGAGGTGAACGCAGTGGTTTTCAGTGGCATGCCGCCCTACGGGCTGTGGACGCGCCCTGCCCCCGAGGGCCTTATCCCGCCCTACCGCACCGACGCCGGATGCTTCCTCGTGGCCGAGCAATTCGGCTGCAAGGCGATGATTTTTGTGAAGGACGAGGAGGGGCTTTACACGGCGAACCCGAAAACCGCCAAGAATGCAAAGTTCATCCGCAAAATCTCGGTTGACGAGATGAAGGCGCGGGGACTGCACGACTCGATTCTTGAATTCCAAATGCTCGACCTGCTCAAGGAAGCGCGCCACGTCCGCCAAGTGCAGGTTGTGAACGGCCTCGTCGCCGGCAACCTGACGCGCGCGCTTGCCGGCGAGCACGTCGGCACCATCATCACCGCGAACTGAGGAGCCGACGCCATGCCCGCCAAGACCGCCAAGCAAGTCGCCTCGCCACTCGCGCGCCAGACCCTCCTCGACCGCGACCTCACCCACCCCGTCGCTGGCGGGCGCCCGATCCGGCTTCTCCCCTGGGTGCAGGTAGTGAAGATCGGCGGTCGCTCAATCATGGATCGCGGCCCGGATGCGATCCTTCCGCTGGTGGAGGAACTCCGCAAGTTGCTGCCTGAGCACCGTCTGCTGATCCTGACGGGCGCGGGCGTTCGCGCCCGCCACCTCTACAGCGTCGGCTTGGACCTTGGTCTTCCGGTCGGATCGCTCGCGCCTCTTGCTGCGAGCGAGGCCGGTCAGAACGGCCATATCCTGGCCTTGCTGCTCGCGCCCGAAGGCGTCTCTTACGTCGAGCACCCAACGGTAGCAAACCAGCTGGCGATCCATCTTTCCGCCGCCCGCGCGGTGGTGGCGAGCGCCTTTCCTCCCTATCACCACCATGAGTTCCCCAGCTCGCGGATCCCGCCGCACCGCGCCGACGCGGGCGC
>JASHOB010000059.1 GCA_030041335.1 Alphaproteobacteria bacterium | reverse complement strand
CAAGGTGAATCTGTGATTCGGCCGAAGCAATTAATCATCATTGCCGTCGGCGCGAGTCCGACGCCCAATTTCCTGCGCCGCTCCAGCTCCGCCGCGGGAAACCCCTTGCCCCGCACCTGACCAGCAAAATCGCTGCAGCAGACCATAATGAATGGCTCACCAATCATCGGACCTCTGCCTCAAACTGGAAAAGATAGGCAGCATCGTGTACACATGCCCCTCTGCATTTTGCCGCTTGGATCGAAAATTTCAAGCCGATCTAGACCCGTTGCGTGCACCGAAAGCTCAGCCGTATTGAACCGCTTATAGGAGCGCCGCGCGCTGGTGACGATGATCGCGCTGATCTTCTTGGCCCCGAGCCATTAGGCATGCTCTTCAAGTCGAATAGCCAGCATGAAGCCGAGATGAACGAAACGACACAACGCTTTGTCCCTCCTAATCCGGGAGTGTATTCGCCTCTTTAGCTTTCCTGAATGGCGACAATGCCAGTAACAGTACCCTTATCGGCGAAGTTGGGAACATCAGCTGCGACCTTCCACTCAGGCGTAGCAAGCGCCATCTTCACGCTCTGCACGTGGCAAAATACAATTCCGTAATTCGCCAGAAGGGCGGTTGCCGTGCCATCGGCGATGGTACGGCAACCGCAGTTTCGTGCTTCAGCACGCTCGAGATCGTCCTGTTCACAAGCGGCATATGTTTCTCAAGATAGTACTTGGTGACTTTGGTCGGGTCTTTTTTGTTCTGTGTACAGGACGACGACCCATCGCCCCCGACTTCTCCTGTGCCTGACCAGCTTAAGGGATGCAAGCGAAGCTGCTGCAGATGGCGCACCGGCAGCCACCGCTTCGCGGCGACTGATCCCAATGCTGGACGTCGATAGCCCCATTTTTGATGGATCGATGCTGCAGGCTAGTTCGACTGCATGACATCGGCAAGACGCCTCCGCTTCCAATGCCATCTCGTATCTCGCAACACGCTCCAAGTCCTCCGATCTGAAGCATTCCGGATGCGGCGAGAAATAGTCGGTCTGAAGAGCTGCGAATCCCCGACCATTCGATGGCTGCGCCCGTTATTTTTTCGGTTGAGGTTCCTGTTCGACGGCAATTTCCTGCTCGGAACCACCGTCCTGATCCGACGGGTCCGTTAGGCCAAGAACGTCGTAGGCGACACCGGATATCTGCGAGTTCACCCGGCGCAAGTCCCGCAGCATCGTCAAATGAACGGTGCTTGCCTCCAACTCCTCCGGTTGGCGAACCTTCAGGCGGGCCAGGTGTCGGCGGCTGGTGGCTCGTTCCATGGCATTCAGTTGCCGCTTACGCTCCAGCAGCCTGTTTGCGGATCGAGTATCTTCCGTCATGAAGGTCGACCCAGCCATTCGCAAGTCCTCACGGACGAGCGTTACGAAGGTTGTGAGATCGTCCGTGTCTTCAGCAGGCATCACCAGGCCACGTTTTGCCTTTCTCGATGCAGCAACGGCTAGACTCCGCTCGATGATGTCGCCGGCATGCCCAAGATTGACGGCGAAATCGAGAACATGCGCATGGCGCTCGCCATCGGTCGGAGAAAGCCCATCCGTGCCGAGCTGAGTTAGGTACGCTTTGACCGCCTCCTGCAATCGGTCCAGCACTTTGCCCGCGCGCACCAGATCCTTGATCGCCTCAGGGTTACCATCCGTCGCCACCTTATTGAACTGGCACAGCATGACCTCCACCAAATCTGCCATGCGCAGCGCCTCGCGTGATGCATTGGTCAAGGCAAGATAGGGCGTGTCCAGCGCTGTCTCGTCAAGATAGAGCGGGTCCGTCACATCGGTGGACTTTTGTTTTGCCGGCAGAATCCGCTTCAACAGAAGCGCAACCGGATCAAGAAACCAAACGAACACCAGCATCAGCGTCAGGTTGAACAGGATATGGAAATCGACCACCGCCTCGGACGCGTTGAGGTAAACCTTTGAGAGAAGTGCCGCGATCGAATGGATGAACGGCAAGGCGGCAACGCAGCCTGCCGCACGAATTGACATGTTGCCGATCGGCAAGCGCCGAACCGCGGGATCAGCCCGAGGGGTTTCCAGCACTGGCGGGATCGTGGCGCCGAGGTTTGCGCCCAACACAAGGGCGATCGCCACGGGCAGGGTGACAACGCCACCCGCTGAGAGAGAGACAATGAGCAACATCACGGCGATGCTGGAATGGGCCGCCCAAGTCAGGACGGCCGCAAGCGCCAAATCGAGCAAAGGCTCGCCGGTGAGGGCACCAAGAAGAACCGTCAGCGCGGGCGCGGCCTGCACCGGCTCGATCGTGGCCACAAGCTCGTGCAGCGCGAGCAGCATGAGTCCCAGGCCGATGCCGACGCGCCCGAGATCGTGGAAGATTCCCCTCCTCGCCTTCCGGAAGGCGACGTACCCGGCAATCAGAAGCAATGGCGCAATCCAGAAAATATCGAACGAGAGGAGCTTGACGATCAAGGCGGTGCCGACGTTGGCGCCTAGCATAACTGCGAGAGCGGGCACCAGCTCCATCAGCCCAGCCGCCGCGAGGGACGTCGTCATCATGGCTGTGGCGGTGCTGCTCTGGAGCAGCACGGTCACCGCCAACCCGGCTCCGACCGCCGTGAGCCTGTTATGCAAAGTCCGGCCGATGACAGCACGCAAATTGGAGCCGAAGGCGCGCACGACTCCACTCTGGACCATGTGCATGCCCCAAAGCAGCAGCGCGACATAACCCACCAATTCAATCAGCGCGATCGTTGCAGTCATGGGTGATGGTACCGGGCTAGACAGTTGCACGGATCCTGACCGTCATTTTCCTGGTCATGACCCCGATGGGTGGCGGCTGCGCCAAACTTACGCCTGATCACTGCGGAAAGCTTAGCACTCCCTTGTGGGTCGATCGCGGCCATGAGCCAGCAGCTACCGGCGGTGGCCTTGACAATCGGTTTAATAATGGCCGAAAGGGACCAAGCAGCCTTAGGGGTTAAAGTGCGAAAAAGGATATTCAACTAGGACCCCCGTCTTCTGATGCCACTGCTGCTTGAGTCCGGTTGCTGAGCCAGGCATCGGTGTCATCACAAGCCGCAATGTCGCAGTGCCGAGGTCCATAGCCGTTAACTTCCGGCGGCTACCCTGGCGAAACCGATGACCATAACCACCAACATGACAACGATATAAATCCGCAGCCCCCAAAACACTGCCTGCTGCCAGGGGCGAAGGCGGATGCGGGTAACCTCACGAGGTGGCTCGTGCCAGCCCTCACTGAGAGCGACCGACTTGAAATCCGCCTCGTGATTATGGGGTGGCCAGTCGGATGGCGGCGTCGTTAGGGGCTCACGGAGCAGGGCGAACAATCCGCCCACGCGATGGCCCTCGTCATAAATGTCTTCGCGGTTCATGCGTGCCTCGCTCAGAGCGCGTTCGGGAACATGGTGGAAATGCCGTAGAGGCCATTGCAGACGATCAACAGGATCATGACGCCGACGGACAGGGCGTTGCGCAGCGGCGAGTTGACATGTTCCCCAAGCAGCTCACGGTCATTGAGCAGCATCAAAAGGAACAGCATGGCCGCCGGCATGAACACCGTCGCGATCACCTGCACCGTGAGGTTAAGAAAACTGATCGGCACGTGTGGCAACATCAGCGTGCCGGCCGCTATCGCCGTTCCGCAGACCGCCGGCGCATAGAAGTAGAGCGAGCGGCGGGGCGAGACATTGACCGAGCGCGGAACATCGAGCGCTTCGCCGATGGCCCAGGCCGTGCTCGCCGTAATCACGATCGCCGCGATCAAGCCCGCTTCGAGCAGCCCAAGCGCGAACACGATCATCGCGCCGTGGCCGAGCTTGGCGCCGATGGCGTGAACTACCGTGTCGTCATCGAGCGACGCAGCGTTGGGAAGACCGTGTAGATATTGCCCGGATAGCGCGATGATCGCGATGGCGACGACCGCCATGCCCAAGACCCCGAGCATCAAGTCGCGCCGGCTCGCCTTGATGTCGTTGACCAACAGGCCCTTGTCGACGACGCAGGACTGTTGAAAGAACAACTGCCACGGCGCAATCGTCGTCCCGATATTGGCCGAGATCAGCAGCAGGAAGGTTGTCGACACCAACCCGCCAGGAACGACCCATCCGAATTGGCCGCTGAAGGTTTGCCCGATTACGCCCCAGTCCGGGTGCGAAAACAGCGCGAGCGGGACGAACATTAGATTGAAGGCCGCGATGAACAGCGCAACCCGTTCCCAGGTAAAGTATCTGAGAAAAACGAGCACTCCAGTGACAAGAGCGAAGGCGAGAGGGATCGTCACCAAATAGGGCAAACCGAAAATCTCACTGGCGACGCGAACGCCAATAAACTCGGTCATTAATGTCAGGACATTCGCCGCCACGAGGTCGACAAGCGAAAACGCGCCCCAGAACTTACCGTACCGCTTCCAGATCATCTCGGCATGGCCGCGGCGGGTGACAGCGCCGAGCCTAATCGTCATCTCCTGAACGAGATAAGCGATGAAGGCGAGCGGGACCATCAACGGGATGAAAAGGCTTAGCCCGTAGGTCGCACCGGTCTGGGCGTAGGTGATGACGCCGCCGGCGTCGTTGTCGCCTAACATCACGAGAAGTCCGGGACCCACTAAAGCAAGACCTAGCGCGAGCCGGTTAGCCAGACTCCGCTTGCTGTTGCGCAAACGGTGAATGTGCAACCGGTCGCGTATTCTGTATTCCAAGCCTTCGGTATAGGTTGGGCTCAGGGCATTCGCGGGCGCAAGGGGTTCCGTGTCGACGGACATCGCCAATCTCCGTTGGATTCGGGTGACGCGACTAGGCGGCGCGGCGGGTTGCTGGCACCGCGACTGATCGTCGTCGCGAATCCGGCGGCACATCCGGCTCCCAGCGGCACGCGAGCCGTCCATCTTCGCTGCGATACCAGCGGCAAATCAGCCGCGGTCGCACGATCGGGCGATCGGGAGCCGGCAGTAGCGGGCGTTGCGTCTTTGCAAATGCCATTTCGCGAGCCTTGCCTCGAGCGGCTCTGCGAAGTTTCAAGACGGCGGCATTCATTTCCGCGCCTCCTTTACGTCAGGTCGGTTACACCGACCCAGGAGGCGCAAGAGGGGGAGAGCGCTTAGCTGGTGCGCGACCCCACAGTCTCTTGAGGCTCCCGGGCAATTGACCCGACCGGAATCACGGCCGCGTTGCGACTGTGGTCCACGGGCGAGCTGTTACTAGGTCGAGGTGTCATCGGGTCCCTTGCTAAGCGTTATGATCACAGTCAGCCGAAAACGGTGCGACTGACCGACAATGCAGGACATATACTCCCCCATACCATAGGATCAAGGCAAAAAATGACTCATACCGCGCAAAATCTCATCGGCTCGAGCGCCCGTGCATTAGCTCCTTTATTTTCACGGCTTGCCTCGCGCGCCGATTTGCATGGCCGAGTTCCTCGTACATTTTTTGGAGCGTGATGCCATCTTTATGGCGGCGCAAATAGTTCCTCAAAACGACGTTGACGATCGTCTGCCAGCCGGAACCCATGCCGCGGAGACCGGCTAACACATCCGGGTCGAGCCGCAGCGATATCGCGTGCTCAGGTGCGTCCGCGGGATTGACCGAAGGCCGCTTTCCCATTTCTTGGCCTCTCTTTCGTGACAAGATCGCGTTGGAGTGATGCTTGCGTATTGCCGGCATCGTCCAGGTGATAACCACGATACCGCTAGGCCGCCGCTCTGCCCGCTGGTCACACGCAACGTCGATCGCCGACAGTTGTCGACGTACACGGTAAAAAAAGCTGGCCCAGCTTTGGCGATCAACCCAACACTGGGCCTGAGCTTGTACCCTCGCTGAGTCCCTTTTTTTTTCGGGACCCATGGGCTTCTTGCATCATTGTTACATAAAATTTCTATACGAATTTTAACGCGGCACACGCGCTTTGCTGTCTTGGTGCACGGACTCGGCAATAACCGGCGAGATATTCGAGCCGATTGTGGAACCGCTGGCGAACCGCTATCGGCTCGTCATTCCCGACCTTCGCGGTTGCGGCAGAAGCCGCGATCTGCCACCGCCCTACTCGGTGAAACAGCAGGCGGCAGACCTATCTAAACTGCTTGACCACCTTAGTATCGCCTCGACGGATGCGCTCGGCTATTCGCAGGACGGCTCAGTTGTTCAGCAACTTGCACTTGATTACCCGAAGAAGGTCAATCGCCTTATCCTCGCCAACACCTATGCCTACAACATGGCCTCGTTCCGCGAGAAGCTGGAGGGCAATCTCGTGCCGATCCTCTTCCGTCTTCTCGGTACGCCCCTATTCGCCAAACTCATCATCTCGCCGGGCGTAACACGTCCCGAAGGAACCAGCCGGGAGGGTCATGAAACTCTTCGCCGCGCAAGCCCCCAAGATAACGGCGGTCTTATGGAAAGAGGCCATGGCTTTCGATAGCCGCTCTCGCCTGAGAGACATTAAATGCCCGACGCTCATCATCGCGGGATCGGATGACAACGCCGTACCGATGCATCATGCGAAGATGCTCCACGACGGGATCGCCGGATCGAAGCTCGTTGTAATCGAGGGCGCGGATCACCCCCTCATCTGGGCACATCCCGACCAGCTATTGCAGGGCGTGAACGCATTTCTATCAGGCGACACGGCGATGGCGAACCGTTGCGACAGATGACGTGAAACTGCAAGGTAAGGCCGCATCATGTGCACAAGCGGCGGGCCCGTGATGAATGCAGGTGCGGCACGAATCTGACACGCGATCCCGACGCGACAAGAATGGCGCAAGCGCGCATACGCAAGGTGAGAGTGCGCCGCGACCTGGGCACGCAGGTGGAAGTGAACGCCGGTGTCAAGGAGGGCGACCGGGTCATCCTCAACCCTGCGGTCAATCTTCCTGAGGGCGGCGAGACGGCGTTCTCTTCAAGCTACCGGCATAGGATCTAAGCCGGTGGTGGTGCGGCAGGCGGACCGAATTCCCTTGGGCTTTCAAAGAGGTCTTTAGAGCCCGCACCTTCGCACCTTCAATTAACCCCTTGAAAAGGGCTGATCATTAGACAATTCTCGACCGCACCATCAAAGAATTCTTATTCGGCTCGATCGAGGGAGGTAGGCATGGCCGGTCCCGTCATCAATATTGCCGATCTCGAGTTCCGGCCGTGGGGGCATGGCACCGTGGTGCCGGGACAGAAGACCGAGGCATCACCGCAATTCGCCGCCAGGCTCGGCACCATCAGCGCACGGATCGGTGCGCAGAAACTTGGCTACAATCTGACGGTCATTCCCGCCGGGAAGCGTGCCTTTCCGCGCCACAACCATCACGTCAACGAGGAAATGTTCTTCGTTCTCGAAGGCACGGGCGAAGTCCGCATCGGCGATCAAACCTACCCGCTCCGGGCGGGCGATGTCGTCGCGTGTCCTCCGGGCGGAACCGAGACTGCTCATCACATCGTCAACACCGGTGCGGCGGAGCTGAAGTTCCTGGCCGTGAGCACAATGATGTCGCCCGACATCGCGGACTATCCCGACAGCGGCAAGTTCGGTGTGCTCGAATTCGGCGGCGTTGAGCCCGATGGACGGCCGCGCGGCCGGCGTTTCATCGGCCGGCGCGAAACCAGTGGCGATTATTGGGAAGGCGAATAAGCCTCGCCTGATTTAGCGAATTAAACCGTGCCGTCGATGGCGACGGCGCCGACGAGGCGGAGGAAGACACGATCCGCCTCGTGTACTATCGACGCCGGAAGCGACCGCGGTGGCGCCAGCCGCCGACCAGATGATCCGCGACCTGCTTCTGGTCGGGGGTCAACGATTCGTAGAGTGGCTTGAGCGCGGCCAAGATGCGCTCGCGGCCGGCCGTGCGCGTCTTCAACGCCTGGACCTGCATCTCGACGCGTTCGATCGCGGTCTTCGGCTTTTCGCGGTTGGCGCGCCTTTGCTCGAACGCCGCCGCCCGGTCCTTGGCATTGGCCCGCATGGCATCGGCCAGACCATTGAAGGCGCTCTCCTGCGCCGGTGTGATTTGCAGCACCGCCTTGATGAAGGCAATGCGGCCCTCGAGGAACCGGGCGCGTGTTGCCTCGCTCATACGATGGCGTGGACGCATGGCCCGGTCGCCGCTTGGCGTCGGGGCAGTCGTCGACGCCTGGGCAAAAGCAGGGGACTGGGCCAAGGGCCCGGCGCTAATGCCGCCGGCGGCCAGCGCCGCCAGGGCCAAAGCGGAAACCGAGGTCTTGAAGGCGTTCATTACATTCTCCTTGGGAGGTCGCGATGATTTGCCCGTTTTAGGGGTGACACCGAAGCCCCATCCCCTTGCGGCGCTGAAAAGTGAACGACGGTTGAACGATCGGCCGGACCAACAACCGATCACCGGAGGAGCGGCGCAAAATCAGGCCGACTTGGCGAGACGCGGCAACGGCAACCTTGCGGTGCGGGCGGGTGCCGCGATCAGGAGGCTCAGGCAGGCTCAGGCTCGGTCAAGGTCGATAGCCATCGGCATTTCGGAAAGCCACCATCTTCGGCAGAACCTTGCCTGGTCGTGCCGACCCTATGGTTGGAGATGTCCCAAAGCCGCGATTGCCGGTGGCAAGCAGGAAGCGCTCGGGAGAGCGGGTCGGCTCACGTATGCATGCGCGATATATCGAGAAGCACGCTTGCCTCCAATTCTTTCTCGTCGAGACGATGTTTCACCAGATCGCCGATGCTGACGATGCCCCTCAGCTCGTCGTTTTCGATAACCGGAAGATGACGGATCCGAGCTGTCGTCATTGTTGCAAGGACGGCATCGACGCGATCCGAGGAGTGACAACTTAGGATGGGCGTCGACATCAGTTTTTGGACGTCAAAGCCGAGCACCGCTGAGCCATCGCGGGCCACGGCCTTAATGAAGTCCCGCTCCGAGAAGATGCCGACCGGTTTCATCCACCGATCCTCGACGACCAAGGCGCCGATGCGATGCTCAGCGAGCTTGCCAACGGCAAGTTCGACTGTGTCGGTTACGTGTATCCTTACTACACTATGGCCTTTAACCCTTAAAACGTCCGAAATGAGCATGGCGATCTCCTGCCATCATCCGGGGAGCCGTCTTGGATCGGCGCGCTCGCCGGAGCGGTCCCTTAGTTGGCTAGATAGGATTCGGCAATCTGTTAGCCAAGGTATAGGGCCGTCGTCGACGTCATGCCACCCTGCTCCCGTTGCAGATCGTCGCCAGCGAGGGTCAACCGCGCGCAGTGGGGACTCGTTACTGTACCGAGGAGAAGGCCGTCGGTTTCAAAAAAGAGTTGCTGATTGACGCAACAATCGGGCCGTCGCGCTCGCTTTCGGCACGCTTCTCATGCCATTCCGGATCGACGACAAACTTTTCCCATTTCTCTTCGCGCTCGGCGAGGGAGTGCCACTGCAGCAGATAATAGAGTTCAGAACTGTTTTCGCCGACGGCGACGGTCCAAAAGCCGGCCTGGCGGATGCCGAGCCGCTGCCAGATGCGCAGCGTGTGGGTCTCGAATCGGCTTAACAGCGCCGGCATGCGGCCCGGGAGGCAGCGGTAGATACGCAGTTCGTAGATCATCGGTCAACCTTCGCTGATTGAGGAGTCGCGCCTTGCCTCGTGGTCGCGGTCGATCAGTTTGGCGCGTTCGGCAATCGCCGGCGCAACATGGCGCCCGTTCGCAACATTGAGCCAGAGTCGCAGCAACAGGCGTCGGTGGGTCGGCGAATCCGCAAACGCCGTGCGCGAATGAAAATTCGTCCAATTGTGCCAAAACAGCATCTCACCCGGCTCGAGCATGAAATTGGCGGCGATGTCGGGATCGACCGCAAGCCGATTGAGGTACGTCATCGCTTCGACCAGTTCGGGCGGGAACGGCTCGCCCAGTAGCTCGGCGGCGAAGCGCATGAAAACAGTGTGATAGTAACAACTCACCTGGCCGTCGACGTAGCAGAAGATCGGTACCTTATGCGGCGAGACCCTTCGGCCGACGGTGTCGGCACGAGGATTCTGGGCGTGATAGTAGCCCTCATAGAGTGCCGGCAACAAATCGGGTCGCGTCGCCAGAATCTCGTTATGCAGGGCGACGCTGCTGACGAGCCCGCTGCGGCCGCCTTCGGCCGCGACCTCGACCGAGGCCAACGACATGATTTCGTGCAAGTCAGTGTGCGGGCGCAGCTCCTGATCGCTGAGATAACCACGCCCGGTCGGATTGTCCGGATCCTTGTGGACGTAGCCGATCTTGTCGCCGTTGCTGCTCTGGGCGACGCCTTGCCCGAGATGCGTGCCGAGGCCCCAATAGAGCCGCTCGTAATCGTCGAGTCGGGAGCGATCGAGATGAGGATGGGCGAGGATGATCGCGCCGTGACCGTCGAGGAGCGCCGTGCGCACCTCTGACATCAGCGCGGCGACCAGCGGATGATCAAAATCGCAGCGGGTGATTTGCGTCGTTGGCAAATGGCGCGTTGCCGCCACCAGGGCATCGAGCACCGCGACCTCGGCGCCGTTCAAGGGGCGCAACAATCCTCTTTTGCCGCCGAGTGCGGTGCTCGTCCAGGCGACGGGATGGTCGATTTGGTGGCGACAGACCTCGGTCATTTCCTCCTCAGGCGATACGATCAGCCGCCGCGCGGGCGACGACGGCTCGGGCATCGACCGTCGCCGGCAAGGTGCCGAAGGTTCCACTCCAGCCGGCGAGGCGGCTCGCGCAAAACGCATCGGCGACCGCCGCGGGCGCATGGCGCACCAATAGCGCGCCCTCGAGTGCCAGCACCAGCATCTCGGTCACGCGCCGCGCCTCGGCTTCTCGAGGCCGTGACCCGAGCAATGCCTCGAGTTCGATGATGAAGCCGTCGAGACGCCGGTCGGCACCACGTACCGGGCCGAGCTCGGCGCGCAAGGTTTCGATGGCGTCCGGCGTGCGTTCCAGGGCGCGCAGCACGTCGAGCGCCATGATGTTGCCCGAGCCCTCCCAAATCGAGTTGACGGGCATCTCACGATAGAGGCGCGGCATGATCGATTCCTCGACATAGCCGTTGCCGCCCAACACTTCCATGGCCTCGCCTGCGAGCGCCACGCCGCGCTTGCACACAAAGAATTTGGCGGCCGGCGTCATCAGCCGCCGGAATCCGCTTTCTGCGGCATCGTCCCCGCGGTCGAAAGCGCCGGCCAAGCGCATCGCCAACTGCATCGCCGCCTCGGCCTCGATGGCAAGGTCGGCGAGCAGCAAGGCCATCGCCGGCTGATCGAGCAAATGCTTTCCGAAAGCGGTGCGGTGCCTGGCATGATGAATCGCCTGTACCACCGCCTGGCGCATCAAGCCGGCGGAACCGAGCGCGCAGTCGAGCCGGGTGTAAGTCGCCATTTCGATCAAGGTCGGAATGCCGCGGCCGTCCTCGCCAACGAGCCACCCGAGCGCGTTCTCGAACTCGACCTCGCTCGACGCGTTCGATTTGTTGCCAAGCTTGTCCTTCAGGCGGCGCAGGCGCAGCGCATTCTGTTCTCCATCCGGCGTGAAGCGCGGCAGGAAAAAGCATGAGGGACCGGCCTGCGTCTGCGCCAGCACCAAAAACGCGTCGCACATGGGTGCCGACATGAACCATTTGTGACCAACAAGGCGGTAAGCTTGACCGGGTCCACCATGGTCGAGGGCGGTAGCGCGCGTCTCGTTGGCACGCAGATCGGAGCCGCCCTGCTTTTCGGTCAGTCCCATGCCCATCAACATCCCGGTCTTCAACGTGACCGGCAGGAAGCGCTGGTCGTATTGCCGGGAATAAATACGCGGCAACATTTCCGCGGCGATGTCGCTTTGACGGCGCAGGGCCGGCACGACGCCGTAAGTCATGGTGATCGGACATTGCACGCCGGCTTCCGCCTGGACCAGCAGCATGACCTTGGCAGCCCGTGCGACATGGGCGCCGGGTCTCGGTTCGGCCCAAGGTGCGGCATGAACGCCGGCGCCGACGCCGAGCGCCATCATCTCGTGCCAGGCCGGATGGAACTCGACAGCGTCGAGCGCGTCGCCGTAACGGTCATAGCCGTGCAGGATCGGCGGATTGCGATTGGCGAGCGCGCCCCATTCGATGGTCTCGGCGCGACCCAGCAGACGACCGAAGTCCGAGAGATCGTCATGCGCCCATGACGCGCCCTCACGGGTTACCGCTTCCTGCAGCGCCGTGTCGGCGCGATAGATATTGTAGTCCTGCAGCGGCGGCGGCTGGTTCTTGGCGCGAAGCGCGACAACATTGTCGCGCGCGAGATCATCGTTCATCGCTCGTATCCCGCGCCATCCTACACCGCCCGCGGCACGGGGGCGAGTTGCCGGCCAACGGCACCGTCCTTTACCGCCGATCCGCCTCGAGCGTGGCCAATTACGTGCTAGCGCGCTCTTGCCCTCGTGCCGGCCGGTTTCGGTCGCACGCGCAACGGTGTTCGAAGCGGCTTTGGCCTGGTCCCGGACCCAGCGGAGATTTGGACCGTGGCCTGCTCGCTCCGGCCTCGGCTGCCGCCAAGTAGGTCTCGCCCCCGTTGCCGCCAATCGCTCATCCAACCGTTCATGGACTTGACGAAGGCACTCTCGTTGCTGCTGTCGTCGCTTTCGCCAGCGCAGGGTTCGCGGCCAAGGTCGTCATCGGCGCCGCGAGAAGCAGCGTCGCCGTGAGGCCGAGGGCAAGAGATGCTTTCATTTCGAGCTCCGATCGATCA
The DNA here is from genome assembly GCA_030041335.1 of Alphaproteobacteria bacterium. GTDB lineage: Bacteria > Pseudomonadota > Alphaproteobacteria > ATCC43930 > CGMCC-115725 > JAATGI01. Next base: position 98,673 of record JASHOB010000059.1, on the reverse strand, counting down.
GGATTGCCCCCGATCGAATAACGCATGGCGCCATGATTCTTTGCGTTCCGCCGGTTTCCTCGCAAGGATGCCCCTAAACCTCATAAAGCTCGCGGTCGGTGTTGCCGATCTTGCGGAGATGGCGGCTTTGCAGCGTGAGCGGCGGCGCGAACGCGGCCGCTATGGTTTTTTTACGCGCAACATGCCGAAGCGCACCGAAGAGTTGCTCAAGGGCGGCTCCATCTATTGGGTGATCAAGGGACAGGTGCGCGTGCGCCAACTGCTCAAGCGATTCCACGCCAGGGAAGACGATGAAGGCCGGGCCTATGTCATTGTCGAGTACGATCCCAGGCTGGTGCCGGTGATGCCGCGACGCCACCGCCCGTTTCAAGGCTGGCGCTATCTCGAGGCCAAGGATGCGCCCCGCGACCTGCCAAAGGGCGCCAAGGGGGATGATGAATTGCCGCCGGCGCTGGCGCGGGAATTACGCGAGCTGGGATTGTTGTAGCTGGGCAAGTGCCCATATAATTGCCCACGATATATGTGGGAATTTTGCGAATTGACTTCCTGCCCATCGCGGGTTAATTGACGACCCGGCAACCGTCCCTGACATGGGGCGGATCGAGGAGGGTGCTTAGAGCGTGACGACGGAAGCGCTGCTGCGCGAAATTTCCGATTATTGCCGCCGCGTCGGCATGGCCGAATCCACTTTCGGGCGGCTCGCCGTCAATGACGGCAAGCTGGTGAGCCGGCTTCGTACCGGCGCCTCGGTGACGATCGACACCATGGAACGCGTGCGCGGCTTTATCGGTGCGCCCGCCAACGCCGTCGGTCGACGCGCCAAAACGAAGGCGGTGGCGAGCAGCGCCGCGCCCGCCATGGTCAGCGTCAAGACCGACAACGGGGCCGTTGCCAGGCCTCGGGGCGACGCTGACAGAAACTTCCGCTTCTACGACAACCGGCAAAAGTATCTTTCTTTCGTCAACACCTGCAGTGAGAAGTGGGTGGTGGCGCAGCGCGTCGGACTCGAGCTCGACAGTATCCATCCGCGCCCGCCGGCCGTGCGCATCTTTGACGCCGGCATCGGTGACGGCACGGTATTGACGCGAGTCATGCGCGCCATGCACAACCGCTTCCCCACCATGCCGTTCTATATTGTCGGCAAGGAGATCAGCCTCGAGGATGTGCGGCTGGCGCTGCAGAAAATGCCCGACCGGTTCTTCGAGCATCCGGCCTCGGTGCTGGTATTGACCAACATGTTCTATTCCGAGGCGCCGTGGCTCGCCCCCAACTCGGTCAACGCGGCGACAAGTTTGGTGTGGCACGAGGTTGGGCTTACCGGGGCGACGGCGCATGAGTTCGAGGAACAGATCACCGATCTCGAACCGTTCCTCACCGCCAATTGGCGCGCCAAAGTAAGCCCTGTCAGCGGCAATCCGATGTACGAAAAGCCGGTCGTGCTGGTGATCTATCGCGAGGATTACAAATTTCTGCTCGATCAAGTACGCCCACATCGCGGCGGGGTACGCGCCGATTACGATCTGGTGATCGCGTCGCAACCCTATCGCGCCCGCGCCTCGACCGAGTTCAAGGCGAAGAAGGTGATTGCGCCGCTGGCGCGCTCGCTCGGGCCCGGCGGCCGGCTGATCGCGATCCACAGCCACGGCGACGATCCGGGGCTGGAGATCGTGCAGAGGGTCTGGCCCGGCGAGAATCCGTTTCACACCGACCGTCACGCGCTGCTGCGCGCCACCAAGGAAGAGCTGGGGCTTTCGGGTCGCGATTTGAATTTCAATGCCTATGCCGACAACCGCTCGCTGTTCAAGTACGAGATGCACACGCTGCCGACCGAGATCGCGGCGTCGATCGGCACCTCGACTCTGTTCGCGGCGTGGAACGCGGCAATCTATGTTGCACAGATCGAGGATCAGCGCCTCGAGGAAGTGATGAACAGCACCGCCTATCTCGATGCCACGAAAGACGTGCTCCACAAATATGGCGGGCTGTGGTTCTGGGATGAATCCTTCGTAATCTCGCGCAAGCGAGAAACGGCGTAACTAGCGGGAGCGACGCAGTGAGCAAGCGCGATTATCTCTTCACCAGTGAATCGGTTTCGGAAGGCCATCCGGACAAGGTCTGTGACTGCATCTCCGATTCCGTCGTCGACACCTTCCTCGCGGCAGACCCGCAGGCGCGTGTTGCCTGCGAGACCCTCGCCACCACTAACCGCGTCGTGCTCGCGGGCGAGGTGCGCGGCCCCGCATCGATCACCAAGGATGTGCTGATCGACGTTACGCGCCAGGCGATCAAGGATATCGGCTACGAGCAGGAAGGCTTCCACTGGCATCGCGCTAATGTCGAATGCCTGCTGCATTCGCAATCCGCCGATATCGCGCAGGGCGTCGATGCCGCCGGGAACAAGGACGAGGGCGCGGGCGACCAGGGCATCATGTTCGGCTATGCCTGCACCGAGACGCCCGAGCTCATGCCGGCGCCGCTCTATTACGCCCACGAGATTCTCCGGCTGATGGCTGCCGACCGCCATGCCGGCAAAGCGCCGATGCTCGGCCCCGACGCCAAGAGCCAGGTCAGCCTGCAATACGTGGACGGCAAGCCGGTGTGCGCCACCTCCGTCGTGGTCTCGACCCAGCACAGCGCGGCGGTCGATCAGGACCAGGTGCGGGAGATCGTGCGGCCCTACGTCACCAAGGTGCTGCCGCCGGGCTGGATGTGCGACGAACCGCACTTCTACGTCAATCCGACGGGCCGTTTCGTCATCGGCGGTCCCGACGGCGATTGCGGGCTCACCGGGCGCAAGATCATCGTCGACACCTATGGCGGCGCAGCGCCGCATGGCGGCGGCGCGTTCTCCGGCAAGGACCCGACCAAGGTCGATCGCTCGGCCGCCTATGCGGCACGCTATCTTGCCAAGAACGCGGTCGCGGCCGGTCTCGCCGACCGCTGTACCATCCAGCTGTCCTACGCGATCGGCGTGTCGAAGCCGCTCTCGGTCTATATCAATACCGATGGTACCGGCCATGTCGATGAGGACAAGCTGGTGAAGGTGCTGCAACAGTTGATAGACCTGTCGCCTCGCGGCATCCGCACCCATCTCGGGTTGAACCTGCCGATTTATCGGCGGACCTCGTCCTACGGCCATTTCGGCCGCAAGCCCGAGGCCGATGGCGGCTTTTCTTGGGAGAAGACGGATCTGGTCGGCCAGTTGAGAGGGGCGTTCTAGCCTTTACTCGAGTTGCGCCGCCAAGGCGGCGCGCCTCGGGTCGTTGGTTTTTGTTTTAGCACAAACCGTATCGTGCCGTCCCTCGCCAAGGGGCGTGGTCCTCGGACGCGGCACGATGATGGAGGAGTTGGAGCCGATGGCCATCGCCACCGAATACAAAGTGAAGGACCTGGCGCTCGCCGAATGGGGGCGCAAGGAAATCAATATTGCCGAGACCGAGATGCCGGGCCTCATGGCGACCCGCAAGGAATACGGGTCGAAGCAGCCGCTGAAGGGCGCGCGCATCGCCGGCTCGCTGCACATGACCATTCAGACCGCGGTGCTAATCGAGACCTTGAAGGCGCTCGGTGCCGACGTACGGTGGGCATCCTGCAACATCTATTCGACGCAAGACCACGCGGCGGCGGCGATCGTCGTTGCCGGCACGCCGGTATTCGCAGTCAAGGGCGAGAGCCTCGCCGACTACTGGGAGTACACCCATAAGATCTTGGAATGGGGCGACGGCGGGACTCCCAATATGATCCTCGACGATGGCGGCGACGCGACGCTCCTCGTCCACCTTGGCATCAAGGCCGAGAAGGACGCGAAGGCGATCGCCAGCCCGACCAGCGAAGAGGAGGAACATCTCTTCGCCTCGATCAAACGGAAGCTCGCAGCGCACCCCGGCTGGTATTCGCGGGTCGGTGCGGCGATCAAGGGCGTATCCGAGGAGACCACGACCGGAGTCCACCGCCTCTACCAGATGGAAAAGGAGGGTCGCCTCCTGTTTCCGGCCATCAACGTCAACGACAGCGTTACCAAATCGAAGTTCGACAATCTCTATGGCTGCCGCGAAAGCCTGGTCGACGGCATCAAGCGCGCCACCGACGTCATGATGTCGGGCAAAGTGGCGTGCGTCGCCGGTTATGGCGATGTCGGCAAAGGCTCGGCGGCCAGCTTGCGCAACGCCGGCGCGCGCGTGATGGTGACGGAGATCGATCCGATCAACGCCCTCCAGGCGGCGATGGAAGGCTATCAAGTGGTGACGATGGAAGAAGCGGCTCCGGTGGCCGACATTTTCGTCACCGCGACCGGCAATCTCGACGTCATCACGCTCGAACACATGCGCGCGATGAAGGATCGCGCCATCGTCTGCAACATCGGCCATTTTGACAACGAGATTCAGGTGGCCAGCCTGCGCAATTACAAATGGGATAACATCAAACCGCAGGTCGACGAGGTCGAGTTCCCCGACGGCAAGCGCATCATCCTCCTGGCGGAGGGCCGTCTCGTGAATCTGGGCTGCGCCACCGGTCATCCAAGTTTCGTCATGAGCTCGTCCTTCACCAATCAAACGCTGGCGCAAATCGAGCTCTATACCAATCCCGGCAGGTACGAGAAGAAAGTCTACACGCTGCCGAAGCATCTCGACGAGAAGGTGGCGCAGCTTCACCTCGCCAAGGTCGGCGCGCATCTGACCAAGCTCACCGAGAAGCAGGCTGCCTATCTCGGCATCTCGCCGCAGGGTCCGTTCAAGTCAGACCACTACCGGTATTAATGGCAATGGCCGGAGCGAGGCCGTTCGGGCGTCGCGATGCCGGCTTCCTCAGGAGGAGGAACGGTTGTTGATACCATCGGCAACGCTCCCGACGCTAAGCAGCGACACGAGGTCGCGCGTCTCGACGCACGCACAACCATGATGCAGAAAACCATCGTCAGACCTCCAGCCGAAACCGATCTTGCGGCCGCCATCGCCGGGCTGGTGCAAGGCGCGTCGCTGGAATTGATGCCGCGCGACCGAGCCGCGGTCGATCGCTGCATCGAAAAGGCAGTACCGGGATCCGAGGTTTTCATCGCGCGCGTTCCCGGCGACGTCCACAGTGCCACCGTGGCGACCGCCGTGCTGCTTGAGAACGCCGGGTTCGATCCGATCCCTCATGTCGGCGCACGCTATTTCGAGAACGGAGCCGCGCTCGACGACACGGTGGCGCGTCTCGTGGGTGAGGCTGGCGTCACCAAGGTGCTGTGCATCGCCGGCGACCTCGATCATCCCGCCGGCCCGTTTGCGGCCAGCACCGACCTGATCGCGACGGGTGTGTTCGCCAAGCACGGCGTCAAGCGCGTGGGCATCGCCGGCTATCCCGAGGGCCACGGCAAAATCGCGACGCCGGTGCTGGCGGATCATATGGCGAAGAAGCTCGCGCTCCTCGAGGAGCAAGGCATTGCGGCGCTGATCGTGTCGCAATTCTGCTTCGAAGCGGCGCCGATCGTCGATTTCATCAAGCGTGTCCGCGAGCGCGGGGTCACCGCCCCGATCCGCGTCGGCCTCGCCGGTCCTGCCAGCGTTACCACGCTCGCCAAGTTCGCGTTGCGTTGCGGCGTCGGCAACTCGATGCGCGCGCTGACGAGCGGCCGCGGTGTGACGCGGCTTCTGACCGAGGCAGGACCCGAAGCAGTGGTCGTAGACCTTGCCCGGTCAAACCTCGATTTGGAGCATCTCCATTTCTATACTTTCGGCGGCGTGTCCAAGGCCGCCGACTGGCTCAACGCCGTCCGCGCCGGCAATTTCGCTGTCACCAAGGAGGGCAGCGGATTCCGCATCCGGTTTCGATGACATCCTAGGCGCTGCCTTGTCTGTCGCCAGAGATCGCGGCAGGGATGAAGGTGCGCCGGCTCGCGATCGACCGCGAGCAGCGGTGACCATTGTCACATCCCTTTGGACCGGCGAGAGAGCGGGAACGGCGATGCCGAGACGCTTCGCTGTGACTAAGCCGAGAGAGTGACGGTGGGAAAAAGTGCTTGCCCACTTCGGGGGCACTCTACCGATCGGTGATTGCTGCCTGGGACAAGCGTTCTTGTGTCGTCGACCCGCGCGTCTCTCAACCCGCGAGGGCGCGGCGGCGGTCCTCGCCACGTTCGGTGATCGCCTCCGGGGGCAGATTCGCCGGCAACAGGGACGAATCGTCGGGATCGGCGGCCAAGGCGGCGCGGTCCACGGACATCTGACCGATCAGCCGGTCGATATGATAATGCTGCCCGCATTTTACGGCGTAGAAGTGCAGCAATGAGAGGCTGGGCCGCCGCCGCATCACGTTCCATAAGCGCCGGCGATAGGCTTGGCGTTGCGCACGACTGGGAACGGTACGCATCAGCTGCACGAGAATATAGCCGGTCTCCACGGCATTCCATGCGATCTTCTTCAGCCGTCGCCGAAAATCATGGCGGAGATAGAGCTCGCTGCCCAGCGGCGGCCGCGGCTTGCCATAGAGGAAAACGGCATCCAGACGGTCAAAGAAGGCGTCGGTTTCGTAGACGTCGCGCATCAGGAGGAGATAGCCTTCGCACAAGGTGTCGCGGCTCAGGCGGGCGGGAACGACATTCGTACTGATGGTACCGAAATTCGCGGGCTCGCCGCTGTTGTCGAGCCGGCCTTCCCGTTCCAACCGAGCGAAGAGCGGGGTCTTCGGAATCGCGACCAGAACATTGATCATCGCCAATGCAATCCGCGATTCGCGGATAAAGCGCCGCTGCCGGTCGAATATGGTGTCGTCGTCGGCGTCAAAGCCCACGATCATGCCGCACCACAGGTCGAGGCCCTTGTCCTGGATATGATGCACCTTTTCCAGGAGCGAGCCGCGCCGGTCGGACAAATTCTGGACCTTGCGGGTCTCGCGCAGCGCGGCCTCGTTGGGCGATTCGATGCCGACAAAAATCTCGTCGAAATTGGCCTCGACCATCAGATCCAACAGCTCTTCATCCTCTGCCAGATCGATAGACGCCTCGGTGGCGAATTTCAGCGGATAACCGTGCGCCCGCTGCCAAGCGATGATGTCGCGCAGAATGACTTTGACCGCTTTCTTATTCCCGATGAGATTGTCGTCGACGATGAACAGGTAATTTTTCCCGGCCGCGAGACAATTCTCCAATTCGACAATGATTTGGGCCGAGGTCTTCATCCGCGGACGACGACCGAACACCACGATGATGTCGCAAAACTCGCACATGAACGGGCAGCCGCGCGAAATTTGCACCGTGCCGTAGACGTACTTGTGCATGGGAAGCAAATCGAGCCGCGGCGCGGGGACGGTGGTCATGTCAGTCTTTTCCGCCTGCTCGTAGCGCCGCTGATGACGGCCCTCGGACCATTCTTCGAGGAACCGCGGCCAGGTCTCCTCGGCCTCGCCAACAAAAACAACATCGCAAACACCGTCGAAATCCTGAGGATAGACGGTGACCCACGGTCCGCCGACCACGACGAACGCGCCCCGCACCTTGAGCTCGGTCAAGATTTCTCGCATACGCACACGCTGCACGTTCATACCGGTGACGCCGACGATGTCGGCGCGGGCGCAGCGTGCGAAATCGATCTCTTCGACATTCTCGTCGATGATGGTGATGTCGTGCCCTGGCGGGGTCAGGGCGGCGAGCAGCGGTAGATTGATGAGAGGAAGCAGGGCCGCGCCGCGGAAGATCGGCAGGGCATAATTCATTCCCCAATAAGACGGACGAAACCGCGGATTGATCAGGACGATATCGACCAAGCCACCCCCCAGACACGTTTCAATCAATCTAACGTAGACCCGGGCTCACCGAAAGCCCTCTGCGCATCCTGCTTCTCCGGTGCCTCCTCTTGTCCAATCCGCACGCTCATTCTTCCGTTTGGCGGCTGCTTCCTCGCCGCTTGGCCGCTGCTTCCCTTTTGGCCAAACCGACGCCGAGATTCGCTCGCACCGATCGCCAATTGGGCCCTGCGCGGCTTTTCGGCGGCGCCACTTTGCCGGCGTCGGACGTAGTGCCGGGCCCGGAGCCGCGGCACGCATGCCGATCGCGATCAAGCGGGAGCAATCTGGCCTCAGCAAAGTCGCCGTCGTCGCGCTCTCCAGTCGAGCTGCCGACGCGACACGCCTGCAACACGCGCGCTCTGGGCGTTGGAAAGGGCTGCGGGATCGATAGTCCGCGGGCATCCGGCGGCAATTTCCACTTAGACTTTTCGGTCTTGTTGGTTCTTATTCGCATCAGGGCGGCGCCGTCATGCGCCGCGGCACGATGCCTTGAGGCCTGGGAGTGGACCGCCTCTCAATCCCCGGTCGACAACGAGAGAGAGGAGAGCCGAACCATGACGAGGGCAGGACGTCGGCTGCGTTTTGGGATCGCGGTTGTTGTGATGTGCCTGGTGTGCTCGGGGCAGGCGCGGGCCAGGGATGAGAGCGGCACGATCGAAGTCGGCGGGCACGAACGTTCCTATCTCGCCCATGTGCCGGACCGGCTGCCGCCGGGCGCGCCGCTTTTGCTGGTGTTGCACGGCACCGGCATGACCGGGGCGCAAATGCGCGCGGTGACCGGCGGCGAATTTGACGGGCTTGCCGACTCCCGTGGTTTCGCCGTGATCTATCCGACCGGCTACAAGAATACCTGGGACGATTGCCGCAAGACCGATCCGACGCCCGCCAAGCAGCTTCATGTCGACGATATCGCCTTCTTCCGCGCGCTGGTCGCGCGGTTCCATGACGCACATGCCATCGACCCAGGGCGCGTCGTCATCATGGGCTACTCGAACGGCGCGCAGATGGCGATGCGCGCGGCGCTGGAGGCGCCCGACATGGTCGCCGCCATCGCCGCCGTCAGTGCGAATCTGCCGGTCGCGGACAACTCTATTTGTCATCCGTCGGGCAAACCGGTCGCCGTTCTGTTGATGGACGGCACGGCCGACCCGGTCAATCCGTTCAGGGGCGGCGAGGTCAAGCTCGGCAAAAACGGCAGCCGCGGCTTCGTTCAATCAACCGATGAAACAGCCCGCTATTGGGCGCAGCTGGGCGGCTATGTCGGCGACCCCGAAACGGACACCCTGCCGCATCGCGATCCGGCCGATCCGACCTCGGTGACGGTGTGGGACTGGCACGAAGCCGGCAAGAAGCCGGTCATCGTTTTCGTCGTCACCGGCGGCGGTCATGTCGTGCCCAATCCACATTTCCCGGCGTCGCCGGCCGTCGGCAAAGTGACCGGCGACATCGACGCGCCTCAGGTGATCTGGGGGTTCTTCGACAATGCCCTTCTGGGCGGCGCGAGCGCGAAACCTTGATCGGTCATCGCGCGCTTCACCGCAGCAATTGTTTCATCGGTTGATAGGGCGGAATTATCGATGACGTGCCGCTCAAAGACGCCGAGGTCAAGGAACTGGGCATGCAACGACCGGATCGGCCCCGAGTTCCGAAGCGCGTCTTCGCTGCGCCTCTGCGCCCGGCTCAATGTCACCGCCAGGCTCGGCCGCAACACGATATAGACGAGCGCGAGCCTGCGCGCGCGGCAAGCGTCGCGAAACGGTGCCAGAAACCACGGTCCGACCAGGCAATCGAAATACACCTGGTAGCCGCCGGCGGCGAAACGTGCCGCGGCTTCGGCCGCGACGCTCATCACGACTTCGTTCTGTCGCCGCGCTGCGGGAAGCCAGGGCGAGACGAACCCCGACTTGATGAAATCCCAGAAATGGTCGGCGTTGAAATGGACGGCCTGGCCCGGCGCCGTGGCGGCAAGCCGCTCGGCCACCGTGGACTTACCCGATCCCGGCGGTCCGCTGAGGATGACGACGGACCCGACCAACGCTTTAGCGCCGCTCATTCATCTTTTGCTGTCGTCACCTATCCCGGTCCACCGCTTCACCCTGTGCGTCTCGAGGCCAAAGAGGTCGAGCGCGCGACCGACGCTTTGCGTCACGATGTCGTCGATGCCTTGCGGTCCCGCGTAGAATGCTGGCACGGGTGGAGCCACGACTGCACCCATTTCGGTCAATTGCGCCATGGTCCGCAAATGGCCCAAGTGCAGTGGCGTCTCGCGCACCATCAGAACCAGGCGCCGCCGTTCCTTCAACACCACGTCGGCGGCGCGCGTCAGCAGCGAAGTGGTGACGCCGGTGGCGATTTCCGACATGGTGCGGATGGAACAGGGCGCCACCAGCATGCCGGAGGTGTGAAACGAACCGCTCGAAATCGAGGCCGCGACGTTGTTGCGGTCGTGCACGATGTCGGCCAGCGCCCGAACGTCGGCGATCGCGTATTTGGTCTCTTGCGTGATGGTGATGGCCGCCGCCTGGGACAGGACAAGATGTGTCTCGACCGGCAGGTGACGCAGCAGCTCGAGCGCGCGAATGCCGTAGATCGCGCCCGATGCGCCGGAAATACCGATGATAAGACGCGGCTTTTCCGCCATCCCCGCCATCCCCGTCCTTCCCCTTCATCCTCTCGTCGCGGCACGATGGTTGCAACGCCGACCGCTCGAGTGGGTCGCTTGACAAGGCGGCCAGCATACACCTTGATCGCGACGACGCCATGCGGCGCTAAGGGGTTGACGCTGTGAAAGCAACGCGGGTCGATCGGGTGCGGGAAAGCCTGGCCGACGATATTTTGTCCGGCCGGCTCGAAGCCGGCACGCGCCTGGACGAGGTCAGCCTCGCCCGCCGCTTCGAGGTATCGCGCACCCCGGTGCGCGAGGCGTTGCGCGAGCTGGCGGCGGTCGGACTGGTGCAAACCCGCGCCCATTCGGGAGCGGTGGTCGCCGATCTGGTGACCGCCCGGCTGACCGAGATGTTCGAGGCGGTGGCAGAACTCGAAGCGGTTTGCGCGCGATTGTCGGCACTCAAAATGACCTCGCCCGAGCGCTACCGACTGGAAGAGTTGCACCACCACTGTGGCGGGCTGGTGCGGCACGGCGATGCCGAGCTTTACCATCAGGCCAATATCGATTTTCACGCGGCGATTCGCGTCGGCTGTCACAACGCCGCGCTCGAAGACGCAATGGCGACGCTGCGCCGGCGCTTTTCGCCGCTGTCGCGCATCCAGTTTCGGGGCGAGGGCCGCCTCGCCGATTCCTATGCCGAGCACGACGAGGTGGTGCGCGCGATTGTGCGCGGCAATGCCGAGTTGGCATTCCAGACCATGCGGCGACACGTCAGCCGCGTGCAACAGGCGTTCGAGGAGTATACCGGCGCGCTGGCATCCGGCCCGATCGAAGCGGCTTAGTGCTGTGCCGCCAGAAAACGACGCCAGCCGCCGAATTCCGAGATATCACGCGCACCCGCGGTGGCGCTCGCCTCGCACAAAAATCCTTTGACCCATCGACCGTCTGTCAACTCAACATTGCCGATTGCCAACGGTCCCTCGGTCGCCGCGAGGAGCGCGCCCAGCAAGGCCGGGGTGACCGACCATAGTTCGGCATCGATGGCGTAGCCGGCGCCGTTGCCCGCGCGCACCAGTCCCGGGCGTGGCGGCGCGCCGGCAATTTCATAGAGACGATAATGAGGCGCGGTGCGGGTGGCGGCGATCAGCGCTGCGCCGCCCTCCGTCAGTTGATGGTTGAGCGGCATGCCCGAAAGATGCGCGCCAACCACCGCGATCATCATGCCGCCGCCTCCTGCTTCGCGGTGAGGCCGTGGCGGCACGTGGTGTCCGGTGGCGCCAAGGGGCAGATCGAGTCGGCCGGCGAAGCGCCCGCCCAACGAAGCCAGCACGCGATCGTGCCACGCCGGCGCGATCAGCGTGACGCCGAACGGCAGACCGTCGGACCGGAATCCCGCCGGCACCGCAAGTGCTGCAAGATCGAGCAGGTTGACGAAATTGGTATAGTGGCCGAGCCGCGAATTGAGCGCGATCGGCTCGGCTTTCACCTCTTCGACCGTGTATATCGTGGGTGCGGTCGGCAACACCATGACGTCGATCGTGCGCCACAGCGGCAGGGTGGCGTGGCGCAATTCCTGGAGACGATACTGCGCCCGGAATGCATCGACGGCGTTAAACTTATCGGCGTTGCCGATAACCGCGCGGGTGACCGGCAGTATCGCCTCGGGCCGGTCGCGATAAATCCTTTCCACCACCGCCATGCGTTCGGCCACCCAAGGTCCTTCGTACAGCAGCTTCGCGATTTCGAGAAACGGCGCGTAGTCAAATTCGACCGCCGCGCCGCCGATCGCCTCGAAGGCGGGGATGGCTCGCCGGTAGAGGGCGGTGTTCAGGGCGTCGCCGAAAAATTCCGGCGCGCGCGGTACGCCAAAGCGGAACGCGCGCCCGATCGCGGCGGCTTGGCGACCGTCGCGCGAAAAGGGGTCGTCAGCGTCACTGCCGCCCGCCACGGACAGCACCGTCTGCGCATCGTCAACCGTAAGCGCGAAGATCGAGACGCAATCGAGCGAGGCACATGCCGGCACGACGCCGCGGAGTGGGATGAGACCCTTGGTCGGCTTCAGTCCGACAAGATTATTGAACGCCGCCGGCACGCGGCCTGACCCCGCGGTGTCGGTGCCGAGCGCGAAGCTCGCGAGGCCAGAGGCCACCGCCACCGCCGAGCCGGCACTCGAACCGCCCGGGATGTAGCGGGCGTCGAACGGATTGCGCGCGACACCGTAAGGCGAGCGCACGCCGACCAGGCCGGTTGCGAATTGGTCGAGATTGGTCTTGCCGATCAGCAAGGCGCCCGCCGCTTGCAACCGCGCCACCGCGGAAGCGTCTTCACCCGGCCGATAGGCGAACGCCGGACAAGCGGCCGTGGTCTGAAGCCCGGCCGCGTCGATATTGTCTTTGATGCCGAAGGGAATGCCGAACAACGGCAGCCCCGCCCGCGTGTCGGCATCGAGCGCGTCAAGCGCCGCCGCGCGGGCTGCCAGAGCCTGGTGCGGCACGCGGCTGATCCAAACATGATCGTCGCCGGCAGCCGCGATGCGCTGGTCAAGCTCCTCTACCAGGTCGGCGACCGTGAGGGTCCCGTCGCGGTAACGCGCCGTCAGCGTGGCGAAGTCGAGGCTTGGTTCAAGCAAGGTCACGCCATCACCCCATCTCCATCGTGAACTCTTCCTAGCAGGCTGCGGGCCAAGCCGATTGACCAGCCGATCGGCCGTGGTTGTCGCACGAAATGATCCTATTGCATACAATTGGTCCAGGGCCCGCCTAAAATTTGCTCAGAAGATCCGTGCTATTCCCCGCCCGCGGTTGCGGCCGGACAGTTTGGAAGAGGCAGGGAATGTTGGAAAGGGGCGAAAATTCCTCGCTGCCCCTCGCTGCCCGGTGCCCGGCAGCAACGAGGAATAAGCTCGAAAGGTGCTGGCATAGGCTTTGCGAAACCGGGCAAGGGGGCGCGGCACGCGGAAGGGTGTCAGCCGCCGGTGGGCATCAGAGAAGGGAGCAGGGGATGAACTTCGACAAGCTATCGCGTCGTCAGGTGCTGGGCGGCACCGCGGCAATCGCGCTCGCGGGCGCTTTGCCGGCAAAGCGGGCCTTCGCTGCGGATTACACCGTCGGCTTCATCTATGTCGGATCGCGCGACGATTACGGCTACAATCAGGCCCACGCCCAGGGTGCGGCGGCGGTAAAAAAGATGTCCGGCGTCAAGGTGACCGAAGAGGAAAACGTGCCGGAGACCGACGCGGTCGAGAAAACCATGGAATCGATGATCAATCTCGATGGCGCGTCGCTCCTGTTCCCGACCTCGTTCGGCTATTTCGATCCGCACATCCTGCGCGTCGCCCCGAAATATCCCGATATCCGCTTCGAGCATGCGGCCGGTCTATGGGTTCCGAGCATGCCCAAGAATATCGGCTCTTATTTCGGTTATATCGACGAGGCGCAGTATGTGAACGGCATCGTTGCCGGCCGCATGACCAAGACCAACAAGTTGGGTTTCGTTGCCGCCAAGCCGATTCCCCAGGTGCTGCGCAACATCAACGCCTTCACCCTTGCGGCGATAAGCGTCAATCCCAAGGTCACGACACAAGTGATCTTCACCGGCGACTGGTCGATGCCGGTGAAGGAGGCCGAGGCCACGCAGAGCATCGTGAATGCCGGGGCCGACGTCGTCACGATGCACGTCGACGGGCCGAAAACAGTGGTCGAGACCGCATCGCGCCGCGGCGTTTACGTCTGCGGCTATCACTGCAACCAGGCGGCGTTGGCGCCGAATTTCTATCTCACCGGCGCCGAATGGGATTGGGAAGATCTCTATCCGAAATTCGTCACCATGGCGATGAAGGGCGAGAAGATCCCCAACTTCTATCGCGGCGGCTACAAGGAAGGGCTGGTCAAGTCTTCGCCCTATGGTGCGATGGTGCCGGACGCCGTGCGCCAGCAAGCCGACGCTGCCAAGGCCGCCTTCTTGTCCGGCAATTTCGTGATCTATAAAGGCGGGCTCAAGGATAATAAGGGCAATGTCGTGATCCCCGCCGGCCCCGGGCTGGTGCAGACCGACATCAAGCTCGAATCGATGAGCTATTTGGTGGATGGTGTCATCGGTTCTACCTCGTGACCGTGGAGGGCGCAGTCGCCCATGACCTTCGCCGTGACTAGCAAGGCGATTGGGGGCCGGCTCATCGGTGACCGTTTTGCGAGCACGGCGGAAGTCGTCGTCATCCCCGTCATCGCGGTGATCGCCGCCCTGATCGCCTTCGGAGGCTTTGTCGGCTTGTTCGGCGTCAACCCGGTCGAGCTCTATACCGACATGTACATGGGCGCCTTCGGCACGTTCTTTTCCTGGCAGAATACGCTGACCCGCGCGGCGCCGTTGATCCTGACGGCGCTGTGCACGGCACTGCCCGCCCAGCTGGGCATGGTGGTGATCGGCGGCGAGGGTGCCCTGGTGATGGGGGGATTATGCGCCACCGCAGCCGGCCTTGCCCTGCTGGGCGCGCCGCCCGTGGTGGTGCAACTGGCGATGGCTGTCGCGGGCATGGCGGCAGGCGGATTTTGGATCGCGTTCGCCGGCGCGCTCCGCCATTACCGCGGCGTCAACGAAACAATTTCGACACTGCTCCTGAACTACATCGCAATTGCAATCCTGAACCATTTGGTCGAAGGCGCAATGCGCGATCCAGCGAGCCTGAATAAACCGTCGACCCATTCGATCGGGGATCAGAACATGATCGGCCTCATTCCCGGGCTCGGCGTGCATTGGGGCATTCTTTTCGGCGTCGTCGCCGCGCTCATTGCTTACATCCTCGTCTTCCACACGGTATTCGGCTTCTCCGCCAGGATCGCCGGCGGCAATTTGCGTGCGGCCCGGGTGGTCGGTTTGCCGGTCGGCAAGCTGATCCTCACCATGTGCTTTCTCGGCGGCTGCAGCGCCGGTCTCGCCGGCATGGTCGAGATTGCGGCAGTGCAGGAGCGTGCCAACGCCAACTTGGCCGCGGGCTACGGCTATACCGGCATTCTGGTCGCGTTCCTGGCGCGGCAGAACCCGCTCGCCTGCATTCCGGTCGCGATCCTCCTGGGTGGCATCGGCGCCAGCGGCGGGTTGTTGCAGCGTCGCCTCGATCTGCCGGACGCGTCGGTCCTCGTGTTGCAGGGCATCATCTTCATCGCG
Organism: Alphaproteobacteria bacterium; assembly: GCA_030041335.1. Taxonomy (GTDB): domain Bacteria; phylum Pseudomonadota; class Alphaproteobacteria; order ATCC43930; family CGMCC-115725; genus JAATGI01. Next base: position 83,141 of record JASHOB010000059.1, on the reverse strand, counting down.
GTGCTTGCAAGCGACACGCTCTACGGCCGGTTCAAGATCTTCCAGAGCAAGGCGGTCTAGATGGCGGATGCGTCTTCCTTGGGATTTTGGGTGGTGCCGATCGCGGTGCTGGGGGGTGCCGTTCGCGTCTCGACACCGTTCCTCTTCGTCAGCCTGGGCGAATGTCTGACCGAGCGTTCCGGCCGCATCAATCTCGGTCTCGAGGGCACGTTGGTGATGTCGGCGATGGTCGGATACGGCGTCTCCTATGTCAGCGGCTCGCCGTGGCTCGGCGTGCTGGCGGCAGCATTGACCGGTGCAGTCCTTGGCGCGGTGCACGCGGTAATTTGCGGGCTGCCCAAAGTCAACGACATCGCGGTCGGCATCGCGCTGATGCTGTTCGGTATCGGTCTCGCGTTCTTCCTCGGCAAGCCCTTGATCGCGCCCAAGGCCAATATCTTGCCGGCAATCGATTTCGGCTGGTGGACCACCATTCCTCAATTGCACGATGCCCTCAAAATCAACGTTTTGTTCCTGCTCGGCGTCGTCTTGGCTCCGGTGCTGGTGTGGGCTCTTCGCAGCACGCGCTGGGGCTTGGTGCTGCGCACCGCGGGAGAAAGCGCCGACGCCGCCCGCGCCATGGGCTACTCGGTCAATCGCATCCGCCTACGCGCGACCATGACCGGCGGGTTCCTCGCTGGCATCGGCGGCTCGTTCCTGTCGCTCTACTATCCCGGCAATTGGAACGAAGGCTTGTCGAGCGGGCAGGGCATTACCGCCGTGGCGCTGGTGATCTTCGCACGCTGGAATCCCATGCTGTGCTTCTGGGCGTCACTGTTATTCGGCGGTGCCGCCGCGCTCGGCCCGGCGCTGCAATCGGTGCAGATCACGTGGGGCTATCACCTGTTCGGCGCGGCACCCTATATCTTGACGCTCGCCATCATGATCGTCACCTGCTCGCCGAAGCGTACGCTGGTCGGGGCTCCGGCCGAACTATCGATCACCAAATAGGGCAAGCGACATGAGCGGGCTCGGCGGCCTCAACAAAAGCAGCAACGGGATCGTCATCGGCCTGGTGCAACTCCAATTGCCGGTCGTCGACACGCCGCCGCAGCTCGCCGCCCAGGCGGACAAGATTTGCGCCATGGTCGCGAAAGCGCGACGCGGCATGCCCTCGATGGATCTCGTCGTGTTTCCCGAATATTCGCTGCACGGTCTGTCGATGAATATCGATCCGGCGCTGATGTGTCGTCCCGACGGGCCCGAGGTCGCTGCCTTCGCGCAGGCATGCCGTGCCAATCGCATTTGGGGGTGCTTCTCGATCATGGAGCTGAACCCTGCCGGCAATCCCTACAACAGCGGCCTGATCATCGACGATGCCGGCGAGCTCAAGCTCTATTATCGCAAGCTCCATCCTTGGGTCCCGGTCGAGCCCTGGGAGCCGGGCAATCTCGGCGTTCCGGTGTGCGACGGGCCGAAGGGTGCCAAAATCGGGCTCATCATCTGCCATGACGGCATGTTTCCCGAGATGGCGCGTGAGGCGGCCTACAAGGGTAGCGAGATCATGCTGCGTACCGCCGGCTATACCGCGCCGATCCGCCACGCCTGGAAGCTAAGCAACCAGGCCAACGCCTTCAGCAATCTTATGGTCACCGCCAGCGTCTGCATGTGCGGCACCGACGGCACCTTCAATTCAATGGGCGAGGCCATGATCTGCGATTTCGACGGCACCGTCGTGGTTGAGGGTGGCGGCATCCCGGACGAGATCGTGACTGCGGAAGTGCGGCCCGATCTCGTGCGTGAGGCGCGCGCCGAGTGGGGCGTCGAGAACAACATCTACCAGCTCGGCCACCGGGGTTTTGTCGCGGTTGCGGGCGGCGCGCGCGATTGCCCCTACACGTTCATGCGCGATCTGGTCGCCGAGAAATATCGCCTGCCATGGGAGAATCAAGTGCGGGTGACCGACGGCACCTCATGCGGCTTTGCACCCCCCAAACGGCTCTATCGGGAAGGCCATCATGGTTGAGCGCTATGTCAACGCCGATCCCTATCCGTGGCCCTACAATGGCGATCTGCGGCCCAGCAATACCGCGCTCATCGTGATCGACATGCAGACCGACTTTTGCGGTGTCGGCGGGTATGTCGACAAGATGGGCTATGATCTGTCGCTGACGCGTGCGCCGATCGGGCCGATCAAGCGGGTGCTCAAGGCCATGCGCGCCAAGAGCTACATCGTCATGCATACCCGCGAAGGCCATCGCCCCGATCTCGCCGACCTGCCGGCGAACAAGCAGTGGCGCTCACGCCGCATCGGCGCCGGTATCGGCGATCCCGGCCCTTGCGGCCGCATCCTGGTGCGCGGCGAGCCGGGGTGGGAGATCATTCCGGAACTCGCACCGCTGCCCGGCGAAACGGTCATCGATAAGCCCGGCAAAGGCTCGTTCTGCGCCACCGACCTCGAATTGATGCTGCGCCTCAGGGGGATCGAAAACATCGTCCTCACGGGCATTACCACCGATGTCTGCGTCCATACCACCATGCGCGAGGCGAACGATCGCGGCTTCGAATGCGTGCTGCTCGAAGATTGCTGCGGCGCGACCGACCGGAGCAACCACGACCATGCGGTCAAGATGATCAAGATGCAGGGCGGCGTGTTTGGCGCGGTCGCGAGCTCTGAGCAATTGATCGAGGCGATCTGATGGTCGAAGTCACGCAGCTGGCGCGGCCGCCGGTAGCGCCCGACAAGACCTTCGGCCTCGAGGCGATATCGATGACCAAGCGCTTCGGCGATTTTGCCGCGCTGGACGACGTCTCGATTCGCGTGGCACCCGGCACGATTCACGCCCTGCTTGGCGAGAACGGCGCCGGCAAGAGCACACTCGTCAAATGCATCATGGGCTATTATGCGCCAACCGGCGGCCAGGTGATCGTCGGAACCGCCGAGCGCACCATCGACAATCCGCGGGACGCGCACGCGTTGGGCCTGGGCATGGTTTACCAGCATTTCACCTTGGTGCCGGCGATGACGGTGACGGAAAATCTGGTGCTGGCGCGCGACACGCTGCCGCCCGTGTTCGATTGGGCGAAGGAACGCGCTGCGCTCAACGAATTTCTCGACCGCATGCCGTTCCGTGTCCCGCTCGACGCCAAGGTCTCAGCGATTTCGGCCGGCGAGCGGCAGAAATGCGAGATCCTGAAACAGCTCTATCTGCAGCGCAAATTTCTGATTCTCGACGAGCCGACCTCGGTGCTGACGCCGCAGGAGGCCGACGAGGTACTCGGCATGCTGCGCGGGATGGTGGTGGCGGGCGAACTCACCATCCTGATGATCACGCACAAATTTCGCGAGGTGCTCGCGTTTGCCGACGAAGTCTCGATCCTGAGGCGCGGCCGGCTTGCCGGCAAGGGAAGGGTCAAGGAGCTGACGCCCGATGCCATGGCGCGCGCCATGATCGGCGCCGAGGAACTCGCGCAGGCACCGGCGCGCGCCGGTGCGTTCGGCGCGGCTCGGCTCGACATTCAGGGACTGACCGCGCTCGACGATGCCGGGCAAGTGGCCGTGAACAATGTCACGCTGGCGGTGCGCGCCGGGGAAATTGTCGGTATCGCCGGGGTCTCGGGCAACGGCCAACGCCAGCTCGTCGAGGTCCTGGCGGGGCAGCGCGATTCCGAGGCCGGCGCGGTCGCCATCGCGGGCCAAGCCTATCGCGCCAGGCGCGAAGAAATGCGGCTCCGGAAATTTTCGTTGCTGCCGGAAGAGCCATTAAGAAATGCCTGCGTCGCACGCATGAGCGTCGCGGAAAACCTGGTGTTCCGCAAATTTGACGAGGCGCCGTTCGCGGGCGCGGGCTTCTGGCTCAATCGGGGCCAGTTCCGCGATGAGGCGACGCGCAAAATCGCGCGCTATGGCATCAAGACGCGCTCGGCAGATACCAAAATCGGCGAGCTGTCGGGAGGCAATGTGCAGCGGGCGGTGCTGGCTCGCGAGTTGAGCGAGGGCGTCGAAGTACTGATCGCCGCGGACCCGTGCTTCGGCCTCGACTTCGCGGCGGTGGCGCAAATCCGTGCCGAGATCATGGATGCACGCAACAAGGGCGCGGCGGTTCTCCTTGTTTCCAGCGATCTCGACGAGATTCTCGAGCTTGCCGACCGCATCGTCGTAATGTTTCATGGCGCCCTGGTTTATGAGGCGCCCGCCGCCCAGGCCGATCTCACCGCGATCGGTCGCCACATGGCCGGTCATTGAGCTAACATGTCGGGATGACCACGCCCGAGATTCTGAGGAACCTTCCCGCCATCGACGAGAACATGCTCACCTGGGTGCCGTTCCGCGACGGCATCGACGCGAGCTGGCTCTACCGCAACGGAGACGACGGACCCGCGGCCGCCTTTCTGCGCTATCGGCCGGGCGCGCGGGTGCCTCTCCATCGCCATCGCGGCTATGAGCACATCTATATCTTGCGCGGCTCGCAGACCGACAAGCGTGGCACCTTCGCCGCCGGCAGCTTCATCGTCAATTCACCGGGGACAGAGCACGCCGTCCTCAGCGAGGATGGCTGTCTTGCGCTTCTGATCTGGCAGATCCCGACCGAAATCATCGGCGTTTGAGCCCCCAATCTTGACCCGTCGCTGCCGCTGGTCTAACGATGGCAAATTGATTGGGGTAACCAACGAATTGTTTCGGCCTCACGGGAGGGGCGCGTATGAGCGATGTGAAAACCGTGTTCGGTTCGTTGGCCAATTACCAGAAGGGTGGGGTCGCCGTTATCGACGACGATCCGAAAAACTACGTCTTTTCCAACGTGTTCGAGGTGGCCGACAAGTCGAAGCCCTATGAGCGCGTCGCGGTCGGCAAGAATTTCCAATACGTCATCGAATGTGTGCGCGCCGAGGGCGACTCGCCCTGGTATGCTTGCGCCCATGACGAATTCGCGCTGGTGATGGACGGCAAGGTGGAGATCCGCCTTGTCAAGCCGACCGACCCGCTGGTGCCGGAAGACAAAAGCGGTGCTATCAAACTGGCGGCGGCGCCCAAAGGCAAGAAGATGGGACGGGTCGTTGCCGGCCGCGGCCACATGACCCTCTTGCCCAAGGGCTCGGCCTATCAATTCCATGCCGACGCGCCGTCCGTGGTGACGATTCAGACCATCGCGGGCGACGTGACAATCGAGCGCTGGTCCGAGATCTGCCAGACGGCAGAGTGAGAGCGAAGGAGCCGGATATGTCCTCGAAAACCGCCTACAGCGTCGACGCCACCGAGCCCGACAATTATTACGGCTACCGCCGCTTCAAGAAGGGCAAGTTCGCGTTTCGCCGCGACGAATATTTCGTGCACATCGATTGGCCGAAGGGCAGCCACACGCTGCCCGCCGACGCTTTCCTGCGTGCCTTGCAGCGCGACGTGGCCTGGAATTTCTTCTACGGCACGGTGAATTTCGACAGCGTCTTCGGCACGCTCAACCACTACGGCACGGTCGACATGTTCGCCGGCACCTTCAACGATGCCTACAAGTCAGCCGGTCTCGACTATCTCGAAACCTACAACGCCGAAGATCTTATGACGACCTTCAAGGCGATCCTCGACGATTGGACCAATGCCGGCTACGACCCGTTCGCCGCGCCCGAGGAGACCGATCAGGCCTATGGCCGCAAGCACGGCGACAACAGGGACGCGATCAACCGGCTGCGCGTCACCGCCAAGCGCATGGTGGGGATTCCCGGCGACACGCCGGTGCGTACCGACAAAACGGGATATCCGGTCAACCGCCAGTTCGCCGATGTCGAGCAGGACGTGCCCGAGGTTCAGGCCGAGCCCGGCTTCGAGAAGGAGGTCGCGGCGTTCAACCTGTTCGCGTATCTGTCGCGCTCCGACGTCACCTGGAATCCGTCGGTGTGCTCGGTGGTCAAGGAATCGCTTTACTGCCCGACCTCGGAGGAATTCACCTTGCCGGTCGAGCACGGCAATGATCGCGTCGAATGGTTCATGCAAATGTCCGACGAGATCGTCTGGGTGGTGAAGGACAAGGACACCGGCCGGCCACGCGCCCGTGTCACCTGCAAGCCCGGCGACATCTGCGCCATGCCCGCGGACATCCGCCATCAGGGCTTTTCGCCGAAGCGCTCGATGCTGCTGGTGTGGGAGAATGCATCGAACGAGATCCCAAAGCTAATCAACGAGGGCAGGGCGCCGGTAGTGCCGGTGAAGTTCTGACGGGGCGCACGCGAGCTGGCAATGCGCGCCTTCATCCACGATCAGCCGGTGCTGCGGGTGGTCTTCGGTGACGGCAGCCTCGCCGAGTTGCCGAAGGAGGCGGATCGGCTGGGGCTGAAACGCCTTCTGGTTCTGTCCACACCGGAACAGCAAGCGACGGGCGAAACTGCAGTCAAGCTGCTGGGTCCCCGGGCTGCCGGACTCTGCGCCCAGGCGCGCATGCATGTGCCCATCGAAATAGCCCAGATCGCCCGCGCCGAGTCGAAGCGCCTCCAGGCCGACGGCACGGTGCCGATCGGCGGCGGGACGACGACTGGGCTTGCCAAGGCCATTGCCTTGGAACTCGACCTGCCCAGCATCGCCGTGCCCACCACCTATGCCGGTTCCGAGATGACCTCGATCTACGGCCTGACCCAGGACGGTGAAAAGCGCACCGGTCGTTCGGAAAAGGTCAGGCCGAAAGCGGTAATCTACGATCCGACCTTGACCTACGGCATGCCGGCCCGGCTCTCGGCGACATCGGGCATGAACGCGCTCGCCCATTGTGTCGAGAGCCTCTACGCTCCCGACACGACGCCGATCATCCAGCTTTATGCCTGCGACAGCATCCGCGCCTTCGCGCGTGCGCTGCCGGTGATCCTCAAGGAACCCACGAACGCCGCAGCGCGTTCGGATGCGCATTACGCCAGTTGGCTCGCCGGCATCGCGCTCGACCGCACCCAGATGGGGCTCCATCACAAACTCTGTCACACCCTGGGCGGCGCTTTCGATCTGCCGCACGCGGAACTCCATACCGTGATCCTGCCGCACGCCGCCGCCTACAACCGCGCCGCCGCCCCGGAGGCGATGCGTCTCATCGCGGCCTCGCTCGGCGCCGAGGATGCGGCGCGCGGCCTCTATGACCTGGCCAAGCGATCGGGCGTTCCGCTGTCGCTCAGCGAGATCGGGATGAAGGAGGCCGACCTCGAGCACGCCGTCGATCTCGCCGTCAAAACCCCTTACCCCAATCCGCGCCCGATCGAACGCGCGGCACTGCGCCGACTTCTGGACGATGCCTATCACGGCAAGCCGCCCAGCACCGGTCTTTAGCCGTAGCGCCGTCCGGCTCGACAGGAGCCGGTGCCGCCGCTAGGCTGGGTTCACGATCGACGCGATACCCTTTAATGCGGGGAGGGCGTGAAATGGCGTTTCTTTCGAGCCATGGCTTTATTGTGATCATCGTGGTCGGCCTGATCGCCGGTTGGATCGCGGGTTTGGTCGTGCGGGGCGCCGGTTTCGGGATCATCGGCGATCTCGTCATCGGTATCGTCGGCGCTTTCATCGGCAGTTGGCTGTTGGTGACCCTGCTGCACCTCAATCTCGGCGCCGGCATCATTTCGTCGATCATCGGGTCCGCCATCGGCGCCATCATCCTGCTGCTGGTGATCAAACTGGTCCGCCGCGTCGTGTAAGCCTGACCAGGTTGCGATTTGGCCGGCCGAGGCGCTGCATTTTTGCCGGGCGCTGCCGTTGGCTGAAGACGCCGCCGATGGAGGGCAGGGCCGGAGCCCGTTCCCGCCCGCCTCGCTCGGCGTCATTCCGGATTGCCGGTGATCGCAAGCGCCGATGGCGCCAGGTCCGGGCCGGACTTGACATGGTCACGGGGTCGACCCCAATAATTTCGCCACGCCAAGAAAATTCAGGGTGGCAAAAATTGCGGCTTGGCGAGCATCGAGCGGTCCAGATTCACCAACCTCTCTGGTTCCTTTCTCGACAAAACCGCTATAACGGTCGCTCGCAAAGCACGCCTGGGAGCAAAACGAATGGCCTATCACACACAACTCGGCTCGCTCAAAAACTATACCAAGGGCTCGCTCGATATCGTCAACGACGACAAGAAGCACTACGCTTTCTCGAACCTGTTCGAGGTCGCGAGCAAGTCGAAGCCGTTCGAGCGCGTCGCCGTCACCAAGAACCTCGAATATGTCGTGGAAGTTGCGAAAATTGAGGGGGTATCGCCGTGGTACGCCGCCGCACACGACGAATTCGCAGTGGTGATGGACGGCGACGTCACCATCAATTTCATCAAACTCGACCCCGCGGCCGCGGTGCCCTCGGGAAAGCAGGGTGCAACCAAGCTCGCGGCCGCGCCAAACGGCCAGAAGATGGGCTACGTGCGGGCCAAGCTCGGGAACCAGGCCTTGCTGCCCGCGGGTGCCGCCTATCAGCTCACTGCTAATGGCGGCCCGGCTGTGGTGCTGTTCCAGACGCTCGCCGGCGATATCACCATCGAACGCTGGAAAGAAATCTGCATTTCGTGATAACTCCATTCAATCGTCCACTCCATCGGAGGGATCGTCCATGACCGCTGCTGCAGTACCGAGCGACATCAAATCCCTCGGCAAGGATGCCCAACTCGGCTATTCCGAATTTCAATTCGGCGGTTTCAAATTCCGCCGCGACGAGTATTTCGCGCATGTCGCTTGGCCGAAAGGCACCCGCATCATCGAGATCGACCGCTTCCTGCGGGCGCTGGTGCGCGACATCGGCTGGCAATTCTTCTACGGCTGGATCTTCTTCGACGACGTTTTCGGCACGCAGAACCATTACGGCTCGGTCGATATTTTTGCCGGCTCTTACGACGGCGGCTACAAGGCAGCGGGCACGGATTTCATGGAGACCTTCCCGACCGACAAGGTCGTGACCGCCTTCGATACCATCGCCCGCGACTGGATCAGCGAAGGCTATGACCCGCTGCGCGCGCCGCAGGAGACCGGCACGCCGCTCGGCTCGAAACGGGCGCCGCGCAAAGATGCGTTGGTCCGGGGGTTCACCCCCGCCAAGCGGATGCTCGGTCTCCCGGGCGATGTGACGCCGCGCTCCGACGAGACCGGCCATCCGGTCAATCGCGCTTTCGCCGATCTCAAATTCGAGCAGCCCGAAGTGCATGCCGAAAAGGGCTTCGAGGGACAGCTCAATGCGATCAATCTCTTCGATCACATCGCGCGCTCGGATGTGACGTGGAACCCCTCCGTGGCCTCGATCACCGGTGCCAGCATCTTCTGCGTCACTTCGGAAGAACACATGCTGCCGGTGATCCATGGCAACGACCGGAACGAATGGTTCATCCAGCTTTCGGACGAAATCCACTGGCAGATCCAGGACAAGAACACCGGTAATCCGCGCGGTCGCATCGTCATGAAGGCGGGCGATGTGTGCGCGATGCCGGCCGACATCCGCCACCAGGGTTTCGCGCCGAAACGGTCGATGTTGCTCGTGGCAGAGAACGGCACCCCCGGCCTTGACGAGCTCTATGCCAAGGGCAAGTTGCCGCCTTATCCACTTGATTTTTAATCAAAAAAACGTGGTAAAAGTTACCAGCAGAGGCGGCGCTTAAAGCGCCGCCCTTTGTTTCCGCCCGGCTAAGAGGAGGCGCCCATGCCCGACACGGTAGGGAATATCGAGGTCAACACCGATCTCTTCATCGGCAATAAATTCGTGCCCGCGGCGTCGGGCAAGCGGTTCGACGTTTTCAATCCGCACGACGAAAGCTTGTTGGCGAAAGTGGCCGAGGGCGACCGCGCCGATATTGACCGCGCCGTGTCGGCCGCGCAGGCGGCGTTTGCGACGTGGTCCAACATGGCGGCATCGGCGCGCGGCGCGCTGATCTACAAGCTCGCCGATGCGATCGAAAAGGACGGCGAGAACTTGGCGTTGATCGAAACGCTCGATACCGGACATCCGATCCGCGACACCCGAAATCTCGATGTGTTTCGCACCGCGGCGGTGTTCCGCTATTTCGCCGGCATGGCCGACAAGTATGAGGGCTTTGTGGTTCCGACCGAGCCCGGCTTCCTGACCTACATCACGCGCGATCCGATCGGCGTCGTCGGCCTGATCGTACCGTGGAATTTCCCCTTGATGTTCACCAGCTGGAAAATGGGTCCGGCATTGGCGGCGGGGAATTGCCTGGTGCTGAAGCCGGCTGAGCTGACGCCTCTCACCACGTTGCGCGTCGCCGAGTTGGCCGCGAAGGTGGGGTTCCCGCCCGGCGTCATCAATATCGTTCCCGGTTATGGGGCCACGGCCGGACAGTATCTTGCCGAGCATGGCGGCATCGGCAAAGTGTCGTTTACCGGGTCGACGGTGACGGGGCGCAAGATCGTGCAGGCCTCGGCGGGCAATTTGAAGCGATTGCAACTCGAGCTCGGGGGCAAGGGCGCCAACATCGTGTTCGCCGACGCCGACATCGATCTGGCGGTCAACGGCTCGGCCTTCGGCATTTTCCATAACCAGGGCCAAGCCTGCATCGCCGGCTCGCGGCTGATGCTGCACGAGGACATCGCCGACCGATTTCTCGACAAGTTCATCGCTCTTGCCAAGACCATCAAGCTAGGCGATCCGCGCGACCCTCAGACCGAAATGGGCCCGCTGACCTCGCGGCCACATCAGGAAAAGGTGCTGCGCTATTGCGAATTGGCCAAGGAGGACGGCGGTGAAGTGCTGCTCGGCGGCAAGGTTCCTGACGATCCGGCGCTCGCCAAGGGCTGCTACGTCCTGCCCACCGTGGTGCGTGCCAAGCCGCAGGACCGCGTCAACCGCGACGAGGTATTCGGGCCGTTTGTCACCGTTAGCCTGTTCCGCGACGATGACGCCGTAATCGAGATGGCCAACGCCACCTCATACGGGCTAGGCGGCGGCTTGTGGACCCGCAACCTCAACCGCGCCCATGAAATGGCGAAACGGATGCAGGTCGGCATGGTGTGGATCAATTGCTACAAGCGGTTCCACCCTGGTTCGCCGTTCGGCGGCATCAAGGATTCAGGGTATGGCAGCGAAATGGGCTTCGAGGCGATGCACGAATACACCAATCCCAAGGCGACCTGGGTCAATTATGCTGGCCACACGCCGCCCTTCTACAAACGTTGATAGAGGCTATTAGGCAACTCAATAATGGGACTTCGACCCTATTGCCTGGCGGCAGCGTTGCTTCCATGATGAAGGCAAATCCGGGTCCGGGCAGAAGTTGGATTGGGCTCACCCATTCAACATATTAAGGGAGGAAGTTATGATTCTAAATAAGGTGACGCGCCGCGCGGTACTGAAGGCCGGTGGTGCTGCCGCCATTGCCGGGTTGGGCCCGCTCGGCGCCGCCCCGGCCATCGCCCAAACCCGCACCTTTAAGATCGGCTACGTCAGCCCGCAGACCGGGCCGCTGGCGCCGTTCGGCGAGGCCGACAATTTCATGCTCGCCATCGCGCGGCGCTATTTCGGCAAGGGTGTGAAGGACGCCGCTGGCAAAATCGTTCGGGTCGAAATCCTGGTGCGCGACAGCCAGTCCAAGGAGAACCGCGCGGCCGCCGTGGCCGCCGATCTCATCCACAAGGACAAAGTCGACCTGCTTCTGGTTGCCTCGACCCCCGAGACCACCAACCCGGTCTCCGACCAGGCCGAGACCAATGAAGTGCCGTGCATCTCGACCATGGCGCCGTGGCAGCCCTGGTTCTTCGCGCGCGGTGGCAAGCCCGATGCCGGGTTTACTTACACCTATCACTATTTCTGGGGGCTCGAGGACATTATCGGCGCCTATACCGCGATGTGGAACACGATCCCCACGAACAGGATCGTCGGCGGGCTGTTTCCCAATGACGGCGACGGCAACGCGTGGGGCGACAAGGAACATGGCATCGCGCCGGGAATGGCGAAGAATGGCGGCTACCGGGTCATCGATCCCGGACGCTTTCCCGATATGAACGACAATTTCTCGAACTATATCGGCATCTTCAAAAGGGAAAATGTAGAGATCGTCACCGGCGTGGTGATACCGCCCGACATCGGTACCTTCCTCAAACAAGCCGCCCAGCAGGGCTTCAAGCCGAAGGCCATCACGGTGGGCAAGGCGCTGCTGTTCCCGGTCGTTATCGACAGTTTCGGCGCCGCGGCGAACAACCTGTCGAGCGAAATGTGGTGGGGACCGACATGGCCCTACAAATCCTCGCTCACCGGCGAGACTTGCCAGCAATTGTGCGACGCCTACACCAAGGCGACCGGCCGGCAATGGACGCAGCATATCGGCTTCGCCTATTCGCTGTTCGAAATGGCGGCCGATATCGTCAAACGCTCGGAAGGGCCAGGCAACAAGAGCGCGACGCTCAACGCGATCACGACCACCAATCTCGAAACCGTGGTCGGGCCGATTTCCTGGAACGGCAAAGGGCCGGTCAAGAACGTCGCCAAGACGCCCATGGTGGGCGGCCAGTGGCGCGACACGCACGGCGGCAGGTTCAAGCACGAGATCATTGTCGTCGCCAACACCACGGCGCCGCAGATTCCGCTGGCCGGAAAGATGGAGCTCTACGGCTGATTTGTTTCTTCACTCTGTCGCGTCCCCTCAGGGCCGCGCGATTGAGGACGCGCCGGGGGATTGAACGGTGGCCGTTATCAGTCGTCGTTACCTTCGCTAATTGAAAACCGGTAACCGTGCCAATCGAATGGCGCCGCTCTTGTCCCTGGAGCATGTGTCGAAGAACTTCGGCGCCCTCAAGGTGATCGACGATCTCTCGTTGTCGCTTGGCGAGGGCGAGGCGCTCGGCGTTCTTGGGCCCAACGGGGCCGGCAAGACCACCTTGTTCAACTTGATCACGGGCGATCTCGAGGTCGGTGCGGGTACGATCACCTTCGCCGGGCACGATGTGACGTCGCTGCCGGCCTACGCCCGCTGTCGGCTCGGCATCGGCCGTACCTACCAGATTCCCCATCCGTTCGCCAACATGACGGTATTCGAAAACGTGCTTGCCGGCGCCGCCTTCGGCGCGGCCCGACGGGAAGCCGAGTCTTATCGTCGCTGCGTCGAGCTGCTGCAGATCACCAATCTTCTGCCCAAGGCCAACCAGCGCGCGGGAACGCTGACCTTGCTCGAGCGCAAACGCCTGGAACTGGCGCGCGGGCTTGCCACCAATCCAAAGGTGTTGCTGCTCGACGAAATTGCGGGCGGCCTTACCGACACCGAATGCCAGCTGCTGATCGAAACCATCCGCGCCGTCCATGGTGCAGGCGTCTCGATCATCTGGATCGAACATATCGTCCATGCCCTGATCGCGGTCGTCGCGCGCCTCTTCGTCATCAATTTCGGCCAGAAGCTTGCGGAAGGCGAACCGCGGGCGGTGATGGATAGCCCAGAGGTGCAGGAAGTCTATATGGGGATCGAGGCGGAATGACGGCGCTGCTCGCGACCTCGGGTCTCACGGCGTTCTACGGCGATTTCCAAGCCTTGTTCAGCGTCGATCTGACCGTCGAGGCGGGCGAGGCGGTCGCGATCATCGGCGCCAACGGTGCGGGCAAGTCGACGCTGCTGCGCACGATTTGCGGCTTGCTGTCCGCCGCGCCGGAGCGGATCCGGTATCGCGGCGAAGCAATCGGCTCGCTGTCGCCTGCCGATATCGTCACGCGCGGCATTGCGCTGGTGCCGGAGGGCCGCAAGCTCTTTGCTTCTCTCTCGGTCGAAGAGAACTTGCTGATGGGGCAGCAATGCGGCCGCAAGGGGCCGTGGCATCTCGAGCGGGTCTACGCGCTGTTTCCGATGTTGCGCGAGCGGCGCCACCAGCCCGCGACTTCCCTCTCCGGCGGGCAGCAGCAAATGGCGGCGATCGGCCGCGCGCTGATGACCAATCCCGACTTGCTGCTGTGCGACGAGATCAGCCTCGGGCTGGCGCCGATCGTGATCCGCGATGTCTACGCGGCGCTGCCCGGAATTCGCGCCGAGGGCACCACCCTTGTCGTGGTCGAGCAGGATATCGCGCGCGCCCTCGGCGTCGCCGATCGCGTCTACTGCCTCCAGGAGGGCCGGGTCACTTTGGAAGGCCGGCCCGCCACGCTGACCCGCGAGCAGATCAAGCTCGCCTATTTCGGCGTCTGAGGCGGCGTCTTGGATTGGGTCAACGCCATCGTCCAAGGCGCGCTGGTTGGCGGACTGTACGCGCTGTTCGCTGCCGGCCTGTCGCTGATGTTCGGCGTCATGCGACTGGTCAACATCGCGCATGGTGATCTCATCGTGCTCGCCGCTTATCTGGGCCTGGTGGTGGTCAACGCGACCGGTCTCGGCCCGTTTTTGAGCCTGATCATCGTGGTGCCGGTAATGTTTGTGCTGGGCTACATTCTCCAGCGCGGCTTGCTGAACTTTACCTTGGGCGGCGACATCCTGCCGCCGCTCCTGGTCACTTTTGGTCTTTCGATCATTATCCAGAACGCCCTCCTCGAGGGGTTCAGCGCCGACGACCAGAAATTGCAAGCCGGCAATTTCGAGACCGCGAGCCTCCATATCACCGATCAGCTCGCGATCGGCTGGTTTCCGTTCGCGATCTTTCTCACTGCGCTCGCCGTGATTGGTCTCCTCGAGTTCATGCTTTATCGCACCGCTCTCGGCCGTGCCTTCCGTGCCACTTCCGACGACTCCGATACCGCGCGGCTTTATGGCGTGCGCAACCGGCACGTTTATTCGATGGCGACGGCCTTGGCGCTGGCGGTGATCTCGATCGCGGCCATCTTTCTCGCCGTTCGCGTCAATTTCGACCCGGCAAGCGGTCCGGCGCGACTGCTCTATGCCTTCGAGGCGGTGATTATCGGCGGCCTCGGCAGCCTGTGGGGAACGCTCGCCGGAGGCGTCGTGCTCGGGGTCGCGCAAGCGATCGGCGCCCAGCTCAATCCAGGCTGGGAGCAACTCGCCGGTCATGTCGCCTTTCTGCTGGTCCTGATCGTTCGACCCCGCGGCCTCTTTCCGAGACTGGTTGACGGATGAAGACGACGGCCGTTCCGCTTCCGACCTTCCGCGTCGAGCGATCGACGCGCACGAGCTGGCTCGGTCTGGTGCTGGCGATAGCCGGCGTCGCCCTATTGATTTCGCTGCCTTGGTGGGGCGGCGAGGACGATCTGCGGCTGGTCGTCGAGATCTGCTATACCCTGGCGCTGGCGCAATTGTGGAATCTGCTGGCCGGATTTGCCGGGCTGGTTTCGGTCGGGCAGCAGGCCTTCGTCGGTCTCGGCGGCTACGCCTTGTTCGCGCTGACCATCATCGCGAAGGTGCCGCCGATCCCCGCCGTGGCGTTGGCCGGGATCGTCGCCGCGGTGCTGGCGGTACCGACCGCGCTCATTGTTTTCCGGCTGCGCGGCGCCTATTTCGCCATCGGCACCTGGGTGATGGCAGAATTGTTCAGCGAGATTATGGGGCAGCTGCCCGATCTCGGAGCCGGGACCGGCATGAGCCTGCCCGTGGCGATTTCCCGGGCGGTCGGGGCCACGGTCTACGAGCGCGAAACCGTGCTCTACTACATGGGCCTGGTCCTCGGCATCGGCACGGTGGTGCTGGTGTTCGCCTGGTTGCGGTCGCGGCAGGGGCTGGCGCTCACCGCGATCCGTGATTCCGAGATCGCCGCCGGCAGCATCGGCGTCAACAGCGCCCGCACCAAATTTGCCGTCTATCTGCTGGCGGCGCTCATTACCGGCATGGTCGGCGCGCTCATCTATCTTGAAAATCTGCGCATCTCTCCCGATGCCGCTTTCGACGTCATCGACTGGACCGCGGATATTATCTTTATTGTCGTGATCGGCGGCATCGGCAGTATAGAAGGCCCGTTCGTCGGCGCCCTGGTGTTTTTTGCTCTGCGATATTTCTTGGCCGATTACGGTGCCTGGTACATGATATTGCTCGGCGCGGTTGCAGTTATCATTATGCTGCTGGCACCGCGCGGGCTATGGGGCTTACTGTCCGATCGCTACGATATTCACTTTTTCCCGGTTCGTCGCCGGGTGCGTCTCGAATGAAGGAGGAAAAATGCCGACGTTGATTGGATCGAAACTGACCGAGGAAGTGGTATCGCGCTACAAGGACTGCCCGGACCCGCGGCTCAAGGAGATCATGACCAGCCTGGTCAAGCATCTTCACTCGTTTGCCCGCGAGGTGAAGCTGACCGAACAGGAATGGATTAAGGGCATCGAGTTCGTCACCAAAGTCGGCCAAATCTCCGACGAGATGCGCCAGGAATTCATTCTGCTTTCAGACGTGCTGGGATTGTCGATGACCGTGGTCGAGCTCAATCACGGCGCCGGCGCGGGCGAAACCGAAGCCACCGTGCAAGGGCCGTTCTATGTCCCGGGCGCACCCGAGTTGGCGAAGGGCGCGATGGTCGACGGCAATCCGCCGGGCGATCCGCTCGATGTCTCCGGCGTAATCCACGACCCGAAGGGCAAGCCTATCGCGAACGCGCTGATTGACGTGTGGCAGGCCGGTGAGGACGGACTCTATTCCAACCAAGATCCGAAGAAGCCGAAATACGAGCTGAGGGGCAAGTTCCGCTCGGATCGCGACGGCACCTATCATTTCAAATCGGTCTTGCCCAAAGGCTATCAGATTCCGACCGACGGGCCGGTGGGCGAGCTGATGCGCGCAACCAACCGCGCCCCATGGCGGCCGGCGCACCTGCATTTCATGGTCTCGGCCGAGGGATATCAGCCCCTCACGACCCATCTTTTCGTCAAGGGAGCTCCGCACATCCATGAGGATGCGGTGTTCGGCGTGAAGGAATCACTGATTCAAGATTTCAAGGCGGTCGGCGATCACCGGTACGCCTTGAAATTCGATTTCGGTCTCAGCCCGCGGGCGTGATCGGCAGCCCGAAAGCGGCGCGGGGACGCGCCGCTCTCTCTTATGCGGCAGGCCGATGAATTCGGCCATCCTCGAATGGGCGAACCTGTTCGTGCGATGGTTCCACATCATCGTCGGGATCGGCTGGATCGGCACCTCGTTCTTTTTCATCTATCTCGATGCGCACCTAACGGCTGCCGTCAGCGCCGGCAAACATTCGGCCGGCAAGATCTGGCTCATCCACAGCGGCGGCTATTACGAGGTTGAGAAGCTCAAATACGTGCCGCCCGCCAAGCTTCCCGAGTTGCATTGGTACAAATGGGAGGCCTATCTCACCGGGTTATCCGGCATCACGCTGCTCTTCATCGTCTATTATTTCGGCGGCAGCGGTTACATGGTCGATCGCTCGGTCGCCGATCTGTCTCAGCCCGAGGCCGTCGGCATCGGCATCATCACCTTGGCCGGCGGGTTTGCGGTCTATGAAGCGATCTGGCGCTCGCCCCTCAACCGGCTCGAAGGGCTGATGAATCTGGTCTGTTTCGGCTTGCTGGTTGCGATCGCGTGGGGCCTCACTCATGTGCTCTCGGGCCGGGCCGCCTACATGCATGTCGGCGCGATGATGGGCATCATCATGGTGGCGAATGTGCTGTTCGTAATTCAGCCCGGTCAGCGACGCATGGTCCGCGCCAATGCCGCGGGCCAGGTGCCCGATCCCACCTGGGGCAACGCCGCCAAGCAGCGCTCGGTCCATAACAACTACATGACGCTGCCGGTCGTGTTCGTCATGATCAGCAACCACTATCCCAACACCTATGGCCGACAGTGGAACTGGGCGATCCTGATCGCCCTGTTCCTGGTGGGCGCCGGTGTGCGTTATTTCCTCAACACTTTCGACAGAGGCGGCAAGGCAGCGCCTTATGTGCTCGCCGGCGCGGTCGTCGGCGCGCTTGCGCTGGCATTGGTGATGTCGATGCCCATGAGTGGCGGCGCCACGAGCGACCAACAAGTCAGCTTTAGTCAAGTGGATGCCGTGATCGCGCATCGCTGCGTCCAATGCCATTCCGCTCGTCCGACCGATGATATGTTCCGCGAAGCGCCCAACGGGGTGAGATTCGACACCAAGGAAGAGATCACCGGCTTGCTGGCGAAGATCAAGCTAATGGCGGTCGAAACCAACGCCATGCCGCTCGGTAACAAGACCGGCATGACGGAGAAGGAACGGGCGCTCTTAGGCGATTGGATCGCCGAAGGGGCGCCACTTGATTGACGCCCGCCAACCCTATCCGCGCGACATGGTCGGTTACGGCCGCGATTGGCCCGATCCAAAATGGCCGGGGGATGCACGGCTCGCCCTTCAGTTCGTCATCAATTTCGAGGAAGGCGGGGAAAACAACATTCTTCACGGCGACGCGGCTTCGGAGGCGTTTCTGTCGGACATCGTCAATGCCGTGCCGCTCTTGGGGGTGCGGCACATCAACATGGAATCCCACTACGAATACGGCAGTCGCGTCGGTTGGTGGCGGCTGCGCCGAATCTTCGGCGAGCGCGGACTGCCGGTCACGGTGTTCGCCGTCGGCATGGCGCTGGCGCGCGTGCCGGAGATCGCCGCTTCCATGGTGGAGGCCGATTTCGAAATCGCATCGCACGGCTGGCGCTGGATCGACTACCAATATGTCGATGCCGAAACCGAGCGCGCCCATATCGGCCTTGCGGTTGAAGCGATCGAACGCGTCTCAGGCGTCAAACCACTGGGCTGGTACACCGGGCGCATGGGACCGAACACCCGCCGGCTTGTCGCCGAGCATGGCGGCTTTCTCTATGATGCCGATTCCTACGCGGACGAACTTCCCTATTGGACCGAGGTCGAGGGCAAACCTCATCTCATCGTGCCGTACACGCTCGAGGCGAACGACATGCGCTTGACCACGGCGCAGGGCTTCGGCAATGGCGAGCATTTCTTCCAATATCTCAAAGATACTTTCGACCTGCTCTACGCCGAGGGCGCGACCAAGCCGCGCATGATGTCGGTCGGTCTCCATTGCCGGCTGGTCGGACGTCCCGGCCGCGCGCAGGCATTGGCACGCTTTCTCGATCACGCCCAGCGTCACGACCGCGTTTGGGTTTGCCGCCGCGTCGACATCGCCAAGCATTGGCGAAAGCATCATCCATACCGCAAAGCGGCGCCATGACCGTCACCGTCGACGCGCTCAACCGCATGGACCGCGCCGCTTTCGTCGAAATGGTGGGCATCGCGTTCGAACATTCGCCGTGGATCGCCGAAGCGGCGTGGGAGAAGCGGCCCTTTGTCGGCATCGACGGGCTCCATCGCGCCATGGTCGACACGATCATGTCCGCCGACCACGATCGTCAACTGGCCCTGTTGAAAGCGCATCCCGAACTCGGTGACTCCGGGGTCGCGACGAAGTTGTCGCGAGACGAGCAGGCGGCCGCCGGTCTCGATACGGCAGAGCCCGACGCCGCCGTCAAGCTGCGCGATCTCAACCGCAACTACCGCGACCGCTTCGGCTTTCCGTTCATCCTTGCGGTGGCCGGCAGGGATCGCGCCGATATCCTCGCCGCCATCTCGGAACGCATCGACCATGCCGCCGACGTCGAATTCGCAACCGCGCTCGACGAAGTGGCAAAGATCGGGCGCTTCCGCCTCGGGGCGATGGTCGAGGAAGGTGAAGCCGACGCTCTGGCCGGCGTCGGCGAGCGGCTGATGGCACAAGCCGAAGAGCTCGGCGCCATGACCGAGGTACCGGGCACCGTCACCCGCACTTTTCTGACCGCGCAACACCGTGCCGCTGCGCACTGCGTATTGGCGTGGATGCGCGACGCGGGGATGGAGGCATCGATCGATGCCATCGGCAACGTCGTCGGCCGCTACGAAGGGGCGCAGCCGGGTCTACCCGCTTTGCTGTTGGGATCGCATCTCGATACGGTGCGCGATGCCGGCAAATACGACGGAATTCTGGGCGTACTCACTGCAATCGCTTGCGTCGCCGCGCTCCACCGGCAGGGCGAACGGCTGCCCTTTGCGATCGAGGTGATCGGCTTCGGTGACGAAGAGGGCGTGCGTTTCCAATCGACGCTTTTGGGAAGTCGCGCCGTTGCCGGCACTTTCGACAACGCGGTGCTTGAGCGCAAAGACGCGGATGGCACGACCTTGCGGCAGGCGATGTTCTCGTTTGGCCTCGACCCGGCGGCAATTCCCATGGCGGCGCGCCGCCGCGGCGAAGTGCTTGGCTATATCGAGTTGCACATCGAGCAGGGTCCGGTGTTGGAGGCCGAAAATCTTCCGGTCGGCATCGTCACGTCGATTGCGGGGGGCACGCGCGCCACGCTTGAGGTTGTCGGCCAGTCCGGCCACGCCGGCACTGTGCCGATGCAGCTGCGTCGTGACGCCCTGACCGCGGCGGCCGAGATGATCGTCGACATCGAGTGGCGTGCGCGCAACAATCCGGGCCTGGTCGCGACCGTCGGGCGCATTGCCGCCGCGCCGGGCGCCACCAACGTGATTCCCGGTAAGGTCGCATTCAGCCTCGATCTGCGCGCCGCCGACGACGCAACGCGGCTCGCGGCCTACACCGACGTTCTTGCGGCGGCGCATGCCATCGCCCGCAGGCGCGGTGTTACACTCGCGCTCGACCGCACGCTCGACAGCCCGGCTGTTGCCTGCTCGGACTGGCTCATGGCGGAGATCGAGAGCGCGATTGTAGCGCTCGGCCTGAAGCCACTACGTCTCGCCAGCGGCGCCGGCCATGATGCCATGGCGCTCGCCAGTCTGTGCGACGTCGGCATGATTTTCGTTCGCTGCAAAGGCGGCATTAGCCATAACCCGGCGGAATCGATCTCAGCCACCGACGCCGAGACCGGCGCACGGGTGCTTTACGAAGTGCTGCGCCAGCTTCAGCGACGGGAGCTGTCGGCGCAAAACGGCTAAAAGACGAACGCCCTCTCACGGAGGGCGTTCGCACCATCGGTCGAAGACCCTGCTATTTGCGCAGGTCGCCCTCGACCCCCTGGACATACCAGTTGATACCCAAGATTTCCGGGTCAGGCATGTTGGAGCCGGCCGCCACCTTGATCTCGCCGGCCTGGTTCGCGACCGGACCGTCGAAGGGATGACGCGTACCGTCGATGATCGCCTGCTTCACCTTATAGCCTTCGCTCGCGATGTCTTGAGGAACCGTCTTGTTGAACGGCGGGATCACCAGCATGCCCGCAGCCAACCCACCCCAGGTATCGGTCGATTTCCAGGTGCCGTCCAACACCATGCCAACGCGTTTCACGTAATAGGGTGCCCAATTGTCGACGTTGGACGTGACACAGCGCGTCGGGCCGAACTTGGCCATGTCGGAAGACTGGCCAAACGACCAAACGCCGCGCGCCTCTGCGGTCTGGACCGGCGCCGGGCTGTCGGTGTGCTGGCACATGATGTCGGCGCCCTGATCGATCAGCGCTTTCGCGGCATCGGCTTCTTTTCCGGGATTGAACCATTCATTGACATAGATGACTTTGACCTTGCCGTCCGGCCGGATCTTCCGGAACGCTTGGGTGAAGGCGTTGATGCCGCCAACCACTTCGGGAATTGGAACCGAACCGACATAACCGACGATGCCCGACTTGGTGAGGCGGCCGGCGAGCGTGCCCTGCACGGTGCGGCCCTCATAGAAGCGCACGGCATAGGTCGAGACATTCGGAGCACGTTTGTAGCCGGTGGCGTGCTCGAAATAGACGTTTGGAAAGTTCTTCGCCACTTTGAGGGTCGGCTCCATATAGCCGAACGACGTGGTGAAGATGATCTTTGACCCCTGGTTCGCGAGCTGTGTCAGCACGCGCTCGGCATCGGCACTTTCCGGCACGTTCTCGACCTTGATGGTCTCGACGCGATCGCCATATTTCGCGGCCACGGCCTGCCGGCCGAGGTCGTGCTGATAGCTCCAGCCCATATCGCCGGTTGGGCCGATAAAGATCCAGGCCGCCTTCAGCTTGTCTGCGGCGCGCGCGAGATAGGGCATGCCGAGGGCGGCCGTCGCCGCGATCGCGCTGCCGGTGCCGATTAGGAAGTCTCTTCGTTTCATCATGTCCACACTCCCCTTGTTTGCGCTCGGCCGCTACATCGGCGAGGAGCGCCGTTTTGCCGAAACTTGCTCAT
This sequence comes from Alphaproteobacteria bacterium, assembly GCA_030041335.1. Lineage (GTDB taxonomy): Bacteria > Pseudomonadota > Alphaproteobacteria > ATCC43930 > CGMCC-115725 > JAATGI01. The sequence continues at coordinate 61,175 of JASHOB010000059.1, read as the reverse complement.
GCGGTCGCGCGGAACGCCTTGCCCAATGAGGCGGGTGCGTTGAGCCGGATGCGCTTGGCGTCGCGTGAGATGATGACCAGCACCAGAATCGTCGCAAGGTAGGGCAGCATCGACAGGAATTCGGGTGCGATCGGCACCGCCAACCCCTGTGCGTGAAGCTGCACGATCGAAAAAAAGCCGAAGAGATAGGCGCCGAACAGCAAGCGCCACGGCTTCCAGGTCGAGAACACCACGAGCGCCAGCGCAATCCAGCCACGCCCGGCCGTCATTCCCTGCGACCAGAGCGGCGTGTAGGCCAGTGAGAGATAGGCCCCGCCCAACCCGCTCATGGCGCCACCGAAGAGCACGGCGAGAAAGCGGATGCGCCGCACCGGGTAGCCGAGCGCGTGCGCAGCCTCGTGGTTCTCGCCGACCGACCGCAGCACCAGACCCAACCGGGTTCTCGACAGGAACCAGGCGATCGCAATGGTCACGGCCACGGAAAGATAGACGATCGCGTCTTGACCGAAGATCAGCGGCCCAACAACCGGCAGGTCGCTGATCCCCGGAATATCGAGCAGCGGCAGATGTGGCAACGGCTTGCCGATATAGGCGGTACCGATCAATGCCGACAGGCCCAGGCCAAAGATTGTCAGCGCCAGGCCGGTCGCAACCTGATTGGCGAGGAAGAACAGCGTCAAGAAGCCGAACAGCGCCGCCAAGAGCGCGCCCCCTATCGCCGCCGCGGCGAACCCCATGACGGCACTGCCCGAATTGTATTCGGCACCGAACCCCACCACGGCGCCAACGATCATCATCCCTTCCACGCCGAGATTGAGTACGCCGGACTTCTCGGTCACCAGCTCGCCCGCCGCCGCCAGCAGCAACGGCGTGGCCGACAGCACCATCGAAACCAGGATCGCTGTCAGCTCGGTCATGCCGCGATGCTCTGCACCGCCGGTGCGCCAATGACCACACGATAGCGAACCAGCAATTCGCAGGCGAGCAGGAAGAACAACAGCATGCCTTGAAAGACGCCGACCACGGCTACCGGCAAATTAAGCGAGATTTGCGCCGCCTCGCCGCCAAGATAGGAGAGCGCGATCAAGAGGCCTGCGAGCAGAATGCCAAACGGGTGCAGACGGCCCAGAAACGCGACAATGATCGCGGTAAAGCCGTAACCCGGCGAGATGGTGGGCAGCAACTGGCCGATCGGCCCCGCCACTTCGTTGACCCCGGCGAGGCCCGCGAGCGCGCCCGAGATGGCGAGACAGAACCACACCACTCGCTTCTGATTGAAGCCGGCATAGGTCGCGGCGGCAGGGGTGAGGCCGACCACCTTGATCTGATATCCGAGAAAGCTGCGCGACATAAGAAACCAGCCGCCCACGACCGCGAGCAATGCCATAAGCGCGCCCAAACCGAGCCGCGTTCCCGTGAAGAACGGATTGAATACCGCATAGCCGTCGAATGGTTTCGACTGTGGAAAGTTGTAGCCTTGCGGATCGCGCCATGGCCCGCGCACCAAATAGTTCAACAACAGGCTGGCGACATAGGTCAGCATCAAAGAGGTGAGGATCTCGTTGGCGTTGAACCGGGTCTTCAGGAATGCTGGGATGGCGGCCCACATCAAACCGCCGAGCGCGCCTGCGATCAGCATCGCCGGCATGGTGAGGGGCCCGAGCAGTGGTTCGAAGAACAAGCCGACACCGCCGCCGGCGATGGCGCCCAGAATGAACTGGCCTTCGGCGCCGATGTTCCAGACATTGGCGCGGAACCCGATGGCGAGGCCGATGGCGCACAAGATCAGCGGCGCGCCCTTCACCCCCAATTCCCCGATGCCGTAGAGGGTCGAAACCGGATCGATGAAGAAGGCACGATAGGCCTCAAGGGGATCGCGGCCGAGGATCGCGAACAAGACCGCGGCGCCCATCAGCGTCAGCACCACCGCGAGGAGCGGCGACAAATACGTCATCAGGCGCGACGATTGAGCGCGCGGCTCGAGCTTAATCCGCGGCATGCGACACGGCTTGCTGCTTGTCCTCGAACAGGCCGCCCATCAGCAGCCCGATCTCGTCGATATCCGTTTCCCCGACACGCTTCGGTTCCGAGATGCGGCCCTTGCTCATGACCGCTATGCGGTCGCAAATCTCAAACAGCTCGTCCAGATCCTCCGATACCACCAGCACCGCGGCGCCGGCGTCGCGCAGGCGGATCAGCGCTTCATGGATCGTCAGCGCCGCGCCGACATCGACGCCCCAGGTCGGATGCGCCGCGATCAGGACGCGCGGCTGTTGCAGGATCTCGCGACCGATGATGAATTTCTGCATGTTGCCGCCGGAAAGGCTGCGGGCCTCGGCGTCGATCCCGGCACAGACGACATTGTAACTCTTGACGATGGCCGAAGCGAAATCTCGAACCGCGCCGCTTTGCACCATGCCGGCAGCGACGTTGCCGCCGAGATAGGCGGTGAGAAGCGCGTTGTCGGCGAGGCTAAGCTCCGCAACCGCACCGCGCCCCAATCGTTCCTCGGGGACGAAGGCGAGACCCCTCGCACGCCGGCCGGCGGGCCCCAAATGACCCGCGTTGGCGCCCTCGATGCGAATCGTGTCGCTGCGCGGCGCCAGCGTCTCGCCAGCGAGGGCCCGCAGCAGCTCGGTCTGCCCATTGCCGGCGACCCCGGCGATGCCGAGGATCTCGCCCTTGCGGACGTTCAAGGAAACATGGTCAAGCCTGGTGCCGAACGGATCATCCGGTTCCAGAACCAGGTCCGTGACGGTCAGCGCCTCGTCGCCTTCTTTGTGCTCACCAGGACGCTTCACCGCCAGCACCTCGCTGCCGACCATCATGCGGGCGAGCGAGGCCGAGGTCTCGCGGCGCGGGTCGCATTGCGCCGTCACGGCGCCCTGGCGCAACACGGTCGCGCGCTGGCACAGCGCCATGATCTCACCGAGCTTGTGCGAAATGTAGAGTATCGAACAACCTTCGGCCGCAAGGCGGCGCAACACGTCGAATAGACGTTCGACCTCTTGCGGGGTCAGTACCGAAGTGGGTTCATCCATGATCAGAAGCTTGGGCTCCTGCATCAGGCAACGCACGACCTCGACCCGCTGCCGCTCACCGACCGACAGGTCGTGGACATAGCGGCTGGGATCGAGCGCGAGCCCATATTTGGTCGCGGTCTCCTCGATACGACGGGCGAGGCGGCGGATATCGCGCTCCTTCTCGAGACCGAGTGCGATGTTCTCCGTGACGGTGAGTGTCTCGAACAAGGTAAAATGCTGGAACACCATGCCGATACCCAGCCGTCGGGCAGAAGCGGGATCATGCACCGCGATCGGCCGACCCTCCCACCGGATCTCGCCCTCATCTGCCGCTACAACGCCATAGATGATCTTGACCAGCGTGCTCTTGCCGGCGCCATTCTCGCCGAGGAGCGCATGCAGCTCGCCCGGCATGACGGAAAGCTCGACGTTCTTGTTGGCGATCGTACCGGGGTAGCTTTTGCTGATGCCCCGCAGTTCGAGCCGCGGCGTGACGCTCCCCAAGCCCCCCCTTGAGGTCATCGGGCGCCCTCCAGACGCCGCGCTCGTTGCCGGACCCGACCCCGAACCAAGCGATCGGGCAAATCTGCGAGCCCTTCCCGGGCCGGCGCTCGATCGGCGCCTACCGGGGGAACGGGCCCGCTCATCGCTGCCTCGACATTATCTATTCTCGCCGCTCCCGAAACGCAGGGGGATAATTTGTCGTTGGGTCTCCGCTTCGTGATCGACAGGCACGGTCGCCTCGGCGTCGCGCACTTGCAGCAGTTGCGCTGCGACGGCGATTGCGATTTCGGCGGGGTGCTTTCCGCCGGCGCCCTCGACACCGATCGGGCAGGTGAGCCGCGCCAGTTCCGCTTCGCTCAAACCCGATGCCTTTAGCCGTCTGATGAACCGGGCGCGCTTCGTCGCGGAGCCGATCAAGCCGACGTACCGGAAATCGTCGCGTTTGAGGGCGGCCGCGAGAATGCGCTGGTCGAGCGGATGCGAGTGCGTCATTACCAATACGAACGATCCGGCGGGAATCGCGCCGATCTCCGATTCTGGCTCGTCGCTGACATCGATGGAGACGTTGCCCGGAACCGTCTCGGGAAACACGTGGTCGCGCGTATCGATCCAGGTGATGCGGCATGGCACGTCGCCGAGCAACTTCACCAGTGCTTTGCCGACATGGCCGGCGCCGAACAACGCGATATGGAAAGCCGGCGGTTCGATCGGCTCCAGCAGCAACGTTGCCTCGCCGCCGCAACATTGTCCGAGACTCGGTCCCAATGGGAACCGATGGACGGCGGGCGCCGTTGGCAGCGGCCGTTGCTGCAGCATGGCGCGCGCGAGCTCGATCGCTTTTAATTCGAGATGGCCGCCGCCGACCGTGTCGTAGATCGTGTCGCGGGTCACCACCATCTTGGCGCCGGCATCACGCGGCGTCGATCCCTTGACCTCGATCACGGTCACCAGAACCGCCTGGTCGCCGCGCTCGGTGATTCTGCCCAGCGCCTTCACCCAGCCGCTCATTCCGCCGCCTCGCGCGCCGGAAGATGGTCCCCGAGCCTGAGCCGCAGCGCGTCGATCGCGTTCAGCACGCGCTCGGGCGTTGCCGGGGCGTCAAGCTGCGGGCTGATTTGATACTGGCCTACGGCCGCGATCGCGTCCTTGATGGCGTGAAATACCGAGATCGCCAGCATCAACGGCGGCTCGCCCACGGCCTTTGAGCGGTAGACCACATCCTCGCGGTTGCGACTCCAGTCGGCGATCCGCGCGTTGAACTGCCGCGGCAGGTCGCTGCAGGCGGGGATCTTATAGGTCGAAGGCGCATGGGTCTGCAGACGACCCTTTGCATCCCAATACAATTCCTCGCTGGTCAGCCAGCCCATCCCCTGGATGAAGCCGCCTTCGATCTGGCCCATGTCGATCGCCGGATTGATCGACTTGCCAACATCGTGGAGGAGGTCGACGCGTTCGACCTTGTATTCGCCGGTGAGCGTGTCCACCAGCACCTCGGATGCCGCTGCCCCATAGGCGAAATAGAGGAACGGCCGGCCGCGCATCGTTGTCGGGTCGTAGGCCACCTTGGGGGTGGCGAAATAGCCGGTCGCCGACAAGGAAACGCGCGCCTTATAGGCGAGGTTGACCAGCTCGACGAACGCCATTTTCTCGCCGCCGATCGAGACTTCGCGATTGGCAAACACGATCTTGCCGGGGGCGACATGGAAATGCGCGGCGGCGAATTTGATCAGCCGCTCCTTGATGGTGCGCGCCGCGATCAGCGACGCTCTGCCATTGAGGTCGGTACCCGAGGAGGCGGCGGTCGCCGACGTGTTCGGCACTTTGCCGGTCGTCGTTGGCGTGATTTTGACGTCTTCGAAATCGAGGCCGAATTCGTCGGCGACGATCTGGGCGACCTTCGTATTGAGGCCTTGGCCCATCTCGGTACCGCCATGGTTCAGCTTCAAACTGCCATCGGTATAGACCAGCAGCAGCGCGCCGGCCTGGTTGAAATGCGTCGCGGTAAAGGCGATGCCGAACTTCACCGGTGTCAGCGCCAGGCCGCGCTTGAGGAACGGGCTGGTCGCATTCCACGCCGTAATCGCCTTGCGGCGTTGCCAATATTCGGAAGTCCGCTCGAGTTCGCCGATGATCTTGGCGAGGATGTTGTCTTCGACCTTCATGGTGTAAGGCGTGACATTGCGGTCGCGCTTGCCATAGAGGTTGCGCTTGCGCACCGTCAGCGGGTCGATGCCCAATGTGCGCGCAATCTCGTCGATCGCGTACTCGATCACCATCATGCCCTGCGGCCCGCCGAAACCGCGAAATGCCGTATTGGATACGGTGTGAGTCTTTGAGCGATGCGATACGATCCTGACGTGAGGCAAAAAGTAAGCGTTGTCGGCATGGAAGATGGCGCGGTCGTTCACCGGCCCGGAGAGGTCGGGCGACATGCCGCAACGCGACGCCAGCATGAAGTCGACGCCGTGAATGCGGCCTTCCTCGTCGAACCCCACGACATAGTCGGCGATGAAATCGTGGCGCTTGCCGGTGAGAATCATGTCGTCGTCGCGATCGGGGCGAAGCTTGACCGGGCGCCCCGTCTTCTGCGCCAACAGTGCCGCCACGACCGCAAATAACGCACCCTGGGTTTCCTTGCCGCCGAAGCCGCCGCCCATGCGTCGCGTCTCGACCGTGACGCCGTTGGCGTCAAGGCCAAGAATGTGCGCGACATGGTGCTGGATCTCGCTTGGATGCTGCGTCGAAGAATAGACCAGCATGTCGCCGTCTTCGCCCGGCACCGCCATCGCGATCTGGCCTTCGAGATAGAAATGGTCCTGACCGCCGATCGCGAGCCGCCCCGAAATCCTCCGCGGTGCCTTGGCAATGCTTTTGTCGGCGTCGCCACGCATCAAGGTGACGGTCGGCAATACCTGCGCGTCCTGCGCCAGCGCCTCCTCGATGGTGAGGATCGCCGGCAATTCCTCATATTCGACCACCGCCTGCATGGCGGCCGCGCGCGCCTGCTCGCGGGTCTCGGCAGCGACCGCGAACACCGACTGGCCGGCATATTCGACGATTTGCTCGGCGAACACGGGGTCGCCGGCGAAGCCGGGACCAATATCGTTATGACCGGTCGGCAAGTCGGCGGCGGCCAGCGCCGCCGCGACGCCGGGCTGCGCACGCGTGGGAGCGAGATCGAGCTTCTTGATCCTGCCATGTGCGATGTCGCTCGAACGGATGTAGGCGTGGAGCAGAGCGCGCGGCTCGGGAATGTCGTCGATGTAGATCGCCTCGCCGGAAACATGCTTTTCGGCGCTGTCATGCGGCACCGGCCGCCGTACCGCGCGCAACATGTCCTCCGAGCCGGATGTCCGAGGCACTGTCATGCCGCCATGTCCCGCCTTATGACGCGCGTGGCGCCTGGCTGGTTGCTTGTCTCCAAAAAGAACTTGAGAAGCAAATTTCGCGCCAGCTTCAGGCGATAGGGTGCGCTCGCCCGCATGTCCGTCATCGGCTCAAAATCGCGCTCGATCGCCCGCATCGCCGCGCGCGCCGACGCTTCGTTCCATGCCTCGCCGATGAGCGCTGCTTCGGCATTGGCCGCGCGCTTCGGCACCGCCGCCATGCCGCCGAAACCCATGCGGATCTCGGCAATCCGACTGCCATCCAGTTGCAGCGCGAAGGCGCCACATACGGCCGAAATGTCTTGATCGAAACGCTTCGAGATCTTGTAGGCTCGGAATTTGAGGCCGGACCGCGCGCGGGGAATGCGGATCGCATCAATAAATTCGCTGTTTCGCAGTGCGGTCTTGCGATAGGCCAGAAAGAATTCATCGATCGGCAGCAAACGTGTTTCGCGATTGCGGCGCAACAACAGCGCCGCGTCGAGCGCCAAAAGCAACGGCGCGATGTCGCCGATCGGGGAGGCGTTGGCGATATTGCCGCCGAGCGTGGCGACGTTGCGTACCTGCACCGAGCCAAAGCGCCGCAAGATTTCGCCGAAATCGGCAAATTCCGCGAGCAAAGCGTCGAAAACGTCGCCCAGCGATGCCGCGCCGCCGATTTCGATGCAGTCGTCGCCGATCTTAAGGCGACGCAGCTCCGCTATATCGCCGGTGTAGATCTGCGTCTCGGGCCGTTGATGCCGTTTGGTGACCCACAGGCCGATATCCGTCGCGCCGCCCACGAGGGCCGCTTCGGGATATTGCTCAAAACAGGCGGTAAACTCTTCAAGGTTGGCCGGTGCGAAATAGCGCTGACCGTCTTTTTCCAGTGCCAGCGTGTCACGGCGCTCGATCGCTGCGAGTTGCCTCGCGGTCGCGGCGGCGCGGCGGTGGAACTGATCCTTGGCGCCATACTCGCGCATCCTTTGCGCCGCCTCGATGATCGGGCGATAACCCGTGCATCGGCAGAGATTGCCCGCGAGCACATCGTCAACCGTCTCACGCTGCGGTTCCTTGCCGCTGTGATAGAGGGTGAAGAGCGACATGACAAAGCCAGGGGTACAGAAGCCACATTGCGAGCCGTGACACTCGACCATCGCCCTTTGCACGGGATGAAGCCTGCCCTCGTGCTTGAGACTCTCGACGGTCACCAGCTCCTTGCCGTCAAGCATCGGCATGAACAAGATGCAGGAATTGACCGCGCGATAGCGCATGTCGTCGACGCCTCGGCGCTCGCCGATCGCCACGGTACAGGCGCCGCAATCGCCCTCGGCGCAACCTTCCTTGGTGCCGCAGCGGCGCGCATCATCGCGCAGCCACTGCAGCACTGTCATGGTCGGCGCCACGCCCCGCAGTTCGCGGACCTCGCCGTCCAAGACAAAGCGGATTTGGCCAGTCATGTTCAACTTCCCCGGTACGTCGAATAGCACCATGGCGAGAGCAACAACGGCACGTGATAATGCTGCTTGGGGTCGGCAATGCCAAACCGCACGGGTATTTCGTCGAGGAAAGGCGGCACCGAGGTCGGTTCGCCGGTGCTGCGCCAATAATCGCCCGCGCGAAACAGCAGCTCGTAGCGGCCGGCTCTGAGCGTCGTGTTCTCGAGCAACGGTGAATCGACCCGGCCGTCAGCGTTGGTAACCGCGCTTTTGAGCAGGCGGCGTCCGTCGTCGAGCGAAAACAAATCGACGTGCAGCCCCGCCGCCGGCCGGCCGCGGGCCGTGTCCAACACATGGGTGGTTAATCGACCCATCCGCCTCCGCAATTCCCGAACACCCGGGCAGGAACGGCCATGCTCCCACGCTTGGCAGCGTTCGCCAAGCGACTTCGGCGGCTATTCGGCGGCGTGCCGCATCCCGGGCCGAACCGCATTGGCGATATTGTCCGCGTAGGCCTCCTGCCACTCGGTCGTTGCCGAGGCGACGAAAAAGCCGCTTCGCGCCTTCAGGTAGGTATCGGGATCGTCGACACAGGGGGGCGCCGCGGATTGCTCGGCGACGGCGCGTGCGGTGGCCAGGATATGGCGGCGAGTCCGCGCGATCATGACATCGGTGGGCGCCAGATGTTCGAATTCATGGTCGGTGATCGGCCCCATGCTTTCGGTCACCGCCTGGTCCTGCATGTGAATATTGGCGATACCCGTGTAGCTCTCGCTGCCGGCTTGCGCCGCCCGGTCGATATTCCAGTCGTTTCGCGGATGGCTGGTGAGCCGCCAGCGGCCCAGCCAGTCGGTGGTGTTGGGCAGGAAGTCAAAGCCAAGCGACACGCCGCTCAACGGCTTGCCGTCTTTGCCGGTGGCGCGGTCGGGCATGGGCCGCTTCCAGACGAAATTGTAGAACATCATGTGGTGGTCATCGAGCGGGACCCAGGCGCGGGCATGGACATTGGTGGCGAAGTCGCCTTGCGGTTGCTGCGTCCAGCATGGGAACAGGAAATTCGCGGTACGCCAATAGGTGCCGCCGCCATCGGCGGGACGGTAGGCGCCATAGCTCGTGCCCCACGGCGTCTCCATGACCTTCAGCTCCGGCGCACGATTGAATACGGCGCCTCGGAATGGATGATCGGCGGCGAGTTGCTCCGGTTTGATATGGCCGGCATGGAGGAAACCAAAATGGGAAGTGTCGATGTCGCCTTCGAGGCCCTGCAGCCAGTTGCATTCGCGCAATGCGCAGATGACCGTGACCTCATCTTCGGGCAAACGCAGCACCTCGAGGCCAGGCAAAGGCGGCGCGGCCGCGCGCTTGCCCATATAGACCCAGACCACGCCATTGCGCTCGGCGACTTGGTAGGCCTTCGCCTTGACCCTGTTTTTGAAGTCCTGATGCGCGGGCACGCTGGCCATGTCGACGCAGTTGCCGTCGACGTCGAATTTCCAGCCGTGATAGACGCAGCGAATACCGTTTTCCTCGTTGCGGCCGAGGAAAAGCGAAGCGCAACGGTGCGGACAGCGATGGTCCATCACCCCGACGCGGCCCTTTGTGTCGCGGAATGCGATCAGCTTTTCGCCCAGCAGCATCAGCCGCACCGGCGCGCCGTCAGGTTTTAGTTCGCTCGTCAGCGCCGCGGGCAGCCAATATTGCCGCATGAACTCGCCCATGACGGTGCCGGGGCCGACGCGGGTTAAGTCTTCGCTGTCTTTGCTCGTCATCAAATGCTCTCCTGAATGACTAGGCTGGCTCCGCGCTCCGCTGACGGTGGCGCGGCGGCGCCTTATGGTATTTGCCATCCTTCATGATCATCAAGTACCGCTCGGCATTCTGAAGCAGTGCGACGTCGTGCAGCGGATCGCCGTCGATCAGCAACAGGTCCGCGAGATAACCAGGCCTGATCAGCCCAAGTTCGTCACCCATGCCCATGATCTCGCCCCCGAGCTTCGTTGCGGCGCTCAAGGTCTCGGCCGGCGTGAAGCCGAACAGTTTGACAAACAATTCGAGGTCATGAGCGTTCCGGCCGATGGGGTTGGTCGGAAATCCGTAATCGCCGCCGGGCAGCAACCGGATACCACGCTTGTGCAGAACCGGCAGCAACTCGCCGAGATGGTCGAGTTTGGCGATCTGCTCCCTCAGTGCTCCGCCGTTGTCGCGCTTGGCGTAATCGGGGTCGGCGTGGATATTCGTCCAATTCAGGCCTACCGTCGGCGCCACGAAGATTTCGTGCTTGCGCGCCTCCAACATGTCGAGCGCTTCTTCGTCAGGCCAGGTGCAGTGATAAATCACCCGGAAGCCGTGCTTGAGCACCAGCTTGATTGCCTCGGCGGAATGGGCGTGTGCGTTAAGCCAGAGACCGGCCTCGCGCGCGGCCGCCGCCGCCGCGGCCAGTTCGTCGTCGTGATAAAGCAGAACGAGCGACGTATTCGGCACGATGCTGTTGTCCCCGGTCACCACGAACTTCACGGAATCGACGCCGATCCGCGCCATTTCGTTGACGAAGGCGCGGACACTCCCGACGTCCGGAGACCGCTGTTCGAAGCTGACATATCGCCGTCCCGGTGAAGCCGTGGCGGGTGCCGCTTCCCGTTCGAACGAACAGGCGCGCAGTCGCGGGCCCGGCAGCCAGCCGGCCGCGATCTCGTCGCGCAATGCGGTTTCCGCCGACGCGTCGTGGGCGCCAGCCGAATAGGCCGAAGTGAAGCCATGGTCGAGCATTACCTTGGCAGTGTGTGCGGTAATCAACAACATCTCTGCTGCGGAGCGGACGCGTCCTCGCACGACGCGATCGACCGCCGAACCGAATCCCAGATGCGCATGTGATTCGACCAAGCCCGGGATCAACGTCCCGCCTTCGCCATCGACAACCGCGGCGCCAACGGCGGCTAACCGCTCGCCGCCGTTGGCCACCGCCTTGACACGATTGCCTTCGATCAGGACCTCACCCGGAAACGGCAAGGCACCGCTGCCGTCGAAGATCGAGACGTTGGTGATCAGGGTGCGCGGCACGCGTTATTCCGGATTTGCTTCCTTCCACGGGTCCTTGACGTCCTTGACCACGTCGAAAGGCACATTCTCGAGCTTGCCGTCCCTCTTTTCGACTTTCTGCACGTAGATGTTCTGGATGACGTCGCGGGTTTTCGGATCGATGGTGATCGAGCCGCGCGGGCTGGGGATTGTCAGCCCCTTATAGAAGCCGATCGCCTGGTCGCCGGTCACGCCCGGACCGAACTTGGCGACCGCGCGGTAGATCAGCTCCATCGCATCGTAGACGGCGCAAGTGGCGATATCGGGTACGAGTGTCGTGTCGGCACCATAATCTTTGAACCATTGCGCGCGCAGCTCTTTGTTGATCGGACTGTCATTGTGTTCGGGATAGTGCGTCGTGGAAACCAGGCCGATCACTGCATCCCCGATGCTCGGCATGTCGGTTTCCTGCAGCTGCGTTGCACCGATAAAGCCGATGCCGGCAGGGCGCAGGCGCGCCGCCCAGGTGCGAATCATCATCACTGAATTGGTGCCGCCGGTGCCGAACACCTGAACCGCTTGCGGCTTGTCCTGAAGCACCCGCTCGTAATAGGGCGTAATGTCGGCGACCGTGGTCGGATATTTGATCGTCTGCAATACTTTGCCGCCGCCCGCGACATAGGCTCTCTCGAAGCCGTCATTCGAATCCTTGCCCGAGATATAGTCCGCGATTACGGAATCGACCGTCTTGATGCCGGCCTTTGCGGCCCAGGTGCCGAGCGGCGCCGATTCCTGCTGCAGGGTGAAGCTTACCCGAACAAAATAGGGTGACTTGCGCACGATGAAGCCGGTCGCGGCATTGGTGATGATGGTCGGCATTTTTGCTTGCGTAATGATATCGGCGACCGCCAGCGCGTCGGGGCTAAAGACGAAGCCGGTCAGGAATTGAATATGGTCGCGCAGGATCAACTCGGTCGCGAGCTGCTTCGAACGTGCCGGGTCGATGCCGCCTTCGTCCCGGAACAGGATCTCGATATCGTTGCCATTGACGCTCTTGCCATGAAGCTCCTGGTAGACGCGCACGCCGCCCTTCGTCTCCGCTCCCCATTGGGCGTATGAGCCGGAAAACGGCATGATCAAGCCAACTTTTACAGTCTCGGCCGACCCCTTGCCCGCCCAAATCAATGCCAGGCCGACGACTCCCATGACCAAAAGACGCTTCATTCCTATCCCTCCCGGAGCACAATTTTTATCGCGGTCGCGATTGCCGGAAGAGTATTACATTTCCCCGGAGCGAAAGAATAGTAGGAGCGGCGCGATGCCCGAGGCCCAGGCGAAAAGAGAGACGGATTTGACGGTGCGCACCGAGGGGGGGTTGTTTGCGGGTTTGGCGCTCGCCAGCGGCGTTCGCGTCTTCCGCGGCATTCCGTTCGCGGCGCCGCCGGTTGGCGAAATGCGCTGGCGGCCGCCCGCGCCACCATTGCCTTGGGGCGGCGTGCGCGAGGCAACGGAATGGGGTGCCGACTGTCCGCAGCCGGCAGCGCCGGCCGGCGGGCCCTCGAGTTCGCGCGCCGGTAGGCAAAGCGAGGATTGCCTCAACCTCAACATCTGGGCACCGGCCGCCAAACCCGGCGAAAGCCTGCCGGTCCTGGTCTGGCTGTTCGGCGGCAGTTTTATGGTCGGCAGTCCGTCGGACATCCTGTTCGACGGCGAGGAGTTCGCGAAACGCGGTGTGATTCTGATCACCGCCAATTATCGCGTCGGCGTGTTCGGATTCTTGGCGCATCCGGCACTGACGGCCGAATCGCCGCACGGTTCGTCAAGCAACTACGCGCTATTGGATCAGCTCGCCGCGCTGCGCTGGATCCGGGACAACATTGCGAACTTCGGCGGCGATCCGAAGCGCGTGACACTTTTCGGCGTCTCCGCCGGATCGGCATCAATTTCGCTATTGCTGACCTCGCCTCTGGCCAAGGACCTGTTCCAGCGGGCGATCCTCGAAAGCCCGGGCGCCTTTCGCCCGCTCGCCAGCCTCGCTGAGGCCGAGGCCTACGGCTTGAAACTCGGCAACGATCTCGCACAATTGCGCCGCATGTCGACCGAGGAGCTTCTGGCAAAAACCCCGCTGTTTGTGCCTAAGATGCGGGGACTGACGACGCCTCGCGTCTTGCGCCCGATTCGGGACGGCTGGGTGATTCCGCGCGATGAACGCGATGCTTTTGCCACGGGTCATTATCACCCGATGCCGATCATTGTCGGAACCAATCGCGATGAAGGGTCCGTTTTCGTTGGCGCCTGGCCGGTAACGGACATGACGGCGTATCGCGCCTTCGCCTTGGAGAATTTCGGCGCCGCCGCCGATGCCGCCTTGCAACAATATCCTGCCAGCGGCGACGCCGAGGTGTTGCCGCGGGTGGCCGAGATGTTTGCCGATACGCAATTCAACTACGGCGCTTGGGCCTTGGCGCGCGCGATGGCAGGGAGCGGGAAAGGCACGTGGCGCTATCTGTTCATGAAGCGGCGCTCGGGCCAGGCCGACGGGCCCAATCACGGCGACGAAGTGTCGTTCGTATTCGGCGCGAGCGGCGCGTCGAGGAAGGGTGCCGCGTTTGACGCCGACGATCTGGCACTGTCGCAGACAGTGATGAAGCTATGGGTGCAATTTGCGCGCACCGCCGATCCCAACGGTGCCGGCGTTCCGTGGCCGAGCTACGACGCATCACGCGACAACTATCTCGAATTGGCCGGCCCAATCCGGGAGGGCTCGGGCTGGCGCCGCGATGAAATGGTTTTCATCGACCGGTTTTTTGATGGAAAAGCCGGCTGATCTTTCCGGGCGTACCGTCGCCATTCCCGAGACCCGCGAGCTCGACGTGTTCGCGCGCATGCTCGAGGAGCGCGGCGCCATCACCTTGCGGTGCCCGCTGGTCGCAATCCATGACACGCCCGAGGCGGCGCCGGTGGAGGCATGGCTCAGGCGATTCAGCGATGGCGGGTGCGATGATCTCATCTTGCTGACGGGCGAAGGTCTGCGTCGCCTTGTCGGCTTCGCCCGTCGCGCGGGATTAGAGCTGGCGTTCGTCGCGCGACTTGGCGCGGTACGCAAAATTACGCGTGGCCCAAAACCGGCACGAGCCTTGCGCGAACTGGGTTTAAGTGTCGATCTGCCGGCCGCTACCCCTACGACCAAAGGCGTGATCGCAACGCTATCGCCCCTCGCTTTGGCCGGCCGCCGGATTGCTGTGCAGCTCTACCCCGACCATACGCATGAAGAACTGCTGGGCTTTCTCGCCGGCGCGGGCGCCATTGCCGATCCGGTCACGCCCTACGTCTACGCCTCCGCGACCGAAGATGGGCGTGTCGCCGATCTGATCGAAAGCCTCGCGGCCGGCGTCGTTGATATCATCGCCTTCACCAGTGCGCCGCAGGTGCGGCGGTTGATTGCCGTTGCCGAAGCGAGAGGGATTGCCGGACAGCTGCGACAAGGCTTGGCGCTGACCCGCATCGCCGCGGTCGGACCCGTGGTCACCGGTGAACTCACCAAGTTCGGGGCACGCGTCGAGATCGTGCCGAAAGAGCGTTTTTTTATGAAACCCTTGATCAATGCGATGATCGAAGCCGCCGGACGGTGACAAGGCCGCTACCCGCCTCGACAAGGGGCGAGGGGCAAAGTTGGCCCGTCTCGCGCCGGTGGACCGGCAGGATGAACCGGCCGTGGTCGGTCGAACCAGCGCGAGGTGCGGCCTGCGCTCGTCGCCGAGGCTTCGATCGCCGCCACACCGCAACACCGGCGCGATCCGAGTTTGTTAACGTTTCTTCGTTAGGATGGAATGGGCGCAAGCTTTATCCACCCTGCATGTGGCGGCGATCCCAGGCTGGATGAAAGATTCGTCGCCGAGGTCTTTAGCTCGAATAGCGGTTTATGCGTCGATGACATCTATTGCTGTGGTTTTCTCAAGGAGTGACCGGGCGCAGAGCGCCGTCATGAGCCGAATCGCCACGGACTCGATGGGTCACGCCATGCCGCGGGCAGCGGCCACCGAATAACATGTCTGGTGTGGCGGGATTCATACTGTCGGGTCAGCTGCCCGACGCGGGTCACCGTCTCAAGGCGATGACTGATCGCATCCGCCATCGCGGCCCCGACGGCGAGGGCTTTTTCGTCCGGAGCAGTGCTGACGGCAGGCACACGATCGGGCTTGGACATCGTCGGCTCACCGTTCTCGACCTGGCTGGCGGTGACCAACCGATCACCCATCCATTGAGCGGCGTGACGTTGGTGATCAACGGCGAGATCTACAATTGCACCGAACTGCGCACCGAGCTGGAAGCTAAAGGCTACCGCTTCCACACCGGCGCCGACACCGAGGTCGTGCTCAGCGCCTATACCGAGTGGGGCCCCGGCTGCGTCGAACGCCTTCTCGGCACCTATTCCTTCGCCCTGTGGGACGACCGGCGCCAACGGCTGATGCTCGCGCGGGATCATCTTGGCAAGAAGCCGCTCTTCATCCACGAGCAGGGCGGGCGCCTGCTGTTCGCTTCCGAGATCAAGGCGATACTGGCGTTCGGCGACATCGCGCCGACCCTTGATCCGGCCGCGCTCGCCGATTTTTTCGTCTCCGGCGATGTTGCCGCGCCATTCACGCTATTCGCGGGCATCCGCAAACTCATGCCCGGATCGTATGCAATTTGGCAGGGGGGGCATCTCACCGAGACGACGTTTTGCCCGCCGCCGCACGGCGAGCCGCCGCCGCTGGCGCCGGTCACTGATCCGGTAGCAGCCTTCGCCGCGCGGCTCGACGAAGCCGTGCGTCGCCGAATGGTGGCCGATGCGCCCTTCGGGGCATTCCTTTCAGGCGGGCTCGACAGTTCGGCGATCGTGGCATTGATGAGCCGTCATTCGGCACAGCCAATCAACACTTTCTCGGTCGGGTTTCGCGAGGCGCAGTATTCGGAACTTCCTTATGCCGCGATGATAGCGCAGCGGTTCCGTACCAATCACACGGCACTGACCATTACCGCCGACGATCTGATGCAACACGTCGCGACGCTGATCGACCGCGAGGACGCGCCAGTTGCCGAAGCTGCGAGCCTTCCGATCTATCTCATCGCCCGCGAAGCCGCAAAGAGCGTAAAGATGGTACTGACCGGCGACGGCTCGGATCAACTCTTCGGCGCTTACCCTATGGATACAGGTGAACGCTTCGCTGCCCTCGACCGGCGGGAAGTGCTCGACAATGCGCGGGATCGCGCGGCGGCCGCGGCGATTGATTCGCCGCACGGATTCCGCCGCGTCAAGCTGCTGGCGACATCACTGGCGCGACGCGATCCGGTCGACCGCATGGCGCGCTTTGTCGGCGCGCTCACCCATGCCGAGCACGACAAGCTCTCGTCGGAAATGAGCAAACAGCATCCCGCTCATCATCCGGCTGCCCGGGCCAACGGGCACCGTTCCGCATCGCGACCCGTCGCCTATTTCGACCAAGGGTCGCGGTTGCCGAATCTGCTGGAGCGAGGCGACCGCATCACCATGGCCGCATCAATCGAGGCCCGCGCGCCATTTATGGATATCGACCTTGCCCGGTTGCTCGCGCGTCTGCCGGACGCGTGGCGCATTCGCGGCTTGGCGCAGAAATCGATCCTCCGCCGCGCCATGGAAAACATCCTACCGCAGTCCATTGTGGAACGACCGAGGCTCCCATTCCGCGTACCGATCAACGAATGGTGCCGCGGCCCAATGCGCAGTTTTGTGCACGAGTTACTTGACGCGCCGGGCTCACTGGCACAGGCGTTGTGCGATCGCGCCACCATCGATCGGACCCTCAGGGAACAGGAAAGCGGCCGCCGGGACCACGGTAAGTTGGTTTGGATGCTGCTCAATCTCGAATTGTTCCAGCGCCAGTTCCGGCTGAGCTACTGACCGAAACCGCACTTCCTTTGGATCTGGTCCGGCGCCAGCCTTCCGGGCCAGGAGCGAAATAGTCCGATACCGGGTCATGGCCGGGAGCGACGTCGCGCCAGGCCGGTCCGCGTGCGGCCTTCACCTGCGAGCATCATCGCCGGCGCGGCGCGGCAAAAGCGGCAATTCCTTCTTCGGGCTTTTGTCGCGAATGGGGCATCGCTGCTCTTTTTGGGGGCCGCGCGGTCGCAATCGCGGGGTGGCCAAGCCGTGGTGCGTCGCCCTAATTCTCGCCGCCCTCTACAATCGGCGCTCGACGAGCGCTGTCACATCGTCATTGGCGTTGGCGCTCCTCGGCCTCATTCTGCTGACGATTTGTCGGTTGCCACCCGCGTTGCTCGCAGCGCTGAGCCTGATCGGCAGTATCGCCATGGGCCTGTTGGCTAATCGACGGAGGGTGCAAAAGAGGGAGAGCGGCATGGAAGACTTTTCGGGCAAGGTTGCGTTTATCACCGGTGGCGGGAGTGGCGCCGGTCTCGGTCAAGCCAAGAGATTCTCGGCCGCCGGCTGTCGGGTGGTGATCGCCGATATCCGTCAGGATCATCTCGATCAGGCCGTCGACGCCCTCAGAAAGCTGAAGGCGCAAGTTCATGCGATCGCCCTCGACGTTACCGACCGCGCCGCATTTGCTCGCGCCGCGGACGAGACGGAACGGGTCTTCGGTCCGGTCGAGCTGCTCTTTAACACCGCTGGCGTCTCCATCTTCGGCCCGTTGGAGAGAGCCACCTATGATGATTATGACTGGATGATGGGCGTCAATTTCGGTGGCGTGGTCAACGGCATGCAGACCTTCGTGCCGCGCATGATCGCGTACGGTCGGGGCGGGCACATCGTCAACACCGCGTCGCTCGGCGCCTTTCATGCGGCAAGCGTCGCAGGCATCTACAGCGCGTCCAAATTCGCTGTCCACGGCATCACGCTGGCGATGCGCGATGCGCTCGCCAAACACAATATCGGCGTCTCGTGCCTGTGCCCGGCAAATATTAGGACCAACATCGCCGAATCGATCCGGACCCGCCCCGCACATTTCTCCCACAGCGGGTTCCAGGTCGATGACGAGGAGATGGCGGCTTTGCGCGAAATCTATTCGCACGGCATGGAGCCGGAGGAACTGGCCGGCCATGTGCTCGAAGCCGTGAAAAAAAACCAGTTCTATATCATCCCCTATCCCGAGGCGCGCAAAGGGTTGGAACTCGGGTTCAAGGCTGTGCTCGATGCCTTACCGCCCGAGGATTCCGACCGAGAGGGCCAGGCGAAGCGCCACCAGGCGATGCTCAAATACCGTCAGGCCCGCGCGACCATGGATGAACGGAAGTACGCCCTCAAGGCAAAGGGGTGAGGCCAAAGTATCAATTAAAACAATAACTTGATATATTGTCTCCTTGCCAGCGATCGCTGGGGGCGGCAAACCCGGCAGCGGGACCGGGCAAGATGATGCGATTTTGCGGTCGGCCGCGATGTGGCGGCAGCGTTTTTGGCGCGATCGTCGTGCCGTCGGCTTGCAATCGGTGTCGTCGGTGGTCGGGCAGGCATGATGCTCGTCGTCTAGGCTGATGGCGCCCGCAACCGGCTCGCTGTCGCATCATTGAAGGTTCGGAGAGAGGCAATGATCGAACGCAGCATCCAGTGCCTCGGACCCCATGGATTTCACCGCATTGTCTATAGCGAATGGCCTGGTCCGGTTGGTGCGCCGGTGCTGCTGTGCGTTCATGGCCTGACCCGCAACGGCAAGGATTTTGACACGATCGCCGAGGCCCTTTCGGCGCGGTATCGAGTCATCGCGCCTGATATGGCTGGGCGTGGGCGCAGCGATTACCTCGCGATTGCGGCGGACTATGACGTCAAACTCTACCTCTCCGATCTTGCCGCGCTGATTGCGCGCCTCGATGTCGAGTGCATCGATTGGCTGGGAACGTCGATGGGCGGCACGCTTGGCGTTCTGATGGCGGCCCTCCCTCGCAACCCGATTCGCCGGTTGGTGATCAATGATGTCGGACCAATCCTTCCCAAGGCGGCAGCGGAGCGGATCGTCGCCTATGTGGGTGTCGAGGTGAGCTTTCCTTCTATCGAAGCCATGGAGGCTGCACTGCGGAAGATCTACTCGGTATTTGGACCAATGACCGAGGCACAAATGCGAAAGTTGACGGAAGACAGTGCCGGTCGCAGGCCCGATGGCAGTTTTGGTTTCGCCTACGATCCGCATATTGCCGACGCGTTCAAGACGACACCAGTGACCGAGGTCAATCTGTGGCCGTTTTGGGACGCAGTGACATGTCCGATATTGCTGCTGCGCGGTGCCGTCTCGGACGTGCTGCCTCGCGACGTCGCCGACGAGATCATCCGCCGCAAGGCCAATGCCGAGTTGGTGGAGTTTGCGGGCATTGGCCACGCGCCGCCACTGCTTTCCGAAGATCAAATCGCAACCGTGCGAGATTTTCTAACTGCGAAGTGAGACCGCCTGGCAGCATGCGAGTGCCGTGGTCAAAAGGCGGACCGCCGAAAGCCGACCGCCTGCTTTCGCCACGCCATGATTGATTTCCCGAGCGTTCCGCCGGCCCAGTCGAGGCTGATTGATTGAACGCCCCGGCGACGACACAAAATGCAATTTCGCGCCCCAATGCTTGGGGCAGAGACGGTCTCGGGAAAGTTCAATTTTTCTTAATGTTCCGGCCACTTTCCGCTCAAGGTGGCACGCCTAATTCAGTGGGCGAGTTTGCTGATCCTGGAAAGGGATATCTCATGTCAAAATTGTTCGATCGCTTCGGTCGCGGGCAGCGCAAGACGGCGTTTGCGGCGGCGTTGCTTGCCGGCACCATTCTCGCCGGAGGCGGGCTTGCCTGGTCTAATGCCGGTTCGGCTACCGCCGCACCGATTCAGGTGGCACCGGTCTTCAATCAAACCGGCTTCGCGCCGCTCGTGAAACAGGTAAAGGCCGCGGTGGTGAATATCGCGACGTCCGGCCTTGCCGAGGATTCCGACGCCGAGCAGATGCAGGGCCAGATGCCCGATGTCCCGGATAATTCGCCATTTGGCGACATGTTCCATCAATTCTTCCAGCACCGGCATGATCAGGGCGTGCCGGAGCACGCCATGGGCTCTGGCTTCATCATCGATCCCGCCGGGTATATCGTCACCAATAATCACGTCATCGACCACGCCAACAAGATCACGGTGACGCTCGATGACGGCTCGTCCTATCCCGCGAAAGTGATCGGGCGCGACCAGAAAACCGACTTGGCCTTGCTCAAGATCAATGCCGGCAAGAGCCTGCCCTATGTCGCGTTCGGCAATTCCGACGGCGAGGAGGTCGGCGATTGGGTGATTGCGGTCGGCAACCCGTTCGGCCTTGGCGGCACCGTCACTGCCGGCATCGTCTCGGCGCATGGCCGCGACATCAACGAAGGGCCCTACGACGATTTCCTGCAGATCGACGCGCCGATCAATCCCGGCAATTCCGGCGGCCCGCTGTTTAATCAGAACGGCCAGGTTGTCGGCATCGACACGGCGATCTATTCGCCCAACGGCGGCAGCGTCGGCATCGGCTTTGCCATTCCGTCCAACATTGCCTCTCATGTCGTGGCGCAGTTGCGCGAGCATGGCAGCGTGACGCGCGGCTGGCTCGGGGTGCAAATGCAGCCGGTGACGGACGCGCTGGCGAAAGCCATCGGTATGCCGAAGGCCCACGGCGTTCTGGTCGACGACGTGACGGCGAATTCGCCGGCCGCGAACGCCGATCTGAAACAAGGCGACGTGATCCTTTCCTATAATGGCGAGGCCATCAAGGATGGGCGAGACCTTGCCCGGGCGGTCGCCGATACCAACGCGGGTCAGACCGCAAACCTCTCCGTGTGGCGCGACGGGCATGAGCGGAATGTCACGGTGACGATCGCGACGCAAACGGCCGCGAACGGTGCGACCAAGAGCGAGCAATCGTCGCAGGAACGGGTCGGCATGGCGCTGGCGCCGTTGTCTCCCGATACCCGCGAACAGCTGGGATTGGGGCCTTCGGCTCATGGCGTGGTGGTTGCCAAGGTGGTTCCCGGAAGCCGCGCCGATGAAAGCGGTTTGCAAACCGGCGACGTGATCCGGCGCATTGGCGACGACCCGGTAGGCTCGCCGTCCGAGGCGGCGGCGAAGATCCACCAGGCGGAGCGCGACCGGAAGGAGGCCATACCCCTCCTGGTGACACGGAACGGCACCACTTATTATCTGGCGTTGCAGCTCCGCCAGAGCTGAGGTGAGGTCAACAGTTTTCAGTTGTCAGTCGTCGGTTCATTCGGAACTGATAACTGACAACTGATTACTGACAACGGGGTCTGAGGCCATGAAAATATTGGTGGTCGAAGACAATGAGCGGGTCACGCAGTTTATTTCCAAGGGACTGCGCGAGCAGGGTCACGTCGTCGATCACGCGGGTACCGGGCGCGACGGCCTGTTTCTCGCCTCCTCGGAAAAATACGACGTCATCATCATGGATCGCATGCTGCCGGGCGATATCGACGGGCTCGCCATTGTCGAGGCGCTGCGTGCAACCGGCAGCAAAACGCCCATACTGATCCTGAGCGCGCTCGCCGAGGTCGACGATCGAATTCGCGGTCTGCGCGCCGGTGGCGACGATTATCTAACCAAGCCTTTCGCCTTCGGCGAACTGGCGGCACGCCTCGACGCGCTGGCGCGGCGCTCCCAGGGGACCGAGACCAAAGCCGCCCTCGAGGTTGCTGATCTGCGCATGGATCTGTTGGCGCATAAGGTGACGCGCGGCGGCAAAACCATCTCGCTGAAGCCGCGCGAGTTCTCGCTCCTCGAGTATCTGCTGCGCCATGCGGGACAGGTGGTCACCCGCACCATGCTGCTTGAGAATGTCTGGGAGTATCATTTCGACCCGCAGACCAACGTGGTGGATGTGCATATCAGCAAGCTGCGGCAAAAGATTGATGCCGGATTCGGCCAGGCCCTGTTGCACACGGTTCGCGGCGTTGGCTATCGGCTCGCGGCCGAATGATCAGGCTGCTGCGCTCGGTCTCGGTACGGCTCGCCCTCGGCTACGCAGCGATTTTCATACTGTCCTCGGGGGTCCTGGTTGGCATCCTGTGGTGGCGTACCGCCAACTATCTCGACCGCGAAGTCGATGCCGTCATCCTCGCTGACACGCAGGCCGTTGCCGACCGGCTTCATGATTTTGGCCTCTTGGGCGCCCTCGAGACGGTGCGCGACCGCGTCGACGCCGAAGCCGACGAGCATGCGATCTATCTCATGGCCGATCCCTCGCTTAATCCGCTCGCCGGCAACATGGCCGCATGGCCGGCACAGATTGGCGAGCGTACCGGATGGTACGAGATCGGCATGGCGCGCGCCGGCCGGTTCCATGCCACGCGAATCCTGTCGGTCGTTTTGCCCGGCGGCTACCGGCTCTTAGTCGGACGTGATGTGCAGGATCGGGTGGTGATCCGCCAGACCATCCTGGGTGGCCTCGCCTGGGCGATTGGCATCGCCGTGGTGCTCGCGATCGCGGGAGCCATGGTGATCCGACGCGGGGTTCTGGGTCAGGTCGATGCGATCAACCGTACCACGGCGGCGATCGTGCGCGGCGACCTATCGCGCCGTTTGCCGACCCGCGACTCGAGCGATGAGTTCGATCAACTATCGCAGACTATCAATGGCATGCTGGCGCAAATCCAGGTTCTGATCGAAGGCGTGCGCAACGCCTCGAACACGGTGGCGCACGATTTGCGTACGCCGCTGACGGAGTTGCGTGGTCGGCTGGAGGAGCTATTGCGCCGGCGACCGCCGCCTGCGGAGGCTTGGCCGGAGGTACAGGCCGCGGTTGGCGACCTCGACCGGGCTATCAGCGTCTTCAATGCCCTTCTGCGCCTCGCCGAGATCGACTCGGGCGCGCGGCTTTCCGGCTTTCGCGATGTGCGGCTCGATATCGTCGCCGGCGATGTGGCCGACCTCTACGGTCCGGTCGCCGAAGCGAAAGGCAGCGAACTCGTGTTTGCGGCGCCCCAACCCGTGGTCGTACGCGGCGATCCCGATCTCCTGGCACAGGCGATCGGAAACCTCGTCGACAATGCGGTGAAATTCTCGCCCTCAGGCGCCAAGGTCATGCTCGAACTTGCCGGGGATACGGGGGGCGATGCCGTCATCCGGGTCGCGGACGCGGGCCCCGGCATAACCGATAGCGAGAAGGGCCAGGTGGTGCAGCGCTTCTATCGCGGCGACGCCGGCAGGGGCAAGGCGGGTGTCGGCCTCGGGCTCAGCATGGTGGCCGCGATCGCGCGCCTCCATGCCGGGCGGCTCGATTTCGCTGACGGCAGCCCTGGCTTGATTGCGATCCTTACTGTGCCTGCGTTGATGCAACGGGGCTCTGGTCGAGGTCCGGCGACGGCTCATCCGCCGCCTCAACCGGTGGCGTCACCGCGGTAGGAATGCCGCGCCGCTCGAGACCGAGATGCGTCACGAGCGCCCAGTCCACCTCGTCCGCGTGGTCGCCGGCGGCGGTGCGGACCCGCTGAATCAGATCAGCCGGCAATGTCCGCGTCATCGGCTGTTCGAGATCGACTTGGTCAACCTGCTCCTTGTTCGGAAACACAGCCACATAGAGCTGGTTGTTGATCCAACCCGTCATCACTTCCTGGTTGATTACGCGCACCGAGGTCCCGGTCGAAACCTCATGGAACAACCGATCGATATCTTCCGGGTAGAAATGGATGCAGCCATGGCTGACATTGCGCCCGACGCCATCGGGTTTGTTGGTGCCATGGAGATAAAATCCCGACCAGGCCAGACCCATCGCCAGGTCGCCCATCGGATTGTCGGGGCCGGGCGGTACATAGGCCGGCAGTTCGGGCCTCTCTTTGCGTATCGATGCCGGCACCGACCAACCGGGATGAACTTGCTTGCTGACGATATGGGTCACGCCGAGAGGGGTTAGCCTGCCTTCGACACCGGCGCCAATCGGATAGGTCTCAACCCGGTTGCCGCCCGGCGGAAAATAAAACACGCGCTGCTCGGGCAGATTGAGAACGATGCCGCGACGCGGACCGTCGGGCAAAAGATAGAACCCCGGTACGATGATCCTCTTGTCCTGCCCGGGAACCCAGGGATTGACCCCGGGATTGACGATCACAAGCTCGGTGTAGCCGAGGTCATTGCTGCGGGCGATATCAAGGAGTGTATCCTTGTCCTCGGTCGTATAGTCGCCGACGCTGCCAATCGCGACTTGGCCCGGCTCGAGCGGGAATTCCTTGGCGGTGACCGGCGGCGCGCAAACCGCCAGCGCCACCAACGCGGCGATCGGGGGCCAAGTTGAATTCATTCTCATCACGCGTATCCGACAGATACCCGGCGGATGCTTATCGCCCCGCCGGGCCTTCGACCAAAGCACTTACGCCAGTCTAAATCCTGCGAGCCTATTTGCGCAAACCGCGCTGGAACATGCGGTCGATTTTCTCGTTGGCCGTTTGCGCGTCGGCTGCCGCCTTGTTGGCGACCTGCAGCGCCTGCTCGGCAGTCGCCATTGCGCGGTCGGCTTCGGCCTTAGCAGCGTTAGCGGTATCGCGAACCGCGGCGACTTCCTGCTCCGTGACAGTCGTACAACCCGAGAGGAACAAGGGCGCGGCCACGAGCGCAGCCATAACCCCAAATCTTGTGTACGTTGCACGCATCTAATTTCTCCTGGCAAATTTAGCTTGAAGCCGCTTCCGGTCTCCGAGAGAGACCCGTTTTCGTAGAAACCATCTGCGAAACGCCCCCGAACGTTAATCAGTTCCACAGTTTGCTGCAAGCTATGAAAGAGTGTTTGGTCTGCAAAAAGCACTAATAGGTTGTTAACGAGAAATGCGTCATTGCGTTAAACCGGGCAAAGAGCGAAGCGGTCGACATCGACCAGGCCGCGGTCGGTGATGCGCAAATGCGGAATGACGGGGAGCGGGAGAAACGCCAATTGGAGGAACGGCTCGGGCAGGCGGCAGCCGAAATCGCCGGCGAGACGCTTCAGCGCCGCCAACGACCGGGCGACCACCTCAAACGGCGCGAGACTCATGAGTCCGGCCACCGGCAGTTTGAGTTCGCCCAGAACCCGACCGGCACTGACCGCCGCAAAACCACCGCCCATGGCGATCAACCGATTTACCGCGATCGCCATATCGGCATCGTCGTCGCCGATGACGCAGACATTATGGCTGTCGTGGCCGATGGATGACGCAAGCGCGGCCCCGCGCAGTCCAAAGCCGGTGACGAAGCCGCGACCGATATTGCGGTTCTTGCCATGGCGGGCAACGACACAGACCTTGAGAATGTCGCGGTCCGGATCGGCAAGGCGCAGGCCGTCGCGCCAGGGCAGGGCGAAATTCAGGAACTGTGTCGTAACGGTGCCCGCCGTGACGCCGATCACCGGGCTCGACGGGCCCGGCGCCGCCACGCCCAAATCATCGGCGGTAATCGGCGCGCGCTTCATGCTGTCGAGTCCGACCGGCGGGATGAAGTGACGATCGACGAACGTCGCTTCGCTCACCGCGCGCCCCGCCGCAATGACCCGACGCACGCGGCATTGTTCGAGGTCGTCGAGCAGCACGATATCAGCGCGCTGTCCCGGCGCGATCAGGCCGCGGTCGGCAAGGCCAAAGCCGCGCGCCGCCGACCAGGTGGCCGCACGATAGACCTCGGCGACCGGCGCACCTTTGGCGATGGCGGTTCGGATCAAATGATCGAGATGGCCTTCTTCGAGTATGTCGAGCGGGTTGCGGTCATCGGTGCAAAAGCTGCAAAAGCTGGACGTGGCCGGATTGATGACCGACGCCAAGGTCGCGACGTCCTTGCACACCGAGCCATCGCGGATCAGAAGGTGCACGCCTTTGCGCAATTTCTCCCATGCTTCGTCGAGGGTGGTGGTCTCGTGGCAGTTGCGAATGCCGCACGAAAGATAGGCGTTGAGCTCCAGTCCCTTGAGGAACGGCGCGTGGCCGTCGATATGCGCGCCTTCGAATGCGGCGAGTTTGTCGAGGACTTCGGGGTCCTTCGCGAACAGGCCAGGAAAATTCATCAACTCGGCGAGGCCGATCACTCTGGGGTGGTCGCGAAATTGCAGCAGATCATCCGCGCCGAGCCGCGCGCCCGACGTTTCCAGGGCCGTCGCCGGCACGCACGACGGTAGTTGCACGCGCAGATCCATCGTGAGCCCGTTGGCTGCATCAAGAAAATAGCGCAGGCCCGGCGCACCCATCACATTGGCGATTTCGTGCGGATCGCAGATCGCGGTGGTGGTGCCGCGGGGTAAGGCGCAACGGTCGAACTCGCCGGGCGTCACCAGGGTCGATTCGACGTGGAGATGCGTATCGATGAAGCCGGGGACACACACGACATCGCGCCCGTCGATCTCGATCGCGCCGCGATAGTCGTCGTAGGTTCCGACGATGCGGTCGTCGCAGATCGCAATGTCGCCACGAGCGATCTCGCCAGTGACGACGTTAACAAACCGGGTTCTTTTGATGACGAGATCGGCGACGTCGCGGCCCAACGCGCGGTCGATGCGCCGAGCAATAGCGGCAGTGTCACGGCGGGGCATGAATGCCATTGTCGCACGGGAGAGGCATTGACTTCCAGGTGCCGGCACCGAGTTATAGCGCCATGAAGATTCCGCTCTACCAACTTGATGCATTTGCCTCAGAACCGTTCGCCGGCAATCCCGCAGCCGTCTGTCCGCTGGAAACTTGGCTCGACGATGCCACCATGCAGGCGATCGCGACCGAGAACAATTTGTCCGAGACGGCGTTCTTCGTGCCCGAAGATGAGGGGTTTCATCTGCGGTGGTTCACGCCGGCGATGGAGGTTGCGCTCTGCGGTCACGCCACGCTGGCAACCGCGTGGGTGATCTTCCACCGTTTCGACTGGCAGCTTGACAGCATCGATTTCAGCACACGGTCCGGCACGCTCACGGTGGCGCGCGACGAGGACCGTTTGGCGCTTAATCTTCCAGCGCAGCCGGCGGCAGCCGCTGGCGGCGACGAGGCTCTGGCGACGGCGCTTGGCGCGTTGCCGGAGGACACCCTCGTCGCCGGCAACGGCAACGTGCTAGCCGTCCTCGCTCGCGCACAAGAGGTGAAGGCGCTCAGGCCGGACTTCGCCAAGATCGCGCGGCTCGACGCTTTCGGCGTGATCGCCACCGGTCCAGGCGACGGTGGTGTGGATTTTGTCTCGCGCTATTTCGTGCCCAAAGCCGGAATCAACGAAGACCCGGTCACCGGCTCGGCGCATTGCACGCTGACGCCCTATTGGGCTCGGCGCCTCGGCAAGAAAAGCCTGTACGCGTTGCAGGTTTCGGCGCGGGGCGGCGAGCTGTGGTGCGAGGATCGCGGCGACCGCACCATCATTGCCGGGCATTGCGTGCCGGTGATCGAGGGCGCCATCCTCATCTGAATGCTCAGCGCGGCGTGGCGTGTATCTCGGCGATATAACCGCCGGGAAAGCGAACCATCGCGGCGTCTCGATGGTCGGCATGGTAGGGACCGATCAGCACCGTGCCCCCGGCTGCCTTGACCTGCGTCAACGTCGTGCCGAGATCGCCGACCGCATAGCCCGTGAACTCGTGACCGTAGGGAAAGGGCAGGTGGCCATCGGTCACCAGCACCGTGATGCGGCCGAAAATCGATTCGATGCGCACGCGTCGGAATGTGTCGCCGGGCCGTCCGATATCGGCGCCTGACGCGCGCGGCTCGTCAGCGGCAATCTTGCCGTGGGTGAAGACGACGAAGCACGCCACGAATTCGTCCGCCTTGTCGGGCGAAACATAGATCCGATTTTCGGGGCCGAAGGTCAGCGCGGGATAGGAGGGCCGGGTGACGTGCGAGTAAAACTGCATGTTCACGCCACCGGGCCATTGGATCACGGCGTCGCGGCCGATTGGGTCATTGAATGGCGCCACGATTACCGCGGCACCGAGCGTGCGCGCGGCGTCGACCGCCCGATCGACATCGCTGACCAGATAGCCGGTCCGCTCCGAGCCGAAGGGATAGGGAATCGGCGTCTCAAAAGCGAAAATGGAGAACGAACCGGCCGGTGTCAGAACCAGCTGCGAAAAGCTTCGGCTTGGGGTCGGCGTAATCTGGGTCGATACCTTCTTGCTGGCTGTGCCGCCGAAAGTGGCAAGGATGGCGGCGACAAAACGGTCGAAATCCGCAACCGCGACGTAGACGTGGGTTGTGTCGTATTGAGGACCGACCGCGAATTGCGGGTTGGCTGAAACCGGCGGCGCCTCGGCGAGCAGCGCCACGAAGACGGCGCCAAGGACGAGGAAGCGGGGGAGCGAGGACCGTAACGATCGAAGTAGCACATTGCCGATATTATGTTTGTTGCGCGATCGGCGCGACACCAATTCGCGATCCCCAGAACCCCAGCAAAGGGTTGACCGCCGGGGCGATGACCCCTAGTTTCGCGCGCGGGACACGGCCCCCCAACGGGTCGCATCTATTCTGGAAGGAATAGCCGCCATGAAGCCGAACATTCGGCCCCGCAATCCTAATTTCTCGTCCGGTCCTTGTGCCAAGCGTCCCGGTTGGACGCCGCAGGCGCTGTCGGGCGCGCTGGTTGGCCGCTCCCATCGCGCCAAGGTCGGCAAGGCGCGGCTCCAAGAGGTGTGCGATCGCTCGCGCGAGCTTCTCGAGCTGCCCGACGATTATCGCCTGGGTATCGTCCCGGCGTCGGATACGGGCGCGGTCGAGATGGCGCTTTGGTCGATGCTCGGCGCCCGCGGCGTCGATGTCCTGACCTGGGAAAGCTTCGGCCAGGGCTGGGCCACCGACGTGGTGAAGCAGCTCAAGCTCGAGGACGCAAGGATCATCGATGCGCCCTACGGCAAGTTGCCCGATCTGCACGCCGTCGATTGGCGCCACGATGTGGTGTTCACATGGAATGGCACCACTTCCGGCGCGCGGGTGCCAAACGGCGACTGGATCGACCCCGCGCGCGAAGGGTTGGCGATTTGCGATGCCACTTCGGCGGTGTTCGCGATGGACCTGCCATGGGACAAGCTCGACGTCATTACCTGGTCCTGGCAGAAGGTGCTTGGCGGCGAGGCCGGTCACGGCATGCTGGCGTTGAGCCCGCAGGCGGTCGCGCGGCTCGAAAGCTACGCGCCACCATGGCCCCTGCCCAAAATTTTCCGGCTCACTTCGAAGGGCAAGTTCAACGAAGCAATTTTCGCGGCCGAGACGATCAACACGCCATCGATGCTCGCGGTCGAGGATGCGATCGACGGCCTCAAATGGGCGCGGTCGATCGGCGGGCAGGGCGCCTTGAAACGGCGCAGCCAGGCCAATCTTGATGCGGTCACGCGCTGGGTCAACCGCACGCCGTGGATCGAATTCCTGGTGCGCGACGAAGCGATCCGCTCGTGGACGTCCGTCTGTCTCGAGATCGTCGATGACTGGTTCCAGAAGCAGTCGGCCGATAAGCAACGCGCTGCATTGAAAAAAATGGAATCGCTCCTCGACGAGGAGGCCGTCGCCTTCGATTTTGTCGGCCATCGCGATGCGCCGCCAGGCCTGCGCCTGTGGTGCGGCGCCACGGTCGAGACCAGCGATATCGACGCGGCACTGCCCTGGCTCGACTGGGCCTTTGCCAAAACCCGGAACGCCGTAGCCGCTTAGGGGTGCCTCATGCCGAAAGTGCTGATCGCGGATACCCTGTCGGCGCAAGCGGTTGCCGTGTTCAAAAGTCGCGGCATCGAGACCGTCACCAGGACCGGTCTTTCGCCACAAGAGTTGAAGGATCTGATCGCGGCGTTCGACGGTCTCGCGGTGCGCTCGGCCACGAAGGTAACGAGGCCGGTGATCGAGGCCGCCACGAGGCTCAAGGTCATCGGCCGCGCCGGCATCGGCGTCGATACGATCGATGTGCCCGCCGCGACCCAGCGCGGCATCGTGGTGATGAATACGCCGTTCGGCAATTCCATCACCACCGCCGAGCACGCCATCGCGCTGATGTTCGCCCTTGCCAGGGAGATCGCCGCTGCCGACCGCTCGACCCAGGCGGGCAAATGGGAGAAGTCGCGCTTCTTGGGGGTCGAGCTCTACGGCAAGACGCTCGGCATCATCGGCTGCGGCAATGTCGGCTCGATCGTCGCCGAGCGTGCGCTCGGCATCAAGATGAGGGTCATCGCTTACGATCCCTTCCTGTCACCGGAGCGGGCAGTCGCCCTCGGCGTTGAAAAAGTTGAACTCGGCGACCTGTTTGCACGCGCCGACTTCATCACGCTGCACACGCCGCTGACCGAGCAGACGCGCGGCATCATTGATGCCTCCGCCATTGCCAAGATGAAAAAAGGCGTGCGCATCATCAACTGCGCGCGGGGTGGACTGATCGTCGAAGAAGACCTGAAACGGGCACTCGATGGAGGCACGGTTGCCGGCGCTGCCATCGACGTATTTCCGGTCGAGCCGGCGAAGCAGAACATTCTCTTCGGCCGCGACAACCTTGTCGCAACGCCACATCTCGGCGCCTCCACCAGCGAAGCGCAAGAGAATGTAGCGGTGCAGATCGCCGAGCAGATCTCGGACTTCCTCCTCGGCGGCGCCGTGACGAATGCCGTCAACCTACCGTCGCTCACCGCCGAAGAGGCAGTGCGTCTTGGACCTTACATCTCCCTGGCGAAGCAGTTGGGCGGGTTTGTTGGCCAACTCGTCGAGGGATCGCTGTCTGCCGTCGAGATCGAATACGAAGGCCATGTCGGGGACCTCAACCTGAAGCCGCTTACCGCACTCGTATTGGCGAATCTGCTGGGGCCGTCGCTGGCGACGGTCAACGTCGTCAATGCGCCGGTAATCTGCCGCGAGCGCGATATCCGCGTCAGCGAGACGCGGCGTTCCGAACCTTCGATCTATCAGACCTTGATGCGAGTCACCGCCATTGCCGAAAACACTAGACATGGCGCGACCGGCACGCTGTTCGGCGACAGGCCGCGGCTCATCGCGATTGACAGCATGATGCTTGAAGCCGAGTTGGGGCCGCGGGTGCTCTTCGTCCGCAATATCGACAAACCCGGCTTTGTCGGCAATCTCGGGCGCACGTTGGGTGAGGCCGGGGTCAATATCGGCACCTTTAATATGGGGCGACTGCAACCCGGAGGCAGCGCGATCTGCCTGATTACGGTTGATTCCGATCTCGACGATGCGACCATGGCGAAAGTGCGCGCGATCCCCAACGTGGTGCAGGTCAAGGTGATGAGTTTCTGACCCCAACAAGGTTGGCGTGAAACCTGCCATGGCGCTTGAGAGCGCACCTCGCCTTGTCAAAGGCCGGCCGGATTTGTTGGATGGCGTCGCTCGCCGCCTGACGCGCGCCGAAATGGCCTGGGCGAAGACGCGGCGGTGGCGCTGGCGTGTTTGGAACCGCCCGGCGCGACCGCGGCGCGGCTGGTTCATCGGCGCCCGGGGCCCCTTGAGCGCGGCAGAACCGACGATCGGTCGTCTCGAAGGAGGTGATTGCGCCTTGTTGATCAGCGGCGACACGAGCGACCGACCGACGCGGTCGGGGCGACGCCGGGCCGGCAGGCCCGGTTGCCGCGCCCGACGAACGGAGGCGGTTGCCCCTGCGGGGCGCGCCGGGACCAGGGCGAACCTCCCTGGATCGGCATTGCCGCGCCTTCGGCAACTGCCGAGGGATCAACCGAAATCACCGGTTCGGGTATGGTTAGCCGTCGTCGAGAGAATTCGCAGACGCGAAGAAGCGGTCGCCGAAGGGCCATGAGCGACACAGTCTACAAGGGACTTCTGCCACAGGGGTTGCGGGACCTGCTGCCGCCAATGGCCGAGGCCGAAGCGGCGCTGGTCGAGCGACTCATGGCCGTCCTCGCGGGCAACGGTTACGAGCGCGTCGAGCCGCCGCTCCTCGAATTCGAAGACAATTTGCTTTCCGGCGCGGGCGCCGCGATGGCGAAAGAGACATTTCGCCTGATGGATCCGGTATCCCAGCGCATGATCGGCGTACGTGCCGACATGACCCCGCAGGTCGCGCGCATCGCCGCGACGCGACTTGCCAAGGCGCCGCGTCCGCTGCGTCTCTCTTATGCCGGACAAGTGCTGCGCGTGAAGGGCGGCCAGCTCAATCCCGAACGTCAATTGGGCGAGGTCGGCGCCGAGCTGATTGGTTCCGATGACATTGCCGCCGATGTCGAGGTGCTGACGGTCGCCGCCGAGGCGCTCGATGCGGTCGGCATGAAAAACGTGTCGGTCGACCTGACGCTGCCGCGCTTGGTGCCGCTCGTGTGCTCGGCACTGGGGCTCGACGGCGAGCGAACCGAGCGGGTTCGCGCGGCGCTCGACCACAAGGATGCGGCGGCGGTTGCGGCGGTTGGCGGCGAGGCCGCAACGTTGCTCGGCAAGCTCCTTGCAGCCGCCGGCACGGCCGAAAAGACCCTGAAGCGCCTCGCCGGCCTCAGATTACCAAAAGAAGCGGCAGCTGAACTCGCGCGCCTCGCCACCGTGTGCCAGGAGGTGAAGGTGCGCTCGCCGGCACTCGCCATGACCATCGACCCGATCGAAAATCGCGGCTTCGAATATCATACCGGCATCAGCTTTACCTTTTTTGCCCGATCCGTGCGCGGCGAGTTGGGCCGCGGCGGGCGCTATCTCACGGGCAACGGCGCCGGCGAGCCTGCCACCGGCTTTACCATCTACACGGATTTAGTGATCGAGGCGCTGCCGAATCCAACGCCAGTGCGGCGTCTATTCGTACCCGCCGGCAGCGATACGGCACTGGTGCGGCGGTTGCGCGGCGAGGGATGGATCACCGTCGCAGCGCTCCGTCCGGGCGGCGATGAAGCCGAAGCAAAGCGCTTGCGCTGCAGTCACGTGCTCGCTGGCGACAAGATCGCGGCGTTGGATTGAATCCTTGCCGGGGCCGGTTGCCTCCCGCGCACTTGTTGATCGACCGCTCCTAGCGCGATCGAGGGCGGCAAGCGCTCTTGCGACGTCTCGCCGTCGCGGCGGTGATCCTCAAAGGCAGGCCGGTCGGACATGCCAGCGATAGAATGCGCGGGGACCGCCGGCGCGATTGCAGTTGGGTGCCCGGGGCCGCGCTCCCGGTTGGTTCTCTCGGCGGCAAATCTGCCTTGCGCCAGTTCGGGTTGCGTCCGGGCGCGAAGTTGCGCATCTAAGGACCTCGTTTCGAATGCGATCAGCGCCGGACCGGATCGATGGTCCAATGCGCCAATCGCGCGTTATTCTATGGTCAGCAGCCCGAAAGCCCCACCTTGCCGGATTCATCGTCTACTCTGGTCGCGTCCGCACCCGCGGTATTGAGCCAGCGCGACATCTATCGCGTACTGTCGGGTGTGCTGCTGGGCATGTTCCTCTCGGCGCTCGATCAGAGCATCGTCGCGACGGCGCTGCCCGCCATCGGTCGCGTCCTGGGCGGGCTCGAGAACCTGTCATGGATCGTCGCCGCCTATCTTTTGACCTCGACCGCCTCGACGCCGATCTACGGCAAGCTGGGCGACCTCTACGGCCGACGTCTGATGATTCTGATCGCGATCACCGTGTTCGCGGTTGGCTCGTTGCTGTGCGGACTGGCACTGAACATGTGGCAGATCATCGCTGCCCGCGCGCTGCAAGGAGTCGGCGCCGGCGGGCTCTTGAGTTCGTCGCAATCGGTGATCGCCGATATCATCGCGCCGCGACAACGCGGCCGCTATCAGGCTTATTTCAGTGGTATCTACGCGCTCGCTACCGTTGGCGGCCCGGTGGTCGGTGGCTTGTTCGTCGACCATCTGAGCTGGCGCTGGGTGTTCTGGATCAATCCGCCGCTCGGCGTGATTGCCTTTCTCTTGTGTCGTCGGGCCTTGCGCCTCTTGCCCGTGCCACAACTCCAGCGCCGTATCGACTATGTCGGTGCCGCCTTGCTGATCGTCGCGGTGACCTGCTGGTTGTTCGTGCTGACTTCTGGCGGGCGAGAATTCGCCTGGACGTCGCCCATGGCGCTGACGCTCATCGCCAGCGCGCTGCTATTGACCGCTTTATTGGTGGTGCAGGAACGGCGGACACCCGAACCGCTGTTGCCGCCGCGGCTCTTTGCCAACCACGTCGTTCGCCAGGCATGGCTTGCCAGCTTTGTCATCACCATGGCGCAGCTCGCCACGGGCGTACTGATGCCGACCTTTCTGCAACTGGTCCTGGGCGTGAGCGCCGGCAGCTCGGGCGTGATGATTTTGCCGATGATGCTCGGCACCGTGGTCGGCTCGTTCAGCTCCGGCCGACTCATGCGCCGCACGGGGCGCTATCGCCCTGTGG
This sequence comes from Alphaproteobacteria bacterium, assembly GCA_030041335.1. Classification (GTDB taxonomy): domain Bacteria; phylum Pseudomonadota; class Alphaproteobacteria; order ATCC43930; family CGMCC-115725; genus JAATGI01. The sequence continues at coordinate 26,588 of JASHOB010000059.1, read as the reverse complement.
CGTTGGCTGCGATCTGTCTCGCGACCGCGGCGCAGTTGCTCCTGGCATTCGAGGCGCAGTCGGTATCACTGCCGGTGATTCTGGTGACGATGGCTTTCGTCGGACTGGGTTTCGGTCCGACCTTTCCGGCGATGATGGTGGCGGGACAGAACGGCGCTGAGCTGCGCGATATCGGCATTGTCACCTCCATGATTGCGTTCTTCCGGACCTTGGGCGGCTCTTTCGGCATCGCCATTCTGTGGTCGCTTCTGATCGGCACCTTGTCGCGTCAGCTGGCGGCGGCGCGTGCGTCGGACGTGGGCGCTGCGATCCTCGCTCATGCCGGCGGCGGCATCGCGGCCTTGCCCCTCGCGGCGCGCCAGACGCTGGTGCCCGCTCTTGCCCATTCCTACCATCTGGTGTTCCTAACCAACGCCGGCTTGTGCGCGATCGCGGTCGTGCTGCTGGCGACGATGCGGGAAAAGCCGTTGCGCGACGAACCGGCCTATGCCGTGCGCCAGCGCGCGGCGCAATGACCCGCGCCGAGCGCGGCCGACCCGCGATGGACACGATCGAACGCCAATCGGCATCGCCACCCCCGACGACCGGGGCGACCATGCTCGCGCATCGCGAGATCATGACGACGCTCTACGGTCTGCTTTTGGGCATGCTGTTGGCGGCGCTCGACCAGAACATAGTGACCACCGCAGTGCCGGCGATCGCCAGCGATCTCGGCGGCTTCGAGCATCTGTCGTGGATTTTCGCCGGCTATCTCCTGACCTCGACGGCCTCGACGCCGATCTACGGCAAAATCAGCGACCTTTATGGCCGCGGTCCGCTGCTCACGATTTCGATCACGCTCTTTGTTGCCAGTTCTGCATTTTGCGCGCTCGCGCACAATATGGGCCAGCTCGCCGCCGCCCGCGCGCTGCAGGGATTGGGCGGCGGCGGCATGATGAGCGTGACGCAGGCGTTGATCGCCGACATCATCGCGCCACGCGAGCGCGGCCGCTACCAGGCCTATTTCGCCGGCGTCTGGGCGTCGGCCAGCGTCGCGGGCCCAATGCTGGGCGGGTTCTTCGTGCAATATCTGACGTGGCGCTGGGTGTTCTGGATCAACTTGCCGATCGGTGCCGCGGCGCTGTGGCTATGCACCCGCGCCTTTAAGAAACTGCCCAAGCCGCAAATGGCGCGCCGCGCCATCGACTACTGGGGCGCGGTGCTGATGACCCTGTCGGTCACCGCGCTCCTGCTGGTCAGCACCTGGGGCGGCTCGATCTTCCCTTGGCTCTCGACCCAGGTCTTAGGCATGCTCGGCGCGGGCCTTGTCCTGCTTTTGCTATTCATATTGCAGGAATTCCGCGCCCTCGACCCGATTCTGCCACCGCGTCTTTTCGCCAGCTCGATCTTCAATTTCGCCAACGCCATCAGCTTCATTGTCGCCATCTCGATGTTTGGCGGTCTGGTGCTGATGCCGGTGCAGATCCAATTGGTGCTTGCGATCAGCCCTGGCAGCACCGGCCTCATCATGATCCCGCTGATGAGCGGCACGGTTATCGGTTCGTTTATCGCCGGGCGGATTATGCGCCGGACCGGCCGCTACAAGATGATTCCGCCGGTCGGCATCGGCGCTGCGGCCATCGCACTGGCGCTGCTGGCCACGCTCGATACCGCCACGCCGCCGCTCCTGGTCATGGTCTACCTCGCCGTGCTCGGACTCGGCGTCGGTCCGACCTTTCCGGTGATGATGATTGCGATTCAGAATACGTGCGAGCCGCGCGATGTCGGTGTCGCGACCAGTTGGGTATTCTTCGCGCGTTCGCTCGGTGCGTCATTCGGTGCGGCGCTGCTTTGGTCGTGGCTGCTGGCGGCGCTGACCGGACGTCTGGCGGCCGAGGGGCACAGCGCGCTGGCGAACGCGCTCGTGCGCGGCGGCCCGACTGCGGCAGACCAGATGGCAGCAGCAGATCGCTTGTTAATCCAGCCGGCGTTGACCCACGCGTTCCACATCGTGTTTCTCGGAGCCGCCATGGTCGCGTTACTGTCCTTTGCGCTATCCTTCTTCCTCAAGGAGGAGCGGCTCAAGAGTCAGGTCCCGGCACATCGTATGGAAGGCCACTAACGGAGGCGAAATGGATTTCGGCTATTTCACGCTGAGCGACAATCATTACGAAGGCAACCGCCGCACCGCGGCGCAATTCATTGGCGACATTCTTGCCGAAGTGCTGCACGCCGACCGTCTCGGCTTCCACTCCGCCTGGATCGGCGAGCATCATTTCAACGCGCTCGGAGTGCTGTCCTGTCCCGATCTGGTTCTGAGCTACGCGGCGGCACAGACGCAGCGCATCCGTCTCGCGCCTGCGGTGACTGTGCTGCCACTGCACCATCCGATCCGCGTCGCCGAACAGTGGGCGAGCCTCGACGTTCTGAGCGGCGGCCGCGTCGACTTTGCCGCCGGTCGTGGCTACGACCGCCGCGAATACGAGCCGTTCGGCGCCGATTTCGAGGACAATCAGGCGATCTTCAACGAGGGTATGGAGATCGTTCGACGGCTATGGGATGCGGACGGACCGATTTCACATCACGGGCGGCATTATTCCTTCGACAACCTCGAAATCACGCCAAAGCCGGTGCAGCGATCGCTGCCTGCCTATGTCGGCTCGTTCTCGAAACCGTCGATCGAACTTGCGGCGCGATTGGGTTGCGGTGTGATCGTTGCGCCCTTTGCCGCCGCGATCTCCTACGGCGGCCTGCGCGAGGTCGCGACCCTATACCGGGAAGCCTGCGCCGCGGCCGGCACCAAGCCGGGCAGGTTGATGTGCAGCTACTTCACCCACTTCGCCGACGATCCGGCGCAGGAGTTGATCGCGCGGGAGCGGCAAGTGCGCTACTACCGGGAATGCGTGATTCCCTCTTTTCCGAGCGATCCGGCCACCGCGCCGCCGAGCTACCGCTACTTCGTCGGCATGGTCGAGCGGCTGCGCCAGGTCCGGCCCGAGGATTTGACCGAGAATTCGGTCCTGATCGGCCGGCCGGCCCACATCACCGAGATTCTGAAAAAGGTCGAGGCCGCCGGCTTTGACGAGGTGATCCTCTACCTCAATGTCGGCCTTAAGCCGCACCGCCAGGTGCTCGACGAAATGTCGCGGTTCGCGGAGGAGGTGAGACCGGCGTTCGAGCGCTAGCGCCGCCCGCGATGGCCGCTCATCTCCTCGCCGGCCCGTGGGCCAAAGCGGGCACTGAGCGGCGCGGCGAAGATCGAGATCGCCGTCACCGCCAGCAACGCGACCGAGAAATCGCCCAGGCCCGCGTGCGCGCGACCGGCGATGGAGATCGACACGTTGAGCGCCGTCGCGGCGGCGCAAATTCCCACCGAGAGCATCAACTGCTGGAATGTGCTGTAGAAGCTCATTGCCGCGCTGGAACGGTTCGGCGGAATCTCGGCGAAGGCGATGGTGTTGTAGGCGGTAAATTGCAATGACTGAAAAAAGCCGGTGATGAGCAATACGCCGTAGATCGCCCATAACGGCCAGCTCGGCCGGAAGGCGGCGCAGCTCGCCAGCAGGCCGGTCGCGATCACCGCGTTCCAGATCATGGTGTTTCGGAAGCCGAAGCGGCGCAGGACGCGCGGTGCCGACGCCTTCATCACCATCGAACCGGCGGAGGACACGAACGTAATGACGCCGCTCGCTGCCGCCGATTTGCCAAATCCCAGTTGCATCATCAGCGGCATCAGGAACGGCAGCGAGCCGCCGGCGATCCGCCACAAGGAGCCGCCGATGACGGCAAGGCGGAAAGTTGGAATGCGCAGCAGCGCCAAATCGAGAATCGGTTCCGGCGCGCGCAGCGCGTAAAACAGGTAAAGCGTGCCGGCGACGATGCCGACGGCGAACAGCACCAGGGTGACCGTCAGCGATGCGGCCCCATGGCTGGCGAATTGGCAGCCGAAGATCAGGCACGACAATGCGGTGCCGGTGAGGAGCAAGCCGGCAAAATCAAAACGGCTCGAGCTGGTCTCGCGAATGTCCGGCACGAACCGCATCGCCAACGCCACACCGACGATGCCGAGCGGGACGTTAATGTAAAATATCCAGGGCCAGGAAAAATAGGTGACGATGAAACCGCCGAGCGGCGGACCGATGACCGGTCCGATCAGGCCCGGAACAAGAACCCAGGACATGGCACTCACCAGCTCGGCCTTGCTGACCGTGCGCAGTATCACCAGCCGCCCGACTGGAACCATCAGGGCACCGCCCAGCCCTTGGATGAGTCGCGCAAATACCAGAAAGTCTAGCCGGCTCGATTGGCCGCACAGTACCGAGCCGAGCGTGAACAGCACGATCGCGGTGCAGAATACATTGCGTGCGCCGAATCGATCCGCGATCTTGCCGCTCGCCGGGATGAAGATCGCGAGACTGAGCAAATATGACGTCATCGCGACGCTCATATTGACGGCAGAGACCCCGAAATCGCGCGCCATCGTCGGCAACGCGGTCGCCAATACGGTGACGTCGATCTGCTCCATCAGCAGCGCGGCGGCGACGATCAGCGCCACGGTGCGAAAACTGCGCGCCGGCGCCGCTGCCGCCACTCCCGCGGCCACGTTGTCGCCGGTGTTTGAACTCAACCGGTTGCCGTCGCCAGATTGGGGCGGCGATCCTTACGCGACGCCGTGCCGACACGCAGCACCAGGAGCGCCGCGAAGAAGCACAACACGCCGGCGAGCACGAAAGCGCTCCAATAGTCGCCGTAGCGCGTATGAACCAGGCCGGCGCCATACGCCGCGGCCGCGGCGCCGATTTGGTGGCATACCATGATCCAACCGTACATGATGCCAGCGCGCTCGGTTCCGAATGCAGTGGCCGACAGGCGTACGGTCGGCGGCACGGTCGCGATCCAATCGAGTCCGTAAAAGACCCCGAACAGCGACAAGCCCCACAGCGACATGTTCAGCGCATAAGGCAGGAACAGCAGCGACAAGCCGCGTAGTGCGTAATACCAGAAGAGGAGATAGCGGCTGTCGATGCGGTCCGAAAGCCAGCCGGATGCGGTGGTGCCGATGAAATTGAAAATGCCCATGAAGGCGAGCAGCCCGGCCGCGGTGGCTTCCGGGATCCCGTGATCGACGCAGGCGGGAATGAAGTGAGTGCCGATCAGCCCGAGCGTGCTGGCGCCGCAGACGAAGAAGCTGCCGCCGAGAAGCCAGAAATCGCGCGAACCCATGCCGTCGCCGAGCGCCGCGAAGGAAGCGGCGATGGGATTGACGCGGGGGATGGTCGGTTCGATGAAATTCTCGGGTGCGCCAAAGGGTCGGATGCCGATGTCGGCAGGCCGGTCGCGCAACAGCAGCGCCACCGGCGGAATTACCGCGACAACGGCCCCGCAACAGATCGCGACCGACCAGCGCCAGCCGATCGCGACGGCGACATTGGCGAGCGTCGGGAGAAAGATCAGGCTTCCGGCGGCCGCGCTGCCGGTGAGCAAGCCCATGACCAGCCCGCGCCGCTTCACGAACCAACGGTTCGACACGATGGCCGCGAGGATCATCGCCGCGATGCCGGTGCCGAGCCCTGCGAACACGCCCCACAGCGGCAGCAGCTGCCAAACGTCGGTGACGAAGACGGTCGGCACGAAGCCGATGAGCAACATCCCCAGCGCGGCCAATACCACGATTCTGATGCCGAAGCGATCAATGAAGGCAGCCGAGAACGGCCCGACGATGCCGTAGAACAAGAGGCCGATCGAAATCGGTAGCGAGATCCCGGCGCGGGTCCAACCGAATTCCCGTTCGAGCGGCACGATCAGCACGCCCGGGGCGCCCCGAACGCCGGACGCCACCAGCAGCACCAGAAATGTCACGCCGACGACGATCCAGCCGTAATGGATTCGTTGCGAAGCAGGCGCGGAAATCTTGACCATGAAACTATATTCGCAGCCATCGCCGCAAACGCCAAGCGCGGCAATGCATGGGTGGAATGCGAGCCTCCCGGCTGCGGCTACGCATTAGGCCGATGATGGCGTCGACGATGGCGCGGCCGAAATCCCGCGCCGGCGACACGAGCGCCGGTCGTCCAGCCGCGCCAGGTTCCATGTCGGGCCCGACGAGACGCCGCGAAGCCGATACCGCTAAATTTCGATCTGGCCGCCCAACTCGATAACGCGGTTCGGCGGGATGCGGAAAAATTCCGTGGCGTCGAGCATGGTATTCGACATCAGGATGAACAGGTTTTTGCGCCAGCGCCAGAACCGCGTCTTCTTGCTGGCGACGATCTTCTCGCGTCCGACGAAGAATGATGTTTCCAACAGCTTGACCGGGAACTGCATCATTCGACACTGCGCCAGCGCGCGCGGAATGTTGGGCTGGTCCATGAAGCCGTAGTGCAGCGTGATGGTGTGGAAATTCTTGTCGAGATGGCGGATTTCGAGGCGCTGATCATCCCCGACGTGAGGGATGTCCTCGGTAATGACCGTCATCAGGATAACGCGCTCGGCAAGGACGTGATTGTGCTTGAGATTGTGCAATAGCGCGTTTGGCACCATGTTGTTGTTGGCGGTCGTGAACACCGCGGTGCCGGGCACGCGCACCGGCCGGTCGGGCTTGATCGACGCGAGGAAGTTCTCGAGCGGCAAGCCGCCGACCGCACGCGCCGCAACCAATTGGGCGCGACCGGTCCGCCAGGTCGCCATTACCGTATAGACCACGACCGCGATCGCCAGCGGGACCCAGCCGCCTTCCCTGATCTTCAGGAGGTTCGCCGAGAAGAACAGGGCATCGACCGCCAGGAAGAAGCCGAACAACAGCAACGCCCAATAGAAGCTCCAGCGCAGCACGCCGCGCATGTAAGCGAAGGCGAGGATGGTGGTGATGGTCATCGTGCCGGTGACGGCGATGCCGTAGGCGGCGCCGAGATTGTCGGAAGAGTGGAAGCCCAATACCAGTGCCAGCACCGCTACCAGCAGAAACAGGTTGAGCTTCGGCACGTAGATCTGGCCGACCTCGTGTTCGGAGGTGTGCCGGATTTCGAGTCGTGGCAGATAGCCCAGCTGCACCGCCTGCCGGGTCATCGAGAAGGCGCCGGAAATCACCGCCTGGGACGCGATCACCGTGGCGATCGAGGAGAGAATCACCAATGGAAGCCGCGCCCAGGGCGGCGCCAAGAGGTAAAAGGGGTTGGCCAGCGCGCCCGGTTCGTGCAGCAAAAGCGCCCCCTGGCCGAAATAATTCAGCAGCAGCGCGGGAAAGACAAAGTAGAGCCAGGCGTTGCGGATCGGGTTGACGCCGAAATGACCCATATCGGCGTAGAGCGCCTCGGCACCGGTGACGGCAAGAACCACGCCGCCGAGCAGAATGAACCCACGGAACGGATCGGCCAGCAGGAAACCGATACCGTGCACCGGGTAGAGGGCGGACAGAATCGCGGGATGCCGGGCGATTTCGGCGGCCCCGAGGCAGCCCAGCACGACAAACCACAGCGTCATGATCGGACCGAACAGATCGCCGACCCGGCCGGTGCCGCGGCGCTGGAACAGAAACAGCAGAAGCAACAGGAGCACGGTGATTGGCAGGATGTAGGGTTCAAACACCGGCGTTGCGACTTTGATGCCTTCGACCGCACTCAGCACCGAGATCGCGGGGGTAATGACGCCGTCCCCATAGAACAGCGCCGCGCCGATCATGCCGGCCGTGATGATCCAAGCTGCCCGGCGCGTGCCGCGATTGGCCGCGCGCAACGCGAGCGCGGTGAGCGCAAGGATGCCGCCTTCGCCGCGGTTGTCCGCGCGCATGATGACGATGACGTATTTGAGCGTGACGACGATGAACAGCGACCAGGCGATGAGCGACAGGACGCCCAGCACCGATTCTTCCCGGACCGCGCCGACATCGTCGAAACATTGACGCACGGTATAGAGCGGCGACGTGCCGATGTCGCCGTAGACCACGCCCAAGGCGCCGATCATCAGTCCATAACGTGCCCGGAACGCCGTACGTGTGGCTTCGGCGATGACGGTATTGCTGGTTGTCTGAGCCATGCTAGGAAGCCCAAGGATGGCGCGGACGCGCGGCGCCCGGCCAGGCGGCCATGGTAGGCATGAGCGGTAACTGCATGACAAATGAAGAACGGTCGTGCCGACCGAATCTCCCGCCTCAGGAAGCGCGCCAATTTAGTGCGGCCCGCGCCGGAAATCTACTGCCGCCGCTGAGCGGCACAGGTTGCGACGTTCCATCGCGATGGCCAGAAATAGCTGAGCAAATGCAAGCGTTTGGCACGAGCCTTTGCGATTTTGGCGCGGGCATCGTGGCCTAAGGTTAACGAAATCTCCATAACCCGGATATCATTGTCTCTAACTATTGGTTCGAAGGAGGGGTGTCGCTTGTCGGATGAATCGACCAGTATTCTTGCCGGCCAAATGCGGCTGGTCATGCGCTCGGCCTCGCCCATGTATTTCGGCGGTGGTCTGGCTCTGGTCGCGTCGATTTGTCTCTGGCACGACATGCCCGCAGGCTTGCTGTCCGGCTGGCTCGGCATCAATTTGGCCTGGCAAACGGTCCGCTGGTTTATGTGGCGGCGCTTTTGCGCGCTCAAATCCGATGAGGCCGTCGCGGGCTGGGCCTGGGCCGTCACGCTGACGTGGAGCGTCACCGGGCTGCTGTGGGGTTTGTTCGGTGCCGCCTATCTCGTGCCCGATGATCCCGAAGCGCGCTTCTTCATGCTTTTTATCTTCACCACGAATGTCACCGCCGCCGCGGTGGTGGTCGCACCCTATCTCCGGGCGCAAGTCGGTTACGTTCTTGGCGCAGCCCTGCCACCGACGGTGGTCTTTGTCTGGCACGGCACGCGCTACTCGCTGCTGATGGCCGGCATCACCGTGGCCTATACCGCGATCGTGCGCTCGGCCGCCCTGCTCGGCAACCGCGGCGTCACCGATCTGATCCGACTGCAGATCGAGAACAGCCGCCTGGTGGCGCGCCTGCGGGAAGCCAAAGCGGCGGCCGACCACGCCAACGAGATCAAGTCACGGTTTCTCGCCAATATGAGCCACGAGCTGCGCACGCCGTTGAACGCGATCATCGGCTTTTCGGATTTGATGCGTGAGCAGATGTTCGGCCCGATCGGCAATCGCCGCTATTCCGCTTACATCGACGACATCAACGCGTCAGGCCGTCACCTGCTGGGCATTGTCAATGACGTGCTCGATCTCTCCAAGCTCGAAGCACGCAGCATGAACCTCGCACAAGATCCGGTCGATCCGACGGTGCTGGCGAGGGAATGCGTGAAGGTGGTTCAGCCACTGGCGACGTCGGCCGCTGTCTCGATCAAGATCGAAGATCCTGACCGCCCGTTGCGCATCAATGGCGATGCGCTGCGCCTCAAGCAGATTCTGCTTAACCTCCTCTCCAACGCCGTCAAGTTCTCGCATCCCGGCAGCGAGGTGGTGTTGCGCCAGGTGCTGGCGGCGGAGGGCGGATTGGTCATCGCCGTGTGCGATGACGGCATCGGCATGGACGAAGCGGGCATCGTTACCGCTCTCCAACCCTTCGGTCAAATCGAGAACAGCTGGACGAAACGACGTGCCGGTACCGGATTGGGCCTGCCGTTGGTGAAGTGGCTGGTCGAACTGCATGACGGCCAGCTCGTCATCGAGAGCGCGCCGGGCAAAGGCACCGTGGCGAAGGTGTTGTTGCCGCCATCGCGCATCACCCAGCCCGACGGGGCGCTCGTCGCGGCCTGAGCCTTGCTCACCCGGCGGCGCAAGTCGATACTAAGTCATGCGCCCGCCGGCAATCATCGCCTCGCTCCTCGCCGCCATCGTGGCGGTGGTGTTGTTGACCCGCTTCATGTGGGCGTTTTCCGACTGGAATAAGGAACAGGCGTGCGCCACCGCCGGCGGGCGCAACTGCGCGCATTACCAAGAAGAAGATCGGTAAAGGGCTAGCCCGCAAATCGGCTGGCCTGGCGCGACGGGCGGACGCCCGATGAGCCTCATCCATCAACCCGCCACGGCCGCGCCGATTAGCCGTCCAAGCACGAAGGTAATGACGGCGGCACCGATACCGATTGCCAACTGGCGGAAGCCCGAAAGCAGGATGCCGCGTCCGGTAAACAGCGTCGTGCCGGCGCCGATGATGAACATGGCGATCGCGCTTAGGACCGCGCTCGCGATCGCCGCCCGCATTCCGCCGGCGAAGAACAAGGGTATTACCGGCACAATGGCGCCGCCGGCAAACAACAGGAAGGACGTGCCCGCCGCGGTCCAGGCCGACCCGCCCAGCTCTTCGGGATCGATGCCGAGCTCCTCGCGCGCGAGGGTTTCGAGCGCCGTGCCGGAACTGCCGATGATCTTGTCGGCCAAGGCCTTCGCCTGCGCGTCGGGCAGGCCCTTGGCCTGATAGATCAGCGTGAGTTCCTGCTTCTCCTCTTCGGGAAACTCGGCGAGCTCGTCGGCCTCGGTCGCGATCTGCGCCTGGTAGAATTCGCGGGCGCTGTTGACCGACAGCCATTCGCCCATTGCCATCGAGCAGGCGCCGGCGAGCAGGCCGGCGATGCCCGTCAGCAGCACCGCGTGCGGCGTCAGTTCGGCGCCGGTCACCCCGGTGACCAGGCTGAGGTTGGAGACCAGCCCGTCGTTGGCGCCGAGGACCGCCGCACGCAGCGAATTACCGGCGCCCGTGCGATGCCGCCCCTCGATTCGCGCCAGCGTGCCGCCGGCGACACCGCCCTGCGGCTGTTCTGCCATCGCCTGCATGATCCGCAGATGAGATCGCTCTGCCGCCGGCAAACCCGCCAGCACCGCCTCCGGCTGCGTGTCGTAGGTGGCGCTGCCGGTTCGCTCCATCGAATTGATGATCGGCAGCACGGTCTGCGGCCCGAAGCGCCGCGCCATCCACGCGAGGGTACGGCTGCGCCAGCCCGGTCCGCGTCGGGGATCCGCGGCGCCCAATCCGGCGAGCCGCTTTTTCCAGAATTCGGCGTGCGCTTCTTCGACCTGCGCCAGGCGGCTATAGACCTGCTTGAGCTGTGGGTTGTTCTCCGCATCGGCCATCGCCCGATAAAGCGAGGCGCTGTCGACCTCGTCCTGAATGTTGCTGCGATAGCGCTTGATCGGATCGGTCTGGGCCACGCCGTTCTCCTCACCTGTCCTGCGGCGCAATGTGGAAGACGCGCTCGGCATTGCCGTGATAGAGCTTGTGCTTGATCTCGTCCGAGGCCGGCACCGCATCCATCCAGGCAACAGCCGGCGCGGTCGGCTGGTAGGGATAGTCGATCGCCCACAGGACGTTGTCGGAGCCGAGCGTCTTCAACGAAAAATCGAGTGCAAGGTCGGATTCCATGCCACTGGTGGTGATGACGAAGTTGCGCTTGAAATATTCACTCGGCTTCATCTGCAGCCGCGGCACGCGGCCGCCGCGCTGCGCGGCGGTGTTCATGAAATCGATCCGCCACAGCATGAAGTGAACGCCCTCGCCCATATGGCCGAGGCAGATTCTGAGCTTGGGGAAGCGGTCGAATAGGCCGGAGCAGATGAGGCGCACCGCATGGGTTCCGACCTCGAGGCCATAGCCCCACATGGCGCCGTGGATCATATAGTCGCGAAACGGCTTGTCCATGCCGTCGGATGGGCCACGCGGATGGATGTACAGGGTGCGGTCGAGCGCTTCGGCAGCCTCGAGAATCGGCCAGAATTTCGGGTCGTCGAGATATTCGCTGTTGGTGTGCGAATTAACAATGAAGCCGTTGAGTTTGAGGTCTCTGATGCCGCGCTCCATCTCTTTCGCCGCGCGCTTTGGCGATTGCGGGGCAAAGCCACAGAGTCCGGCAAAACGGGTCGGGTGGCGCGCTATCACTTCCGCCAGTCGATCGTTGGCGCGCTCGACCAGAGTGGTCGCGGTATCGGCGTCGAACATCTGCACTCCCGGCGACGTGAGCGACAGCACGTGCATGTCGACGCCCAGCTCATCCATGACGGCCAGACGTTCTCCTTCGAGATCAAGGAGGCGCGACAGAAAATTGTTGAGGTCGCGACCCGGCGGCGCGTCATAAATGTTGCGCACCAGCGTCAAATCGATGCTGTTGCCCGGGGCGCGGGCGACGCCGCGTAAGGCTTCGGCGACTTCGTGGATGGTGAAGGCTTCTTCGGTCGCGATGCGGCGGAACTTATGGTCGGCCATCGGCGCCTCCTCGATTTTGCGGCAATTATCGGCTCTCGGGCAGGGAAAGGAAATCGCCAATGAGGCGGGATGTCGGAACGATGGCACGGGGTCGCGTCTCGCGGCGTGCCGCAAGTTGAGCCAAACGGCGCCGCTTGCCGCGCCGACCGTGGGTCGGTCATCGCGGCGATCAAAGTGCCGATGAGGCGCAAGGGATGGCGAACGATCCGTGCGGTGCGGTATGATCGCTCCGGAAAAAATGGAGACGGTTTTGAGTTTGTCACACGGCGCCATCGACTGCGACGTCCATCCGGCGCTCGCTAATACCGACGTTCTGCTGCCCTATCTCGACGACTATTGGCGCGAGATGGTTCAGATCCGCACCGTCGAGAATCTCGATCTCAACTCGTACCCGCCCGCGGTGCCGCTGTCGGGCCGACCCGACTGGCGGCCGCCGCGCGGCAAACCCGGCAGCGACCTCGGTCTGTTGCAAAGGGACGCGCTCGACGCGTTCGATGTTCGCTGCGCCATCTGCAACACGCTTTACGGCGGGCCCTATCTGCCGAACGACGATTTCGCCGCGGCGCTGGCGCGCGGCATCAATGATTGGATTGCCAAGGAGTGGCTCGACCGGGATCGGCGCCTGCGCGCCTCGATCGTGATTGCGCCGGAAAATCCGGAGCTGGCGGCGGACGAGATCAACCGGGTAGCCCCAGACCGGCGCTTTGTCCAGGTCATGGTGCTTGCGGCGGGCGAGCGACCGCTGGGCAAGCGCACCTATTGGCCGATCTACCGCGCCGCCGAGAGACACGGCCTGCCGATCGGCATTCATGCCGGCAGTTCGTTCCGCCATCCCCCGACCTCGCTGGGCTGGGGTTCCTATTATCTCGAGGACTATGTCGCACACGCGCAAGCGTTCCAGCATCAATTGCTGAGCCTGGTGGCCGAGGGCGTCTTCGTTGAATTTCCGACGCTGAAAGTGGTGCTGATCGAATCCGGCATCACCTGGCTGCCGGCGTTTCTGTGGCGCTTTGACAAGACTTGGCGCGGCATCCGCACCGAAACCCCATGGGTGGATCGTCCACCCACCCAGATCGTGCGCGACCATGTGCGTCTCACGCTGCAGCCGGTCGACGAGCCTCCGGAACCGGCGCGGTTCGAGCGCCTCATCGACCATATCGGTTCGGAAGAGATGTTGCTGTTCTCGACCGACTACCCACATTGGCAATTCGAGGGCAGCGATGTGTTCCCGGCGGGCTTGTCCGATCAGCATCGCCGCAAGATAATGATCGACAATCCTCTGCAAACCTATCCGCGCCTGCTCGAGGCGCGACAAGAGGCCGTGGGATGAGTGACACGAATTTGACTGATTCTGCGCCGGTTCAGGCGCCGCCCGGCGTGGTGGACTGCGACATCCACCCGACGGTGTCGGCGATGAGTGATCTCAGCCCTTATCTGACCGACCGTTGGAAAGGCTATATGCGCGAATACGGCGCCAATTTCCGCGCCGCCTTCGCCAACGCCATGGTTTATCCACGCTACAATCGCGACGGCGGGTCGCGCATGGATGCGCGTCCCCCGAGCGGCGCTCCCGCCGGCTCGGACCTGCCATTCATGCGCCAGCAGCATCTCGACCCGAACCGCGTCGATTACGGGGTGCTGCAGCCGCTGCGCCCCAACGGCATCGGCGCTCGCAACCAGGCGTTCGGTGAATCGCTGACCGCCGCGGTCAACGAGTGGCAGATCGGCAGTTGGTTCGGCCCAGAGCGGCGCCTCAAAGGGTCGCTGATGCTGACGCGCGAGGATCCTGCCGCGGCGCTGCGCGAGATCGAGCGGCACGGCGCCAATGAAAATTTTGTCCAGGTCTCGGTGCTGCCGCATGGGCTCGAACCGCTGGGCCGGCAACGCTACTGGCCGATCTTCGAGGCGGCCGCGGCGCTCGGCAAGCCGCTCGGCATCCATGTCGGTGGCGTCAGCGGCATGGCGCCCACCAGCGCCGGCTGGTGTTCCTACTATGTCGAAGAGCATCACTCCAAATGCGAGGCGATGCAGTCGCTGGTCACGAGCATGGTCATCGAAGGCGTGTTCGAGCGCTTTCCCAAGCTGCGCGTCGTTTTGGTCGAAGGCGGGTTCGTTTGGGTGCCGTCGCTATGCTGGCGCCTCGACAAACATTGGAAGACGCTGCGCTCCGAAGTGCCCCATCTGAAGCGGGCGCCGTCGGAATATGTCCGCGAGCATTTCTGGTACACGAGCCAGCCGATCGAGGAACCGGAAGATCCGCGCCACATGCTCGACGCGATGGATTGGGTCGGTTGGGACAAGATTTTGTTCTCGACCGATTACCCGCATTGGGATTTCGACGACCCCAAATTCGCCTTTGCGCGGCTGCGCCTGACGCCTGAACAGCATCGGCTGCTGTTCCGCGACAACGCCAAAAATCTGTACGGGCTGCGCTAACGGTGCCGCAACGTTATGTCGTCGCCACCGCCGGCGAGATTCCGGTCGGTGGGAGCAAGGCCGCGACGGTAGCCGGACGCGAGATCGGCATCTTCAACCTCGGCGGCGAATATTTCGCGCTCCTGAACCGCTGCCCGCACGAAGGCGGGCCCCTGTGCAAGGGCCGCCGCACCGCGCTCTTCGAATCGAAGCGGCCGGGCACCTTCACGAGCTCGCGTCCTGGTGAAATCTTGCGCTGCCCATGGCATGGCTGGGAGTTCGACATCCGCACGGGTCGTTCTTACTGCGATCCGGACAAGGTCAGAACACGCGCGTACGCGGTAACGGTCGAGCCAGGCCGGCACCTGGTCGAAGGCCCATACACCGCAGAGACCTATTCTGTGTCGGTAGACGAGAATTACATCGTCGTGGAGGTCTGAATGGAACTGCACCTTGAAGGCAGAACGGCGGCGGTAACGGGCGGCAGCAAAGGGATCGGCCAAGGCATCGCACAGGAGCTGGCGCGCGAAGGCGTCAATCTGCACCTGGCCGCGCGTCATGCCGACCAGTTGCAGTTTGCCGCAGACGAGATCCGCAAGCGGTTCGGCGTCACGGTCGAAACCCACGCCATCGATCTTTCGAAGCGGGAGGCGCGTGATGCGTTCGCGCACGAAATCGCCGGCGTCGACATCTTGATCAATTGCGCCGGCGCCATTCCCGGCGGCGGCCTCGACCAGGTCGACGAGGAGACATGGCGCCAATCGTGGGAACTGAAGCTGTTCGGCTATGTCGGCATTTCGCGCATCGTCTACAAGGAAATGTGTCGCCGTCGCCGCGGCGTCATCGTCAATATCATCGGCGCAGGCGGAGTGCTGACCGGCGCAGGATATATCGCCGGCGGCGCTGGCAATTCGGCGCTGATCAATTTTACCAAGAGTCTCGGCGGCGAAGCGGTGCGCTATGGCGTGCGCGTCGTCGGCGTCAATCCCGGGCCCGTCGATACGCCTCGTCTTGCCTATCTGCATCAGCTGGCCGAGGAAAAGGTAGCGGCGCAAGATCTCGAGGCGTTTCGCCGTCAACGCGGTCGCAACATGGCCTATGGCCGCCCCGCGAAGGTCGAGGAAATATCGGGGCTGGTGGCGTTTCTGGCATCCGATCGCGCGTCTTACCTTACCGGCGAGGTGATCAACATCGATGGCGGCATTATCGCGCGCGGCGGCGCTCCGGGCGACCCGATCGGCAGCAACGCCTAACCGCGAGCGATCGTCGCCGCGACGTCCTTGCCGTTGGCGAGAGCGGCCTCGACCGTGCCCATATCCCGGCCGCGATAGAGCGCCTCACCCGCGTAATAGAGGATACCTCGCACCGGCTTCGATAATTCGTCCTGCGCGGCGTAGCTTTCGGGCGTCGCGTAGGAATAGGCGCCGCGCGCGAATTTATCCTGCCCCCAATGCAGCGCGCGCGCGGCGATAAGCAAGGCGCGCAACGTGCCGACCTCCTGTTCGAAAATATGAGCCAAGGATTCGAGCCCGCGCTCGATCAGCATCGCTTCGGATAATCTCGACTGGGCCGCACGAGGTCCGGCGAACCAGCCGGTCAACACCGGATATGGCCGCGGATATTGGGTCCACCAAGTCGGCACGAATTCGTCAGACATCATGAAAGAAAGGTGGGAGAGATCATGGCCGAGGGCCTGAGACCACCAGGCGTGCTTGAAGCGGAACACCAGCTTGATAACGTCGCCATAGCCGATCGCGTCCGCGGCCTGCCACTGCGCCGTCGTTGCCGGGTCGAATTGGATATCGTGCAGAACCGGCAGCGGCACGGTGACGACGATGCGATCGCCGTTGAAGCGGGCACCGTTGGCGCAGCGTACCTTCGTGTCCTCGACGACTGTCACTTCGGCACGCAGATGAATCGTACCGCCGCCCTTGCGAATCTCGGCCGCGAGAAAATCCATCAGCGCGCCATAACCCTCCTCGAGGCGATGAGATTGACGCATGCCACCGCCGAGCCACTCGTCGCGCAGCGCGAACGTGCTGGCGCGCAAGGGATCGGCGGCGTCGTAGCCTTCGGTCATGCGAATGATCGAGCGGCGCATTGCCGCAAACTTGTCTGCCGCGAAATTCCGGTCGAGAAACTCGGCAATCGGCAGGTCGCGTTTCAGCGCTGCGAGCTTGGCGGGCACCAGGTCGAAGCCCGGCACATCATCGTCGCGGTTGCTCAGCTTGCCGGAACGCTTGTCCCAACGTTGGCCGTCGCGGCGAGCGCGCACCAAGGTCAGTCCGGCTTCGGCGACCAGAGCCTTGGTGATCGGTGCCTCGCCGTGGATAAATTCGGCGCCGCCTTCGGCGCGATAGCCGAACTGATCGGCCGGCAGTTCCCAGATCCGCCCGCCGAGCCGATCGCGGGCTTCGAGAATGGTGACACGGTGCCCGGCGCGCGTCAGTTCGCGCCCGACCATCAGCCCCGCCGACCCTGCGCCAATGATAAGACTGTCGATGGGGCGCTCCTACTGCGCAGTGATCTTGTCGAAATTGAGCCGCAGGTCGTCGCACATCTTGATCGCGGTGGCACGGCCGGCGCCGAACACGCCACCGCCGGGATGCTGGAACGGCCCGACCAGATACATGCGCTCCACGCCTGGCACCCTATAGTTGCCGAGATCAGGCGTCGGGCGGTGAGCGCCTGACTGATAAGCGTTGGGCGCAATGCCGTGAATATCCCCGCGACGGAAGCTCGAGGAGTTGCGCTCCATATCGACCGGCGTGTCGTCGTGATGCGCCAGGATGTTTGCGCTGGTGAGATTGCTGATGAACCCGCTCATATGGTCGAGCATCGCCGCGGCGAATTCTTGCTTGTGGGAATCCCATGCCGGCGCGCCGCCCTGTGGGTGCTCGTAGGGGACATAATCCCAGGCATGCATCGTCGCCTTGCCCAGAGGCGCACGGCTGGGATCGAGATTGGAGGGAGAGCCGAGTCCGACGAGGCGCGAACGCGGCAGTCGCCCGTAACGCAGATCGTCGAAATGCTCGCGCAGATGATCGAGGCTTGGCGGCAATAGTTCGATCATCATCGCCTTGGCGACATGGTCCCCGGCCTTGAACTTAAGGGGCTCGTTGAGCGCCGCGTGAATCGTGAACACGCAATTGGCGCCGATCTCGGTCTTGGCCGCGTCGCCGGCGACCACGGGATCGATCCCGTCGATGAACCAGCCGATATCGTGCGGATGAATGGCGCCGATGACCGCGTCCCTCGCCGCGAACTCGCGACCGTCCCGTGCATGAACGCCGACGGCGCGGCCTGACTTGACCATGACGCGATCGCAATCGACGCCGGTAATGACCTGGCCGCCCGAATCCTCGATCAGCCTCACAAGCGCGCTCGTCAGCGTGCCGCTGCCGCCCATTGGCACGCCGATGCCATATTGTTCGAGGAAGGCCAAAAACATGAACAGGCCGATGCCCGTGCCTTTTTCTTCCGGCCCGACCAGATGCTCGCTGACGATGCGCAAGAAATGGAGGCGTACGCGATCGTTTGCGAACCATTCGCAGACAATGTCATAGCCGCTCTTCTGCATGATCTGGAACATGGCCCGGCCTTCGCGGCTCTGGTCCATCATCGCGTACATGGCACCGACCGGCGCCGGTGGAACAAAGAGACCGGCGGTGAGGAGCGGCAGGTATGCCGCGCCCAGCTCCGCGAATCGCAGGTACGATTCCGCGTCCGTTTTGGAGAAGCGCTCGAGCTCGCGATAGTTTTTCTGCCGGTCGCGCCACAGTGGAATCGTTTCGCCGTCGGCAAACACCGAAATCGTCGGCATTTCCGGATAGCTATAGGTCATACCGTATTTTGACATCAGGCCCAGCTCGTCATTCTTGATAAGCGGATTGGCCTGAATAAAAATATGCGCCATCGCATGTTGGTCATGATGGAAACCGGGCAGGGTCAGATCGCGCGTCACCACGCCACCGCCGAACCAGGCTTGGCGCTCCAGCACCGTGACGCTTTTGCCCGCCTTTGCGAGATAAGCCGCCGCGACCAAGCCGTTATGCCCCGAACCGATCACGACAATGTCGCTCAACTGCGCCATCTTCCCGCTCCCGCGCCCCACCGTTTTCGTCACCGATAGTCTTACTCGCCGGTCGCAATATCCTCAAGGCGGGTGCTTTGTTTGCCCCGGGCATCGCGCGTTGCCGTGGCGACGAACCGCGAAATTTCCGTGCCTCGACCACCCGGCTCGAATAGACCTACAATCATCGCTGCCCATATAACCTGCATGGAAAGCCGCCATGCCCGACATCCCCAAGTCCGCGACCACGCCTGCCGCCACGCCCGAGTTTCGCGGCCGGGTCTATGACTCGATCACCGACACCATCGGGGCGACGCCGCTCGTGCGCTTGTCGCGCATCGCGGCTGCGCACCATGTCAAGGCGGAGATTCTCGGCAAGTGCGAATTTTTCAACCCGCTCGCCTCGGTGAAGGACCGCATCGGCCTCGCCATGGTCGCGGCGGCGGAGCGCGAAGGCCGCATCAAGGCCGGCCGCACCGTCCTGGTCGAGCCGACGTCGGGCAACACCGGCATTGCGCTCGCGTTCGTCGCGGCGGCCAAGGGTTATCGTCTGATCCTAACCATGCCCGACTCGATGTCGCTCGAGCGACGCAAGATGTTGCTGATCCTCGGCGCCGAGCTGGAGCTCACGCCTGCCGCGCGCGGCATGCACGGCGCGATCGAGCGCGCCGAGGCGCTGGTCGCCGCGCTGCCCGATGCGATCATGCTGCACCAGTTCGAGAACCCCGCCAATCCCGAAGTCCATCGCCGAACCACCGCCGAGGAGATCTGGCGCGATACGGCCGGCAGCGTCGACTATTTCGTTAGTCCAGTCGGTACCGGCGGCACACTGACGGGCGTCGGCGCCGTGCTGAAGCAGCGGAAGCCGAGCGTGAGGATTATCGCGGTCGAACCCGAGGATAGCGCCGTCTTGTCTGGCGGCCCGCCCGGGCCGCACAAAATTCAGGGCATCGGCGCAGGTTTTATTCCGGCGATCCTCGACACCAAGCTGATCGACGAGGTGCTGCGCATTTCCAACGATAATGCATTCCTGTACTCGCGCGAGTTGGCGCGGGTCGAGGGCATGCCGGTCGGCATTTCGTCCGGAGCCTCGGTGGCGGCGGCACTGGAGCTGGGTGCACGGTCCGGCATGGCGGGCAAGACCATCGTCCCGGTCCTGCCCGATTCCGCCGAGCGCTATCTCTCGACGCCATTGTTCGAGGGGCTGTAACGTCTTGCCCCGCGAACGGCGAGGATTTCCCCAGCGGGAGGTCGACGTTCTGACCCGGAGACTGAGATTGCGCAAACCCCTTATTCGCGGTTCCTTCTCGGCTTTGGGCCGGCTCGCGGAGCGAAACTGCGGAACCATTGCAAAGATCCCGGTGGCGTTATCGCCAAAGGTCGAAATCCGAGGCGCGAACGGCCCTGACAATAGCCGATGCGCGCTCCCCACCGCGGTCGACGGGGCGGTTTCCGCGGAGAGATACATCTGATGAGCGAACTCAGCGAAACCCAGTTCCACCGCTACGCCCGCCATTTGATCCTCGATGAGGTCGGTGAGGAGGGGCAGGAGAAGCTGCTCGCGTCGCGCGTGCTGGTTGTCGGTGCCGGCGGCCTCGGCTCGCCGCTCTTGCTCTATCTCGCGGCAGCGGGCGTTGGCACCCTAGGCATCGTCGATGACGACACGGTCGATCTCTCCAATTTGCAGCGGCAGGTCGTACACGCGAGCGATGCCATCGGCGTGCTGAAGGTAGAGAGCGCGCGCACCACGGTGGCAGCGATCAATCCCGACGTCCACGTCGAAACCCACGCGTCGCGACTGGACGCAACCAATGTTTCCGATCTCGTCGCCGGTTACGACCTGGTCGCGGACGGCAGCGACAATTTTGCCACGCGTTATCTGCTCAACGACACGTGCTACGCGATGCGCCGAACGCTGATCGCCGCGGCGCTGTCGCCGTTCGACGGCCAACTTTCGACCTTCAAGGCCTATCGCGGACCGCCGCACCCGTGTTACCGGTGCCTGTTCCGTGAGCCGCCGCCGTCGGACGCGGTACCGCGCTGCGAGACCGCCGGCATCTTGGGCGCGGTCGCCGGCGTGATGGGCACGCTTCAGGCCACCGAGGTGCTGAAGGAGTTGCTCGACATTGGCGACAGCCTCTCCGGCACGCTCTTGATGTATGACGCGCTGCGTGCCGGCTTCCACAACATCAAAATACCGCGCGATCCCGACTGCCCGACCTGCGCGAAGCAATCATGATGTCGTCGGCGCAGGATGGGCGCCCTGAGCGAGCGTAAGAGGGGCCAAGCGGCCCGGCATTTACGCCGTCACAATCAGAGCATCGAGGGCGAGCACGCCGCGCCCGACGCCATAAACCAGCAAAGGGTTGACGTCGATTTCCTGGACTGCGGGAGTGGCGCGGATCAGTGCACCGATCCGCGCGACCGCCTGTGCCAGTGCCGGGATGTCGGCAGGTTCGGCACCGCGCGCGCCGCGCAGCAGCTTGGCGCCCCGCAACTTGCCGATTTCCGCCACAATGGCGACTTCGTCGAGGTCGGCCGGCATCAGCCGCACGTCGTTCAGCGTCTCGATCCAGATGCCTCCGAGACCGACCATCAGTGCTGATCCCCATTGCTGGTCGCGGCGCGCGCCGACAGCCATTTCGACCCCGTGCCCGGCCATTCGTTCGACCAACACGCCGTCGAGCGCGAGATCGGGCGCCGTCCTTGCCAGATTGGTGTGGAGCCGTTTCCAGCCGGCGGCGAGCGCTGCATCGTCGCCAATGTTGAGCACGATGCCTTGAGCCTCGCTTTTGTGGCTAAGGTTCGCCGCCTGCGCCTTTAGCACGAGCGGATACCCGATTTGCCCGGCTACGCGCCGCGCCTCGGCCAGGTCGCGGGCGAGCGCGCCGGCCGGGGTTGGAATACCGGCGGCTGCCAACCACTCCTTGCCGCGATACTCGATGAGCCGGCCGCCTGCCGGCAGCGGCGGCGCGTCGGGCGCTTCGCGCACGCGCCGCTCAGCTGTCGACAGCGCCTGACCATAGGCGGTTAGGCGGGCCATGGCCCGCACCGCGGCTTCGGGCGACCGCTGAAACGGGATGTCGGCTGCGCGAAGCATCGGCTCCAGCTCAGGCGGCAGGGTTGAGCCAGCGGCGAAGATGGCGTAGATCGCGGGCTTGCCGGCGGCCCGGATCGGGGCGATCGCATGGCGCGCGTTCTCCAAGGGCATCGGACCGGCGGCACCGACCATCGCCACCACCAGGCTGCCGATCGCCGGATCATCAATCAGCGGCTTCACGCCGAGCCCCACGATATCCTGTTGGAACGCGGTCTGCGCGGTGACGTCGAGCGGATTGGTCGGATGAGCGAACGGCGGCAGCACCCGGCGCAGCGCGGTTTGCGTTGTCGGCGACAGAGGCGGCAAGGCAATTCCGAGTTCGTCACAGAGGTCAAAGGCAATGCCGCGGAATGCGCCCGAATTCGTGATGACGCCGAGCCCGCCTTTGGGCGGCGTCGGGTAATGACAGAGCAGCGTCGTGACATCGACCCACTCATCGAAGGATTCGACCAGCAGCACCGCCTCATGTTGCACGAGCGCGCGCATCATGGCGTGATTGCCGGCGAGCGCCCCGGTGTGGCTCGCCGCCGCTTCGCGCGCTTTGACGCTGGCGCCAGGATGCATGAGAACGATCGGCTTGCCGACACCGCGCGCACGCCGTGCCAGCTCGAGGAATCGCTGCGGCTTGCGAAATTGCTCCGCGAGAAGCGCGACGATTTTCACCTCGGGTTCGTCGATCGCGTCGGCGATCACTTCCTCAAGGCCAAGTGCCGCCTCGTTGCCGGTTGAGACAATGTAGGTCGCGGCGAAACCGCGCAGCCGCAGCGCCGAGCCGAGAGCCACCCCCATGCCGCCGCTTTGCGAGACGATTGCCACCATCGGTTTTGCCTTGGCCAATTCGCCGGTGAGGCGCGGCGCCAGGCCGAGGCCCAGAGAAATCCCGTCGCCCGGGTTCTGAATGCCGAGGCAATTCGGTCCAAGCAGCGCGATATCGTGCGTGATTGCGATCCGGCGCAGCTCATCCTGTTCGGCGCGGCCGGCGGCGTCCTGCTCGGCAAAGCCCGAGGCAAAAACGATGGCGGCGCCAACCCGGCGCCGGGCACACGCCGCCAGCGCTTCAACCGTGCCGGCGCGCGGCAGGCACAGAACGGCAAGATCGAGCCCTTCGGGCATTTCCTCAATGGTCGGGTAACATGGGCGGCCCAGGACCTCGGTGCGGCCGCGGCTGACCAGATGCGTGGCGCCGGCGTAATCGTAGTTGGCAAGGCTGCCGAGAATATTGGCGCCTGGGCTACCGGGGCGCTCCGATACCCCGACCACCGCGATCGAACGCGGCCGCAAGAGACGGCTGATGTCGATACTCATGTGGTTTCAGCTCCGTCCGTATACCGGAACGATGCCGCCGCTGGTGACGCGATTGTCGGGCGAAGCGAGATAAAGGATGGTCGCCGCAACGTCGTCGGGGCTCGCCCACTTTGTCGGATCGGCCTTGGGCATGGCGGTGCGGTTAGCCGGCGTGTCGAGCGTGCCGGGCGCCACGGCGTTGACCAGGATATTGTCGCCAATCACTTCGGCCGCCAGCGCCTGGGTAAAAGCAGCCACTGCGGCCTTGCTGGTAGCATAGGCCGTCATGCCCGCGCCATGACGCGGTTCAATCCCCGGCCGCGCGGTGACGTTGACGATCCGTCCGCCTTGTCCGGTCTGGCGCATCGCGGTCACCGCCGCGCGGCTCGCGAGAACGCAGCTCATCAGGTTTATCTCAAGCTGTGCCATGAAAGTGGCCCGGTCGGTCTCGGCTATGGGCGCCATCGCGAAGCCGCCGGCTATGTGGATCGATGCCCATAGCGCGCCGGGACTGCCAAAGAATCTGGAGACCGCAACCTCATCGACCAATTGAGTCTCGACCAGGGTGACTTGCCGATGGTCGCGATAGGGAAAGCGATCGACTTCGGCCTGCGAGATCCACGGCACGTGCACGGTCGCGCCTTGCGCCAGCAAGGCGCCAACCACGGCGGTGCCGAGGGCGCCCGAGCCGCCCGTTACGACCACCTTGCGATTGTTGAAATCGGTCATCTAAGGCGCTCGCTCCCTCGTCTTGCTGTCGGCAATTTGAAGCCTTCGGGCGCGGTTTGCCAAGTGTTGATCGGCGCGGTCGTGAGTGTCAGCTTCTTCCTATGTCTGCACCTTTGAGTGGCCCACGGCCGACGGCCCGGGCCGTGGCGCTCGATTTGCTGGCGGCGGTGCTGTCGCGCCGGCAGGCGCTCGACGAGGCGCTCGCCGGGCAGCGCGCTCTGCCGCTGCTCGAGCCGCGCGACCGGGCCTTCGCCCGCCAGCTCGTGGCGACGACCCTGCGCCGGCTCGGTCAGATCGACGCCCTGATCGCGCAGGCATTGACCACGCCGCTGCCACAGCGGGCGCGCCCGGTGAGCGACATTTTGCGGCTCGGCGTCGCGCAGCTCGCCTTTCTGAGGACGCCGGCGCATGCCGCCGTATCGACCGCGGTGGATCTGGTCGAGGCGGTCGGCCATCCGAAAATGAAGGGCTTGGTCAACGGCGTGCTGCGCCGTCTCGCGCGCGTCGGCGAGGGGTTGATCGCGGTCCAGGATGCGGCGCGGCTCAATACGCCCGACTGGCTATGGCAGAGCTGGTGCGCCACCTACGGCGAAACCTTGACGCGGGCCATTGCCGCAGCACATGTCAAGGATCCGCCGCTCGATCTCAGCGTCCGCGACGCCGCGGCGGTCCCCGATTGGGCGGTGCGGCTCGAGGCTCAGATGCTGTCGACTGGCACGCTGCGCCGCCCCGATGTGGGCCTGGTTGCGGAACTTCCCGGCTATGGCGACGGCGCGTGGTGGGTTCAGGATGCGGCGGCGGCCTTGCCGGTGCGACTATTCGGCAATGTCAGCGGCAAGAACATACTTGATCTTTGCGCCGCTCCCGGCGGAAAAACCGCGCAGCTCGCCGCCGCCGGCGCGCACGTACTCGCGGTCGATCGCTCGCCGTCGCGCATCGGGCGGCTGCGCGAGAATCTCGCGCGCCTGTCGCTTGTGACCGAATCTCTCGTCGCCGACGTAACGGTGTGGCGGCCTGCGGCGCCGGCGCCGCTGATACTGCTCGACGCGCCCTGCACCGCGACCGGCACCATCCGCCGGCATCCCGACATTCCTCATCTCAAAACCGGCGCGGATGTGATGCGGCTGACGTCGCTGCAGGCACAACTGCTCGATGCGGCAGTCGCAATGCTGGCGCCGGGCGGAACGCTGATTTATGGCGTCTGCTCGCTTGAAGCCGAGGAAGGGCCACGCCAGGTCGAGCAATTGTTGGCGCGCGGCGCACCGGTGCGGCGTCGACCGATCGAGGCAGGCGAGATCGGGGGCCTCAAGCAATGCATCACCGACGATGGCGACCTCCGCAGCCTGCCGTGTCACCTCGCCGACCAAGGCGGCCTTGACGGTTTCTACGCTGCGAGACTGCGGCGCGCTTAGGGTTTGCGCGCGACCAGATCGATCAGCGCCGACCTGCCGACATGGCGCTTGCCCTCGTCCAGCACGTCTTCGTGCTCATGCAGTTGCACGATCGTGTAGTCTTGGAACAGCTCGCGCAGCATCGCTTCGGTATAGAGATGATCGAGCTGAGGCGGGCCGCCGGTGCGATACTCGAGCTGCTTCGGCGTGTAGGCCTGCAACATGACCAGACCTCCGGGCTTGAGCGCGGCTTTGAGCCGGTTGAAGAACATCGCGCGTTCCACCGGCCCGAATTGAATGAAGATGACGACTACGAGGTCGAACCGGGCGAGGCCCCAATTCCAGGTCAGCAGGTCCGCGCATTCGATCTTGACGGCGACGCCCTCGCGGGCCGCGAGCTTGCGCGATTTGACGAGCGCCACCGGGGAAAAATCGACGGCGGTGACGTCGAGTCCCTGTTTCGCCAGCCACACCCCGTTGCGCCCTTCGCCATCGCCAACCGCGAGCGCCGTCATGCCGGGCTGCAGCAGCCCGGCCTGCGACGCCAGGAATGCATTCGGCGCCTCGCCGAATACATAGGCGTCGCCGGCATAGCGTTGGTTCCATTGGGTTACGCGCGGATCGTCGGCCATCGCTACCTCACTCCCATAGGATGTGCCCGACGATGATGCTCGCGGCAACCCGGTTTCGACAATTGCCGACATGCTATGGTGGCACGATGGAACGTTGGGTCGAATTGGACCGCGCGGCAACCCCGCAGGGCGACACGATGGTGTTGCGGCGCCGCGGCGGCGAATTCGAGATCCGCTTCAACGGCCTGGAGCTGATCTCCACCCGGACATCGGTATCCGAAGAAGCTTTGCCGCCGCTGGCGTTCGCCGAACTGGATCGGGCGCCCCGGCGAATTCTGGTTGGCGGCCTGGGCATGGGCTACACGCTTCGCGCGACGCTCGACGCCGCCGGTGCGGATGCCCGCATCGTCGTCCTCGAGCTCGTTGCCGCTGTAGTTGATTGGGTGCGCGGGCCGCTTGCCGATGTCGCCTGCCGGCCGCTCGACGATCGCCGTGTCGAAGTCCGTGTCGGCAACGTCGCCGATCAGCTTGCCGGCGGGAACGCCGGCTTCGACGTCGTTCTTCTCGACACCGACAATGGACCCGATGCCGTGATGTACCGCCCGAACCGATTTCTCTATAGGCGCGAAGGGTTGGAGGCGGTGAAGCGCGCGCTAGTACCCGACGGCGTCGCCGGCATCTGGTCGGCCGACCGGTCTGCGTCCTTCGAGCGTGCGCTCGGCGCTGCCGGGATGAGGTGGCGGCGGATCGCGCTCGATGCCAGCGGCCGCGGCATCGTCGAGCATTCGGTCTACCTGGCACGTCGCCCCTGACCCGGCGAAAAGGCCTTGCTCTAATCCGATTGACAGATTACTCTATATGGCAGAGTATTCTGTCA
>JASHOB010000058.1 GCA_030041335.1 Alphaproteobacteria bacterium | reverse complement strand
TGCGGCTCGCATCAATGTCGCGCTGCTCGTTGCCGATGCTGAGCGACGCCGTCAAATCGAGCAGCAGATCGCGCCCTGCTTGGACAAACATGCCCGGCCCGGGCTTGCGCCAATCGGAAGCGCGACGGAAACGGCCCTTGGCCTCGGTGGGATGGGTCGGCGCGTAATAGATGGCGTCGAGCTGCCCTCCGTTTCTCGCGATCTCCGCCCGCATCCAATCGTTAAGGCGGGCAAATGTCGCCTGGTCATAGAGCCCACGGCCGATGCCGCCTTGATTGGTCGCCATCACCACGGCATAGCCGCGCGCGGCAAAGGCAGCTGTCAGCTCGAAGAGGCCCGGCATGAAGCGGCAATCCTCAATGCGATGCAAGAATTGCACATCGGCGACGATGACGCCGTCGCGGTCAAGAAAGAGGCCCGGCCGATCCCGTGACATGGCGTTCCTGCCTAGCCGACGCACGACAAAGGCGCAACAATGTCGACACCAACGCGGGCCAATGAAAGGAATCTGCCATGACCGCATTGCTCAACTATGCCAAGGCCTCGCCGGACTCCTATCGCGCGATGCAGCAATTCTCCCAGTACACGCATCATTTGCAGCTCGAGCCGGAGCTCCTTGAACTGGTCCGCGTGCGGGCGTCGCAGATCAATCACTGCGCCTTCTGTGTCGACATGCATTCGCTTGACGCGCGCGCCGCGGGCGAGACCGAACAGCGGCTTTATGCGGTCGCGGCCTGGGAGGAGGCCCCGTTCTTCACCGCGCGCGAGCGCGCCGCCCTGGCCTGGACCGAGGCGGTGACGCGCCTCGCCGACGGCCCGGTATCGGAAACGCTCTACCGTGCCACCCTGGAACAATTTGGTGAGAAGGAAATCGTCGACCTCACCCTCGCCATCATCGCCATCAACGGCTGGAACCGCCTCGCCGGCGTGTTCCGGACCGAGGCCGGTCATTACCGGCCGGCCTCCCGCGCGAAGTCGGCGTGAACGCCTCATTGTCAATCAGTCGGACACGGCCGAGCCTGGCGGCGACCAGGATCCGCGCCGGGCGGTCGATCCGGTCGAGCGGCTCGAGCGTCTCGGCATCGCAGACAGCGAGATAGTCGACGCCGCCGAAGCCGGCCATGGTGAGATCGGCAATGCCGCGCGCGTTCGCGTCCGCGATGGCCATGCCCGCCGCGATGCGCTCCCGGGTGTCGAGCAAGGTGCGATGCAGCGTCGGCGCCAGCGCGCGTTCGTCCGCTGTCAGGTAGGCGTTCCGCGACGACAGCGCCAAACCGTCCGATTCGCGTACGGTCGGCACGGCAACGATGCGGGTTGGGATGTCGAGGTCGGCTACCATGCGCTTTACGATCTGGAGCTGTTGATAATCCTTTTCCCCGAAACAGGCGAAATCGGCCTGGGCCTCGATCAGCAACTTCGCCACCACCGTGGCAACGCCGGCAAAGTGACCGGGACGGTGTTCACCATCGAGCCGGTCGGAGAGACCGCTGACCGTGACGGCGGTCGCGAAACCGGGCGGATAGATTTCTGCCACCGCAGGCGCGAAGAGCAGGTCGACGCCCGCGGCGCGGAGCTTGACCCGATCGGCGGCCTCATCGCGCGGATATTTGATGAAATCCTCCTGTGGCCCGAACTGCTTCGGATTGACAAAGAGGCTGACGATGGTGCGCCGCGCGAGGCGCCTCGCCCGCGCCACCAGCGCCAGATGACCGTCATGCAACGCCCCCATCGTTGGTACCAGAGCGATCGCGTCGCCGCGTTTTTTCCAGGGCGCCACCGCGCGGCGCAAGGCGGCAACGGTGCGAACGGTGACGAGCGGCTTGGGCATGGCAGGAGGCAGTTGTCCGTTGCCGGTTTTCCGTTATCAGTACGGTTATCGGCGTGCCGCCGAAAACTGACAACTGAGAACTGACATATTGGATCTATCCGTCGTCATTCCCGTGCGCAACGAGGCGGCGAACATCGCGCCTTTGGTAGACGAAATTCGCGCAGCGCTCGACGGCCGCCTCGACTATGAGATCGTCTACGTCGACGACGGCTCGAGCGACGGCACCGTCGCGGAGATCGAGCGGCTGCAACGCGGCTTGCCGACGCTGCGCCTGGTGCGGCATCGTGCCCGCGCCGGACAAAGTGCCGCGGTGCGCTCCGGCGTCAGGGCGGCGAGCGCCCCGTGGATCGCAACGCTCGATGGCGACGGCCAGAACGATCCGGCCGATATTCCGCGCCTTTGGGCGATGGCGCGCGCGGCCGTTGATGCCCGGCACGTGCTGATCGCCGGCCGGCGCGCAAAGCGTCGCGACAGCGCGATGAAGCGCTGCTCGTCGCGCATCGCCAACGGCGTGCGCCGTCGCATGCTCGGCGATGACACGCCCGACACCGGTTGCGGCCTCAAATTGTTCGCACGCACGCTTTATCTAGACTTGCCATTTTTCGATCACCAGCATCGCTTCCTGCCGGCCCTGGTGATACGCGAAGGCGGACGCGTGGTCTCGGTGCCGGTCAACCACCGGCCGCGCCAGCGCGGCACCTCCAACTACGGCACCCTCGACCGGCTCTGGGTCGGCATCGTCGATCTGGTCGGCGTGATGTGGCTCAAGCGCCGTGCCGGCCGGGCGGTGCTGCGGGATTGACGAGATCCATTATGGCGCCGAAACGTTCCGACCCGCCATCGCCGGGGTCGCGGCCAAGCACGACGGGTCAAATCGGCAAGAGGGCGCATGCCGCTCAATAGGCTGAAGCTGGTCGGGCGCCTCCTTCTCC
This sequence comes from Alphaproteobacteria bacterium, assembly GCA_030041335.1. Lineage (GTDB taxonomy): Bacteria > Pseudomonadota > Alphaproteobacteria > ATCC43930 > CGMCC-115725 > JAATGI01. The sequence goes on along the minus strand of JASHOB010000058.1, from coordinate 2,663 downwards.
TCGCCCTGCTCATTACTGGGGTTGTGGCCGCTTGGCTCGACCGCGACGCGCTGTCGCCCGCGACAATCGAAGCGGCCGTAACCGGGTCGGCCGCCGCGCCCGTCCTGTTCCTCGCCGCGCACATCGCCACCAGCCTGCTATTTATTCCTCGCGCCCTGATCGCCGCGACCGCGGGCCTGATATTCGGCCTGTGGTGGGGATTGGTGTGGGCGACCATCGGCAGCGTGCTCGGTTCTGCGTCCGGCTTTCTGGTGGCGCGCTATATCTATGGCGGCGCGATCGACCTCGAGACGCTGCCGTGGTTTGGCGCCTATTTGCGGCGTTCCGAGCGCGGCGGCTGGCCCATGGTCACGGTAGTCCGGTTGCTGCCGATCAATCACAGCGTCGTCAACTACGCCTTGGCCCTAACCAAGGTACGGCTGGCCGACTACCTGATCGGTTCGTTATTGGGCCAGATCCCCAGCACCATTGCCTTTGTCGAGTTCGGCGCCTTCGGCGAACGCGCCGCCAGCGGCAAGGGCGGATGGCTGGTGCCGATGCTTATCGGCCTGGCGGCACTGGCGGCGGCTTATGCGCTGCGTTACTTCCTGCGCAAACGGGATAAGCCCACTTAGCAGGCCACCCTGGTATAGGGACCGGTCTCGCTGTCCCCGTCGGCGAGCGTGAATTGAATCTCGGAGCATACTGCCTTCGATTCCGGGAGGATCAGCGTCCGCGCCGCCCGCATGCCCGCTTCTCGGAACCGGATCTTCATCTCCGTTTCGTAATCCCCCGGATAGGACAGGAAAGGAAGCAGCAAGAGCAACAGGGCCAGAACCAAGAGCGCACCAGCGAGGACATCGTGGCGATTGGCGTTGAGGCGCCCATGCATGGTTCGCTCCCGGCGGCGAATTTTGATCTCTCTTTCAACCTATGCAGGGAACGGGCCATCCATCCCTTTCGCGATTTCGGCCGGACTCCGGGGATCAATGGCACAAGTCTTTGATCGGCTTGAGATTTCGGCCCAAAAATGCGGCGCGAAGTGCCCAAAATGTTGCCAAAATGCCGACCGTGAAAAGGCTGCCATCGGTTCCGGAGAGAGGAACAGACCTGTTTGCCTCTGACCGACCGCCCACGCATCCAATGCGGCCCAATCTCGAGCCATGTCGAGCGCCGCCGTCTCGCACCCCTGGCGTCTTATACCATAGGGGGGTATATTAAATTTCGCATGACCCACACCATCAGAGAAAAACGGAAACTGTTGGCGCGCGTGCGCCGCATTCGGGGCCAAGTCGAGGCGATCGAGCGGGCGCTCGAAAGCGAGTCGGGCTGCGAACGCGTCATGCAGCTGATTGCGGCCGTGCGCGGTGCCACCGCCGGCCTCATGGCAGAGGTCGTCGAGGAACATGTCCGCACGCATCTGGTCGATGTCGCAAAGCATCCGGGCGCACTGAACGGCGAGGCGACCGATCAGTTGCTCGACGTCGTGCGCACCTACCTTAAGTGAGGCGCGGGTGACAGAGAACAGAGAAGCCGCCGAGCCATTTGCCCATTCTCATGTGTTCCTGGGCACCGAGCATCAATCGAGCGAGCGCCGGACCTGGGCGGTTATCGGTCTCTGCTCCGCCATGATGATAGCCGAGATCGTCGGCGGCTTGCTCTGGGGTTCGATCGCGCTCGTGGCCGACGGCATGCATATGAGCACGCATGCCGGTGCGTTGCTTCTCGCCGCTCTCGCCTACACCTACGCTCGCCGCCACGCCGACGATCCGCGCTTCACCTTGGGCACGGGCAAGCTCGGCGATCTCGCCGGCTTCACCAGCGCGGTCATCCTCGCCATGATCGCGCTCCTGGTCGGGTACGAGTCGATCTCCCGATTATTCGCCCCGGTGCCGATCCATTTCGCCGAGGCGATCCCGATCGCGGCCATCGGCCTGATGGTGAATATCGCCAGCGCGTGGCTGCTGAGCGGCGGCAATCATGGTCACCGTCACGAGCACTCGCATGGCCACGGGTCCGCGCGTCACGGACATGACCACGACGAGGTGCGCCACATCGCGACTGAAGCGGGCACCATCGTTCTGCAAATCTCGGAGGAGGGCCAACCGGCGCGTTTCCGGCTCAATGTCGAGACCGGAACGCCCCTTTTGGCACACGACGTGACTGTCGAGACGCTGCGCCCCGACGGAACGCGGCAGCATTTCGCTCTGATCGATCGCGGCGGCTATCTCGAATCGGCGGAGGAAATTCCCGAGCCTCACACCTTCACTGCACGTTTGCGCATTCGCGGCCCGGAATACCCGCTGGCTTTCGAGGAGCATGACTTCGCCGGAGGCGCTGCCGCGCGCGATAACAATATGCGTGCTGCCGTCATCCATGTCATGGCTGACGCTGCGGTATCTCTCGTGGTGATCGTGGGGCTGCTGCTTGCGCGGGGCTTCGGATGGCTATGGATGGATGGCGTGGCGGGGATTGTCGGGGCATGCCTCATCGCCAGTTGGTCGTACGGCCTGATCCGCGATACCGGCTCGATCCTGCTCGATATGAACCCCGACGTTCGCATGGCCGACAACCTGCGCGAGGCAATCGAGAGCGAAGGCGACCGCCTCGCCGACCTCCATCTCTGGCGCCTCGGTCCCGGCCATTTGGGCGCGATTGTTTCGGTGGTGACCACGAAGGAGCGC
>JASHOB010000057.1 GCA_030041335.1 Alphaproteobacteria bacterium | reverse complement strand
TTCATCTTCTGCAGAACGAAGGCGCTGATCTGGGCGGGCGCGTATTTCTTGCCGCGCGATTCGACCCAGGCGTCGCCATTGTCGCCGGCGATCACCTTGAAGGGGACCAGGTCCATCTCCTTCTTGACCATCGGATCGTTCATGCGCCGGCCAATGAGCCGCTTGATGCCATAAAAGGTATTCTCGGGATTGGTGACCGCCTGCCGTTTCGCCGATTGACCGACCAGTCGCTCTCCGGAATCCGTGAAGGCGACCATCGACGGCGTGGTCCGCGATCCTTCGCTATTTTCGATGACCTTGGCGTTCTTGCCTTCCATGACGGCGACGCAGGAATTCGTCGTGCCAAGGTCGATGCCAATGACTTTTGCCATGTTTACCCTCTTGTCAGCAGATCAGCAGGCCCAAAAGCGGCGCCTTGCAAGACCCCGATCGCAAAGTTTTGCCCGGCGATGCGCCGCGCCCAGCTTATATATGACGGGGGTATAGGCGTCGCAAGAGCGGGAGAGCCGGTTTGACCAGGGAAATGGCGGACTTGTACAGGATTCTGCCCGGTTTTGGCGATGTCGAAGCGGCCGCCGCCCGGCTCGGCGGGTGGTCCGTGCGCACCCCTCTGTTGGAAGCCCACAAGCTCGGTGCCCGGCTCGGCTATCGTCTTTTCGTCAAAGCCGAGTGCTTGCAGCGCACCGGCTCGTTCAAGTTCCGCGGCGCCTTCAACCGGCTCTCGGCCATGAGCGAAGCCGAGCGCCGACGGGGCGTGGTGGCGTTCTCCTCGGGCAACCACGCCCAGGGTGTCGCTTGCGCGGCCGAACTTCTCGGCATCCGCGCCGCCATCGTCATGCCGGCCGACGCCCCGCGGATCAAAATCGAGAACACGCGCGGTTATGGTGCCGAGGTCGTGCTCTACGACCGGATCACTCAAAGTCGCGAGGATATCGCCGACCGCCTGGTGGCCGAACGGGGGGCGACGCTGATCAGGCCTTTTGATGATCCTCTGATCGTCGCGGGACAAGGCACGACCGCGATCGAGGCGATCGAGGACGCGGCGACCTTGGGCATTGCCTTCGATGTGCTGGCCGCACCCGCGAGCGGCGGCGGGCTGATCGCGGGCTGCGCCCTCGCCGGCGCCGCCCTGAGCCCGAAGACGCGTGTCTATACCGTGGAGCCGGCGGGGCTCGACGATCATGCCCGCTCGCTTCGCGCCGGGCACCGCGTCGGCCACGCGCCCGACGCGCACAGCATCTGCGACGCACTCCAAGCGACGATGCCGGGTGAAATCACGTTTGCGATCAATCGTCGCCTCCTGGCCGGCGGTCTCGTCGTCAGCGACGACGAGGTGCGCGCCGCCATGCGGGTGGCCTTCACAGAACTCAAGCTGGTGTTGGAGCCGTCGGGTGCCGCCGCTTTGGCTGCCGCACTGGCAGGTCGCATTCCCGGGCCCCCCAGCGCGGTCTGCGTCATCGCCTCGGGCGGCAATGTCGATGCGGCATTTTTCACCCAAGTGCTGGGCGACTAGCGGTACGACAAACCGGCCTTCGACCCTGATCCCAAGACCCGCGCGGGGGTCTGCCCGCCGCTCTTGACTCGTTCCGGAATTTAAATAACTATCTAGTTGGTAATTAACTACGGGAGCGCTCATGGGTTCCCCGACCGCCCGCTGGCAACGCCGAAAAGAGGCACGCCCCCCGGAAATCCTGAGCGCCGCCCTCGCGGTCTTTGCCGAGCGCGGCTATGCCGCCACCCGGCTCGACGACGTCGCGCGCCGCGCCGGGGTCACCAAGGGCACCCTCTACCTCTACTTTCCGAACAAGGAAGAGCTGTTCAAGGCCGTGATTCGCGGCACGCTCGTGCCGGCGCTGACCCGCATTACCGACGCCGACGCCGCCTCGCCGGTCTCAATCGACGATTTGATCGCCGATTTCGAGCGCCTCGCCGACTCGCCGATCGGTGTCATCCCGAAACTGGTGCTGGGGGAGGCGACCAATTTCCCGGAGATCACGCGCTTCTATCTCGACGAGGTCGTGGCACGCGGGCTCAAGGCAATCCGCGCCATGCTGCAGCGTGGTATCGATGCCGGCACGTTCCGCGCGGTCGATCCCGAATATTCCGCCTACTGCGTGGTGGCGCCGCTCTTGCTTGGCCTCCTGTGGAAACATTCGCTGGGCGCGGTCGCGAACGATCCGCTCGACATCGCCGTGCTCTGTCGCACCCACCGCGATCTCCTGCTGAACGGTCTGAGACCCCGACCGGTCGCGCCATGAACCGCTTGATCGTCGCCATCGCGGCACTCCCGGTCGTCATCGGCGGCGGCTACTTTGCGTGGCATCACCTGACCGCTTCGGCATCGCCCCAACGCCTCACACTCTACGGCGACATCGACATCCGCCAGGTCGATCTCTCGTTCAAGGTCGCCGGCCGCATCGCCAAGCTCAATGTCGACGAGGGCGACCGGGTAATACGAGGTCAGGTCCTGGCAGCTCTAGAGAAAAGCTATTTCGACGACGATTTGCGCCTGGAGCAGGCGCGTCTTGCCGCACTCGGCGCCAATTTGCTGAAGCTCCGGAACGGCAGCCGGCCCGAGGAGATCGAAGAAGCGCGCGCGGCGCTCGCCGAACGCAAGGCCAGCCTCGCCAACGCCGCGATCAACTTCGCGCGTCAGCAGAATTTGCTGCGCGGCCACGTCACCTCACAGCAGAGTTACGACAATGCCGCGATGACGCTCCACACCGCCGACGCGCAAGCCAAGTCCGCGCAAGCGGCGCTCGATCTCGCCATTGCCGGGCCGCGCCGGGAGGACATCGACGCGGCTCAGGCGCAGTTCGATACCGAGAAGGCCGAGCTCGTCGAGACGCAGCGGCGTTTGTCGGACGCCGATCTCGTGGCGCCGAACGACGGCATCGTGCTGACCCGGGCGCGCGAAGCCGGCGCCATCGTTCAGCCCGGCGAGACCGTCTTCACGCTCACGCTCAATCGCCCGGTGTGGGTGCGTGCCTATGTCGACGAGCGCGATCTCGGCCGCGTCGCGCCCGGAATGCGGCTCGTCATTCATACCGACGGCGCGAGCGGCAAGCTCTACCACGGTGCCGTCGGATTCATTTCGCCGCTGGCCGAGTTCACGCCGAAATCGGTCGAGACCCCGGCGTTGCGGACCGATCTGGTCTACCGCTTGCGCGTCATCGTCAGCGACGCCGATCAGGGTCTGCGGCAGGGTATGCCGGTCACCGCCATGCCGGAGGACCGGCAATGACCGCTCCCGCGGTTGAGTTTGAGAAACTGGTCAAGCGGTTCGGCGCCGGTAGGCCCGCGATCGCCGATCTCAGCGCCACCATACCCTATGGCCAGGTCACCGGGCTGGTCGGTCCGGACGGCGCCGGAAAGACCACGCTGATGCGGCTGGCGGCCGGGCTCATGCTGCCGAGCAGCGGCCGCATCGCAGTCTGCGGCTTCGACACGCGCACCGCAGCCGCAGCGATTCATCGTGTCGTCGGCTACATGCCGCAACGTTTCGGCCTCTACGAAGATCTGACCGTCGCCGAAAACCTCGATCTCTACGCCGATCTGCGCGACGTGGTCGGGCCCGGGCGCCGGCGCGGCTTCGACCAGCTGCTTGATTTCAGCGGCCTGGCGCCGTTTACGGGCCGGCTCGCCGGCCGGCTCTCGGGCGGCATGAAGCAGAAGCTCGGGCTTGCCTGCGCGCTGGTCGGGACGCCCAAACTGTTGCTGCTCGACGAGCCGAGCGTCGGGGTCGATCCGATCTCGCGTCGCGAATTGTGGCGCATGATTTACCAGCTGGTCGCGCAAGGCATCGCCGTTATCTGGAGCACCGCCTATCTTGACGAGGCGGAACGGTGCGCCGCGGTATTGCTGCTGAGCGAGGGTCGCCTTCTCTATGCCGGCGCGCCGGCCGACCTCACCCGCACCATGGCGAAGCGCAGCTACCGGGTGTGCGGGATAGGCAGCGAGCGCCGCCGGCTGCTCACTGACGCGCTCCGCCTGCCCGAGGTCACCGATGGGGTGATAGAGGGGTCGGCCGTGCGCCTGGTGTTGGTCGAGGGGGCGATCCCGCCGGCGCCGGCCGCTCTTGGCTACCCCAGGGCCCGACTCGAAAGCACCGCGCCGCGCTTTGAGGATGCGGTCGTGGCGCGGCTCGGCGGCGCGCGCAAGGATGAGTCGCGGCTCGGTGCCAAGCGGGCGGTTCCGCGTACGAGCGGTCCGGTCGTCGAAGCGCAGGATCTGACGAAGAGGTTTGGCGCCTTTACCGCCGTCGATCACATCGACTTCGCCATTCGCCAAGGGGAGATTTTCGGCCTGCTCGGCGCCAACGGCGCCGGCAAATCGACCACCTTCAAAATGCTGTGCGGGTTGCTGAAGCCGAGCGCGGGCAGTGCTCGTGTCGCCGGCCACGATCTTTACCGCCAGGCGGCGGCGGCACGGTCGCGGCTTGGCTACATGGCGCAAAAGTTCTCGCTCTACGGCGATTTGAGCGTGGCGCAGAACTTGGGCTTTTTTGCCGGTGCTTATGGACTTGGGAGTGGCCAACGCCGCGCCGCGATCGAACGCATGGTCGGCGTCTTCGACCTCAAGCCCTATCTCGAAACCAATGCGGGCCTGTTGCCGCTGGGCTATAGGCAACGCCTCGCCCTCGCCTGCGCGGTGATGCACGAGCCGGCAGTCTTGTTCCTCGACGAACCGACCTCCGGCATCGATCCGCTGACCCGGCGTGAATTCTGGGCCCACATCAATGCGATGGTCGGGCGGGGCGTGACGGTCCTGGTCACAACCCATTTCATGGACGAAGCGGAGTATTGCGATCGCATCGCCTTGATCGATGCCGGCAACGTCATCGCGCAGGGCTCGCCGGATGAGCTCAAGGCGCTGGCGGCGACCCAGGACCAGGCGCTGCCGACGCTCGAAGAAGCGTTCATCGCGCTGATCGTGCGCCAACGAGCGCGGCAGCAAGGCCACGATAGGGCCGCGGCGTGATGGCGCCGAGGCTTCGTCGCATCGCCGGTCTCATCGCCAAGGAGAGCCGCCAGATCGCGCGCGATCCGAGCGCCCTTTTGATCGCCGGGCTTTTGCCGCTGATCCTGCTGTTCCTGTTCGGTGCCGGCGTGTCGCTCGACATCAGCCAAGTGCGCCTAGGCCTCGTGGTCGAACGTCCGACCGCGGAGACCGCGAGCTTCGCCGCGGCGCTCGCGGATTCGCCCTATTTCACCGTGGTGACGGTGCCCGATGCGCGCGCGGTGACGGGCGATCTGGTCGCGGGTCAATTGCAGGCAGTGGTGGTGTTGGCGGCGGATTTTGGCAACCGCGCGGCGCGCGGCGCCACCGCGCCGATAGAGGTCATTGTCGATGGCAGCGATCCCAACACCGCCAGCCTGATCGAGGCCTATCTCTCCGGCGCCTGGAACAATTGGCTGCAGCAGGAAGGGCTGATGAGCGCTGACCGGGCCGCGCCGCCGGTTTCGGTCGTGCCGCGCTATTGGTTCAATCCGGAGGCGAACAGCCGGGATTTCCTGGTGCCCGGCTCGATCGCGATCGTGATGACACTGATCGGAACGCTGCTGACCTCACTGGTGGTGGCGCGCGAATGGGAACGCGGCACCATGGAGGCATTGCTCGCGACGCCTGCCGGCAGGTTCGATTTCCTGATCGGCAAGCTGGTGCCGTACTTTCTGCTCGGCCTCTTGTCGTTGGCGCTGTCGGTCGGCGTCTCGGTCCTTGTCTTCGGCGTCCCGTTCCGCGGCTCGGTCTGGTGGCTCGGCGCCGTATCATCGGTGTTCCTCTTGGCGGCGCTCGGGCTCGGCCTGTTGATTTCCACCGTTACCGGGAATCAATTCGTTGCCAGCCAGGTCGCGCTGATTGCCGGCTTTCTGCCGGCCTTTCTGCTTTCCGGTTTCATTTTCGAGATCGGCTCGATGCCGCTGCCGATCCGCGTTCTCACCTACATCCTGCCGGCGCGTTATCTGATGCCGAGTCTGCAGACTTTGTTTCTGGCCGGCGACGTACCACGTCTGGTGCTACCCGACATCGGCGCCATGGCGGCGATCGCCGCGGTGCTGATCGGCCTCACCGCCCTGCGCACCAAGCGACGGCTCGAGTAACGCCATGTTCGGCCGGATCCGCGCGCTTCTCGTCAAGGAACTGCTCGCGGCCGCGCGCGACCCGCGTGCGCGGTTCATCCTGATCGGCCCGCCCGTCATCCAGCTTCTCGTCTTCGCCTTCGCCGCGACGCTCGAGGTCAAGAACGTTCATATCGCGGTGCTGAACCAGGATTGGGGCGGGGCTTCGCGCGAGCTCGTCGAGCGCTTTGCCGGCGCGCCCACCTTCACCGAGTTTGTGGTCCTCAAGAGCGAGGCCGAGCTCAGGGCTGCCCTCGATACCGAGCGCGTCATCATGGTGGTACGCATTGCCGGCGATTTTTCCCGCGACATCGCAGCGGGCCGGCCTGCCGAGGTCGAGATTCTGCTCGATGGCCGCCGCTCCAATGCGGCGCAGATTGTCGCCGGCTACGCGCAAGCCATCGTCGACCGATTCAATGCCGATCTCATGACCACGACGCGCGCGCCGCCGCAAAAGAGCGCGCTGGTGGTGCGCTCCTGGTTCAACCCGAATTTTGACAGCTTGTGGAACACGGTGCCGGCACTGGTCGCGATTTTGACGGCGCTGATCGGGTTGATCGTCACGGCACTGTCGATCGCCCGTGAACGCGAGCTCGGCACTTTCGAGCAGCTGCTGGTGTCACCGCTGCAACCGACGGAGATTCTGATCGGCAAGACGGTGCCGGCGATGCTGATCGGGATGGCTGAAGGCACTGTCATCATCGCTGTCGGCGTGTTTGTCCTGGGCGTGCCGTTCAGCGGTTCGCTCGGCTGGCTCTATGCCGGGATGCTGTTCTATATCGCGGCGATTGTCGGCGTCGGTCTCTTTATCTCGTCCTATGCCCAGACGCAGCAGCAGGCGATTCTCGGCGCCTTCGTCTTCATGGTGCCGGCGATTACCCTCTCGGGTTTTGCTACACCGATCGCGAACATGCCGCGTTGGCTGCAGACCGCGACCGCGGCCGATCCGATCCGTTACTTCCTGGTGATTTCAAAGGGCGTCTTCCTCAAGGACATGGGGGCCGCCTTGGTGCTCGACAATATCTGGCCGATGGCGATCATTGCGGCGGTGACGCTGACGGCGGCGACGCTCATGTTCCGGCGACGGTTATAGGTAAGCGGTTGGTTCACGCGCTACACTGATGGGCTGAGAAAGGATGAGACGATGAAGTTCACCTGGTTCGACCTGATGCCGTGGCCTGATCTGCCCAAGGATTTTCGTGAAAAGCATCGTTCCGTCTGGGTCGATATCGACGCCAGGCTGTTCGACCCGGCGCGCAGCCACCTGCTCTACAACGGTTACATGGACCTGCTCGAATACGCCGCGACACTTGGCTTCGACGGCATCGGCGTCAACGAGCATCACCAGAACGGCTATGGGCTGATGCCATCGCCCAACCTGATCGCGGCGACGCTGGCACGGCGCACCCAGGACGTGGCGCTGGTGGTGCTCGGTAATTCGATCGCCCTCTATAATCCGCCGGTTCGTGTTGCCGAGGAATTCGCGATGCTCGACTGCATCTCGGGCGGCCGTCTCGTTGCCGGTTTCCCGGTCGGCACGTCGATGGACACCAATTACTGCTATGGCCAGATCCCGGCGTTGACCCGCGAAAAATATCAGGAGGCGCACGACCTCATCATGCGCGCCTGGCATTCGCTCGAGCCCTTCGCCTTCAACGGCCGCTACAACAAGCTGCGCTACGTCAATATCTGGCCGCGACCCATCCAGCAGCCGAACCCGCCGATCCACATTCCCGGCGGCGGCTCGGTCGAGACCTACGATTTCTGCATCGACCATACTTACTCATATTCGTACTTGAGCTTCACCGGCTATATCCGCGCCCGGGCGCTGATGCAGGGCTATTGGGACCGGGTCGCCGAGCGCAACGCGGCCGACCATTCGCCTTACCGCGCCGGGTTCGCCCAAACCATCTGCGTCGCCGATACCGACGCCGCGGCAGAACGGCTCTACGGCGAGCATGTCAATTATTTTTACAACCGTTGCCTCCACGTCTTTCCGGGATTCGCCGACGCGCCGGGCTACCGCACCATCAGGACCATTCAGAGCGGCGCCCTGTCACAATACGCGCCCGCCGGCGCGACGTTCGCCAAGCTGACGTGGAAGGACATGGTTGAGGGCGGCCACATCATCGCCGGCAGCCCCGAAACCGTGCGCCAGCGCATGGAGGAGCTGATCAAATCGCTTCACGTCGGGCACATCTTTTGCCTGCTGCATATCGGCGACATGCCGGCGGAGAAGGCGATGTATTCATCGAAACTGTTCGCGGAGCAAGTGATGCCGAAGCTGCGCGGGCTTCATCCCGAGCTGGCCAATGACCACCGGTTCTGGTGCAGGCCTTTGGCAAAACGGGCAACGCCGGGAAGTTTGCCGCCGGTCCCGGATCTGGCCGCGGTGCCGGCGCAGTGAGGGGAGCGACCATGGAACTCAGGACGATCGCCACGCCGCATGTGCCGGTACGGTATTTCGAGGGCGGCTCGGGCCCGGCTCTGGTGTTTCTCCACGGCGCCGGCGGTCTGCTGCCGCAGGACCCGTTTCTCGCGGCACTCGCCCGGAAGTACCGCGTCTACGCGCCGTTGCTGCCCGGTTATGGCGACAGCGAAGATTGCAGCGAGCTGCGCGACATGATCGATTTCACGCTGCATTCATGGGACGTGGTCGAGGCGCTCGGTCTCGACGACCCGATCCTGGTGGGACACTCGATGGGCGGCATGATCGCGGCGGAGATGGCGGCAGTGGCGCCCAATGATGTCTCGCGGCTGGCACTCTTGGCGCCCGCCGGCTTGTGGCTCGATCAATTCCCGATTCCCGACATTTTTTCGATGCTGCCCTTTCAGCTCGCGGCCTTTCTGTTCTACGACGAGAAGTTCGGCGCGCAATTGATGGGCGCGGCCGGCACGATGAATTTCGGCGATCCCGAATGGCTCAAGATGTTCCTCGTGCGCAACGCCCGTCAGCTCGGCACCGCCGGCAAGATCTTGTTTCCGATTCCAGACCGCGGCTTGGGCGGGCGGCTCTATCGCATCAAGGCCAGGACGGTGATTGTGTGGGGCGAGAACGACAAGCTGATCCCGCCGGCTTATGCCGAACGCTTTCGCGCCGGTATTGCCGGCGCCGAACTCGTGATGATACGCGAGGCCGCGCACATGGTGCCGCTCGAACAGACGGCGCAGGTGGTCGCGGCGCTGGACCGCTTCGCATAAGAAGGACGATTGGTGGCGGGAGCCCGCCCGATCGGCTCGCCAATGGAATGAATGCGCCCGCTCGGCGCCGGCGCGGGTTCGTGGCTTCGCGGCACTTGCCGCGCGAAAGCGCGCCGCGATTACGACGTCGGCGCCAACCGGCGCCCGATCGACTTCCCGCAAGGGTATGCGGCCCGAGCACCGCCGCCGCAAAATTGCGGCGAGCGCGGGGCTCGGTCAGGCGACATGCTCCTTGAGCCATGCGGTCATCGGCTCCCAAACCGCCTTTGGCGCGCGATGCCCTACCACCATGCCGATATGACCCAAAGGCGGGTCGATACGAGTCGCATCGATCAGATGATCGGCGATCGCGGCGGCGCTGAGCGGCGGCACGATCTTGTCGTGGCGCGGCACCAGTACGAGGCTGGGTGCGCCGACCTCCTCCGGCAGGACCGGGCGGCCGGCGACGCACCAGCGGCCCTGGCCGGGCGTGTTGTCGCCGTACCACGGACCGAGCGTCTCGGCCGCGACATCGAGCGCCAGCGGCATGCCGTCGTTGACCCAATCCTCAAGCGCGACAAAGCGGCGCTCGGCCGCGCTGCCGGGCGCCAAAGCGGCGAGGTTGATGAACTTCCGCGCCGCGCTCAGCGGATCGTTGGCGAGAAAAAACGTTTGCAGCACGTCGACGGGCACCACGCCCAGGCCGGCGAGGCTGTGCACCAGCGGCTCGGCCAGTTGGCCGAGAAGGCGCGCCTGTTCGACGCGCTCGGCATGAAAATCCCATGGCGTCGCCAACAGTATCAGGGAGGCGACCAGGTCGGGGCGCCGCTGTGCCAGCGCGACCGCTAGTAACCCGCCCATGCAATAGCCCAGCACCGCGACCTTGCGCCCGGTCTTCTCCGCTGCGGCCGTGGCCGCGGCCTCGAGCCGACCGAGGATATAGTCGTCGAGACCAAAACCGCGCTCCGCCTCGCCGGGCTCGCCCCAATCGACCAACAAGGGCCGAATGCCGGCCTTTGACAAATACCGCAACAGGCTCGCTCGCGGCAGGAGGTCCAGCACATAGGCCTTGTTTATCAGGGAAGGCACCGCCAGAAGCGGCGCGCCCGCTCGCGGCCCGTAATCGAGCAGTCGGCTCGAGCCCCGTCGCCACAAGGCCGGTGGCTCCTTGGCGGCACGACGATAAGGATGACGACGATAACGCTCGAGGCCGCGTAGCATCGCCTCGCTGCGCGCCATGATCTCGCGATCGAGCGCGCGCGCGAACGATTCAGGGCTGACGTTTCTTAGGTTTTCTTGGAGCCCCGCGGCGTTTCGCGCCAGTTCCGGCCTCCAGGAGAGCGAGCCGTTCCTCGACATGGCGAAGGCGAGATGCGAGCTCATCCACACGGCGCCGGCGCTCATCAGATGCAGCGGCAGCGGCCTGGGTCCGAGCCGGGCCCGCCTCATGAGGCCGCGGCCATAGCGGCATGCCAAACGGCAGCGCACCCAGAAACCTGGCGATATTGTCCGCCAGTTCCGGGTCGCCCGCGAGCGCGGTCATCTGATCCTGCCATAGGTCTATGAATCGCTTGGCGAGCGTCGCCAGATCGGGACGGTCCTCCGCACGCTCCGGTTTCATGATTTGGCATCATAGCCAAGCTCCTTCGGCGACAAAAGGCGCGAAGCCGTCGCTGCACTGCGGCATGACCATTGCTGCGTAGCAAAGATAAATGTTACGCTCTATCGCCAGAGGTTGACCGCATGAGCGATGCCGCATCCGCCGCCAAACCCGCCGACAGGGAGCCGGGCGGCAAGCCGCCGATCGTCATCAAGAAATACGCCAACCGTCGGCTCTACAATACCGCGACCAGTTCCTATGTCACGCTCGACGACCTTGCAAAGATGGTGAAGGCGGGGAGCGAATTCGTCGTCCACGATGCCAAGACCGGCGAAGACCTGACGCGCGCCGTTCTCACCCAGATCATCGTCGAGGAGGAGCAGAAAGGGCAGAACCTGCTGCCGATCAATTTTCTGCGCCAGCTCATCAGCCTGTACGGCGACAGCATGCAATTCATGGTGCCGCGCTATCTCGAACAGGCGATGTCGAGCTTCACCAAGAACCAGGAACAGATGCGCAAGAACCTGCAGGATGCGTTCGGCGGACTGTTCCCGTTCGGCTCGCTCGAGGAGATGGGCAAGCAGAACCTGGCGCTGTTCGAGAAAACCATGAAAATGTTCTCGCCCTTCCCGCCAAGCGGCGCCGCGCCGGAGCGGCCGCCGGGCACCGCCTCGACGCAGAGCGATGCCGGCACGATCAAGGACCTGACCTCGCGCCTCGATCAGCTGCAGAAAAAGCTCGAAGAGCTGACCAAGAACGAGAAGCCGAGCTGAGGCGCTCCTCCGTTTCTATAGCTTGGTAGAATATCGGGTTGCGCCCTGCGCTGTCCCCGCCTATCGTCCGCGCCGAAGATAATAAGGGGAGCGCGATGGCGATTAAGCGAGCGGCCGCCTTCGAAGGGCCGGGGCCCGACGCGGTCTATGGCGACCATCTCAAGAACGGCAAGTTCCGCATCCAACACTGCAACGCCTGCGGCCGGAATTTCTTCTACCCGCGGATGCTCTGCGTTCATTGCGGTGCGGCCGATTGGGTGTGGCTCGACGCCTCGGGCAAGGGCACTGTGTACTCAACCTCGGTGGTGCGCCAGCGTCCCGAGGACGGACCCGACTACAATATTGCGCTCATCGATCTTGCCGAAGGACCGCGCATGATGTCGCGCGTCACGGACATCGCGCCGGCGGACGTCAAGATCGGCATGGCGGTTGAGGCCTATATCGGCGACCTCGGCAAAGAGCCGCTCGTGCTTTTCCGTCCGGCGGGGAAATAACCATGGCACACCCGCTTCGCGGCTCGGTCGCCGTCGTCGGCATCGGGCTGACACCATTTGGCGAGTTGCCCGGCCGCTCGCATCTCGAAATCATGGGTGAGGCGATCCACAACGCGCTCGCCGACGCCGGCATCGACAAGAGCCAAGTCGACGGCATCTTTGGCTCGAACTTCAACGATCCGCTCGGCGCCATTCTCTACCCGGAATATTTCGGCCTCAAGAACATCAGGGTGATGGACTCGACCAATATCGGCGGTTCGTCCTTCAACAATGCGATGCAGGACGCGGCGGCGGCACTGCATCTGGGACTGTGCGACGTCGCGCTGATCGCTTATGGCAGCAATGCGCGTACGGCAACGCGGCGCGGCGGCCCGGGTTTCGGCCGCTCCTTCGACGCGCCCTACCGGCCGCGCCAGCCCATCAATTCCTACGCGCTCGCGGCGGCGCGCCACATGCACCAGTACGGCACGAGCAAGGAGCATCTCGCGCATGTCGCCGTGTCGGCGCGGCAATGGGCGCAGAAGAATCCGCGCGCCTTCATGCGCGGGCCGCTGACCATCGACGAAGTGTTGAAGTCGCGCATGGTGGTGGATCCCTTTGGCGTGCGCGACTGCTGCCTCGTCACCGACGGCGGTGCCGCCATGATCGTGGTGCGCGCCGACCGCGCCCGGGATTTCCCGCAGGCGCCGGTCTATCTGCTTGGTGTCGGTGCGGCGACTACGCATAACGACATCTCGCAGATGCCGGACCTGACGGTGACGGCGGTCGCCCAGGCGGCGCCGCGTGCCTACGACATGGCCGGTATCTCGGTCGAGGACGTCGATGTCATCGAGGTCTATGACGCTTTCACGATCAACACCATCCTGTTCCTGGAGGATTTCGGTTTCTGCCGGAAGGGCGAGGGCGGGCCGTTTGTCGCCGCGGGCAATATCGCACCCGGCGGCAAGCATCCGCTCAACACCAACGGCGGCGGGCTGAGCTGCGTGCATCCCGGCATGTACGGCATGTTCCTCATGATCGAGGCGGTCGAGCAATTGCGCGGCACGGCGGGTGATCGCCAGGTGAGAGACGCGGAGATCGCCCTGTGCAACGGCAACGGCGGCTATCTCTCGAGCCAGATCACCTTGGTATTCGGCACTGCCGCGACGCTATAGGACCGCGTTTGCGGCCGCCAGCACGATAGGGGGCGGCCTCTCCCGCGGTCGCCGTGGCGCCGGCATCCCCGCCTTCGGGTCATGCGCGACGCCAGCAAAGCGCCGTCAGCGCTGGACCGGATGCCAATAGGCCTTGGCATAGCCCTCTGCATCGACGTCGCCCACCCTGGTCACGACCGGTCGCGCGCCATCACATGCCCATGACACGACGCTCGAATGGCCGGTAACGTACATTGGCACGAAATCAGAACCCTGATGCTCGCGGCAGAATCGGCGGATCGCGGTGGTGGGTCGACGACGCGTGTCGGCCTTGGCATCGCAGGGAATATTCGCACCATAGAGGCAGGCGAGCACGACGCCGCCGGCGCAGCGCCATTCCATCATCTTGTCCTGGTCGGGCGTGAGACCGAGCTGCGCCGCCATCCAGTCGGGCAGTTTGCGCCCCGTGTAGCGGGTGTCCGGCCGATCGATCGTGCCAACCGCGCGGCAATAGGCGGTCGGATCGGAATAATTCTCTGCCCAGGCCGGCGCCACGGCCAGTGCAAGAAGGGCGAGCGCCGCCGGCAGCTGGTTCATGCGTGCAACCCCATGTCAGCAACATGCGTTTCGGTTGGCCGCGCACTATAGGGCGGCCGCATGGCCGAATATAGGACGGAGTGAGTGTCGCTCGTGCCGTGGTAGTATCGGGTGCGGCGGCCGCCGAAGGGAGGAAGCGGTGCAACGATGGGCGTTGGTTTTGCTGGTCGCGTTGACGCTGGCGGCGTGCGCCAGCGACGACGTCAAAGAAGCTATGGATAAGATGGTCGGACACGATGTCCGCGACGCCGTCGCAAGGCTCGGGGACCCCGCTGCCCGGCGCGACCTCCCGCCGCTCACGATCTACACCTGGGAAACGAGAAACAAACTCTCTTTTGTGGTTCCCGAGACAACGTCGGCCGGCCCCGGCGGCATGCCGATCATGGCTTCGATCACGCCGCTGTCGGTGATTGCCGAGTGCCGCCTCGAAATTGCCGTCGATTCGGCGAACCGCATCAAAAGCTACCGCTTCGACGGCAATCCGGCCGGATGTGCGCGGTTTGCGCGCGCGCTCGGCGGATAGGCCAAACCCGATTTAGGCGCGTCAGCGCCGACGCAGACGCGGGGGCGCCGCCCCGGGACGGCATGATCGGCAGGTCCGTTTGCAACACCGGCGCGAATGTTCCGAAGCGTAGCGCCTCCCCGGCCGCGACAGGGAGCGCGCGGTGGCGCCGGTATTTGTCGCGCCCGCGCGAGAAACCCACTCCTGGCCCGTTCAGCCCTTGCCTCCAGACGCTTGTTGGTGACGCGGGCGCGGCATCCGCGTACCATCGGCCGCGGCCGCCAACAAAATCGGGATGAGGGAGGAGCATGACGCTCATCGACGTTACTCAACTCATCGACCAGCGGCGCCTTGGCTGGTTCAATTGGAAAGTCGTGCTGTTCGGATTTTTCCTGACGCTGTTCGAAGGCTTCGACGGCGGCACTGTCGCCTATGTCAGCCCGGTCATCGTCAAGGAATGGGGCATCACCGACATGAAGGCCCTGGGCTTCACGTTCAGCCTCGGGCTGGCGGCGACTTTCGTGGGCGCGCCGTTGTTTGGCTGGATCGCGGATCGGCACGGACGCAAATCGGCGATCGTGATTTCCGCGTTGCTGGTGTCGCTGATGTCGCTAGCGACCATGGCGGCGGGCAACCTGGTGCAATTGGCGGTGTTGCGATTCATCGCCGGCGTCGGGATCGGCGGCCTGATGCCGACCATCATTGCGCTCAACGCCGAATACGCGCCCAAGCGCTACCGCGCCACGCTCATCACCGTGATGTTTACCGGACTGACGTTGGGTGCGGGCCTGCCCGGAACCGTCGCCGGCTGGCTCATGCCGCGTTACGGCTGGCAGTCGCTGTTCTTGCTGGGCGGCGTCATCACGCTCGGCATTACCGCGGTTACCGCGTTGTGGCTGCCGGAGTCGATCAAATATCTGGTGCTGCGCGGCGATCGGCACCGCGAAGCGGCACGTCTCGTCGGCGCGCTGGCGCCTGGCATCGACCTCGCCGCGGCCCGTTTTGTCATTTCCGACGAACGTCCGCAGAGCGGCTTCTCGCCCCGTCTGCTCTTCACCGACGGGCTCAGATTCATCACGCCGCTGCTCTGGGTCCTGGCAATTTGCAATACCGGAACGTTTTATTTCGTCACCACCTGGCTGCCGACGGTGTTGCACAGTTCGGGCATTCCGCTGACGCGTTCCGGCCTGGCCCTGACCTTTTTCCAGGTCGGCGGCACTTTGGGCGGCTTGTCGATCGCCCGGCCTCTCGACCGCATCGGGCTGATGCCGGTCTGTCTCTTATTCCTGCTGGCGATTCCGATCACTTGTTCGATCGGCTATGCCGCGCAATGGTCGCAGACGGCGCTGATGGTCGCCGTGTTTCTGGCCGGCTTCACCCTGTTGGGGCTGCAATTCGGCATCAATGCCACCAGTGCCTTGATCTATCCCACCGCGTTCCGCGCCAACGGCTCGGGCTGGACCTTCGCCGTCGGCAAGGTCGGTTCGGTGACGGGACCGATCGTCGCCGGCATATTGATCGGCATGAATTTGCCGATCCAGCAACTCTATCTGTTCCTTGCCGTTCCGCTGACAATCGCCACCGTCGCGGCCTTTACCCTGGCGCGGCTCTATTTCGTCCGCTTCCACGGCATGGCACTGAACCGCCGCGACGCGATTGCCGCGGAATGATCACCGATCCCGGGGCGGTGCCACCTCTTCGATGGCATGCGCGAGCTTGATGTCGCGCGTGCTCAGCCCCGCGACATCATGGCTCGAAAGCACGATCTCGACTCGGTTATAGACATTGAACCATTCGGGATGGTGATCCATCTTTTCAGCCGCCAGGGCAACTCGGCTCATGAAACCCCAGGCCTCGCTGAAATTGCCAAAATGGAAGGTCTTTTGGATGGCATCGCGCTTCTCGACTTCGGCCCAACCATGCAACCCGTTGATCGCGGCTTGACGCGCCGCGCCGACCAGACGTTCCGACATAACCGCCTCCTCGCCAGCGTCCACCTCGGAAAAATGTGATCAGAATGTCGCGTCAGATCAAGCCTGAGATGAAGCCGCCGTCGCTCGGCGAGATTGAAGCGCTGGCGCAGCGGGCGCTGGCGACCATTCCGGAGAAGCTGGCGCGCCATATTGGCGGCGTTGTGATCCGCGTCGAGGATTTTCCCGATGAGGCGACGCAGCGGGAGATGGGTCTCGATGACGACTTCGAGCTGCTCGGCCTCTATCGCGGCACGCCGCTCCCCGGCAAAAGCGTGATGCATCCCTATCCCGGCATCGACATGATCCACCTCTACCGGCGTCCGATCCTTGATTTCTGGTGCGAGACCGGGCAACCGCTCGATGCCGTGGTGCGTCACGTGTTGATTCACGAGATCGGCCATCACTTTGGCTTCAGCGACGAGGATATGGAGCGACTCGAGCGCCAGGCCTAGGTTCCTCTGGCGCCGAAGATCGCGGTGCCGAGCCGAAGCTCGGTCGAGCCGAAGCGGATCGCGGTGTCATAATCGGCGCTCATGCCCATGCTGAGGCGTTTGAGGCCATGGCGCCGGGCAATGTCGCGCAGCAGCGCGAAATGCGGTGCCGGCTCTTCTCCCTCCGGCGGAATGCACATGAGCCCGACCACCGGCAACCGCCACTGGTCGCGGCATTGGGTGATGAAGGCGTCGGCCGCCGCCGGCCAGACACCGGACTTTTGCGGCTCTTCCCCGGTATTGACCTCAATGAAGAGGTCCGGTCGGCGCTGCTGTCGCTCGATTTCCCGCGCCAGCGCTTCGGCCAGGGCCGGCCGGTCGAGCGTCTCGATGCCGTCGAACAAGGCGACCGCCGCGGCCGCCTTATTGCGTTGCAGCGGACCGATCAGATGGAGGCGCAAATCGGGATAGGATTGTTGCAAGGCGGGGTATTTGGCCGCGGCTTCCTGGACGCGGTTTTCGCCGAAGAGGCGTTGGCCCGCGGCCAGCGCGGCGGCCACGCTCGCGGCAGGATGCGTCTTCGATACCGCCATAAGCGCGGTCTCCGCGGGATCGCGGCCGGCCGCGCGCGCCAGCTCGGCGATGCGGGCCCGCAAGCTCGCGAGTCGTTCGCCGATGGTTCCCGTCTCGGTCATGGCCAAGCCTGGACAGAAGGGGCGATTTCAGGATATTGCAACATGTTGCGGACGTCCGATGGGCGCGGCAAATTCTATCACCGCGCCATCTTCGATGGGGAGTGGTCCAAATGGCAAAAAACGCGCTTGGCTTGGCGATGCTCACCGCTGGCACCCTGGCGCTGACCGGGTGTGGCAACGGTTTCTTCGGCGACCCGGTCGATAACGGCCAGACCGACACCAACGCCCAGCAACGTGCCGTCGACCCCTACCACACCAACCCGCTTTACAATCCCAACGTGCCGGCGGCGCAGGTCTACCTGAACAAGCAGGAAGACGGCAACCAGAACAGCTTTAGCCTGCTGGGCCTGTTCGATGACAAGGACAAGGGCGGGGGCGGCATTTCCGGCGTCGCGGTCAATTCCTATCTCTGGCATGCGTCGCTCGACACGATGTCGTTCATGCCGATCGCCTCGGCCGATCCCTTTGGCGGCACGATCATCACCGATTGGTATAGCCCGCGAGGGGCACCCGACGAACGGTTTAAGGTCAATATTTTCATTCTCAATCGTGAACTTCGTGCCGACGGGGTTAAGGTCACGGTGTTCCGCCAGACCAGGGATGCGAGCGGTCAATGGGTCGATGCGCAGGTCGATCCGAAAACCGGGCACGATCTCGAAAACTCCATCTTGACCCGCGCCCGGCAGATTCGCCTCAGCACTGCGTCCAACCAATAGGCGGCGCGCCGCTCTCGCGTTCGATGCCTTATTCCGCGCAGGCCACCGAGGCGAAATGGCAGTCGGTGTGGCGGGAACGCGCCACGTTCGCGGCCCGGCTCGATGCGAAGCGCCGCAAATATTATGTGCTCGAAATGTTTCCCTATCCGTCGGGGAAGCTCCATGTCGGCCATGTCCGCAACTACACGATGGGCGACGTGGTTGCGCGCTATAAGCGCGCGCAGGGCTTCAATGTGCTGCATCCGATGGGTTGGGACGCATTCGGCCTGCCGGCCGAGAACGCCGCCATCGCCGATGGCGTCCATCCCAAGGAGTGGACCGACGCCAACATCGCCGTCATGCGCGGCCAACTGCAGCGCATGGGCATCGCCTATGATTGGAGCCGCGAGATCGCAACCTGCCATCCGGAATATTACCGGCATGAGCAGAAGATGTTTCTCGATTTCCTCAAGGCCGGACTCGCCTACCGCAAGGAGAGCTGGGTCAATTGGGATCCCGAGGAACATACCGTGCTCGCCAACGAGCAAGTGATCGAGGGCCGCGGCTGGCGGTCGGGCGCGCCGGTGGAGCGGCGCCTTTTGTCGCAATGGTTCCTGCGCATTACCAAATACGCCGACGAGCTCCTCGATGCGCTTCAGACTTTGGAACGCTGGCCCGAGCGCGTCCGCGTCATGCAGGAGAATTGGATCGGGCGGTCGGAAGGGGCCCGTGTATGGTGGGCGCTCGCCGGACGCGACGACAAGCTCGAGGTTTTCACAACGCGGCCCGACACGCTTTACGGCGCCAGCTTTCTGGCGATCTCGCCAAACCACCCGCTCGCGGCGGCAATGGCCGCGGAAGATCCGGCGCTGGCCCGGTTCATCGCCGAATGCAACCGGGTCGGCACCAGCGAAGCCGCGATCGAAAGTGCGGAGAAGAAAGGGTTCGACACCGGCCTGCGTGCGCTTCACCCGCTCGACCCGCTTTGGCACCTGCCGGTCTATGTCGCGAATTTCGTGCTGATGGAATACGGCACCGGCGCGATCTTTGGTTGCCCGGCACATGACCAGCGCGACCTGGAGTTCGCGCGCAAATACCGGCTGCCGGTCAAGACCGTGGTGAAGCCCCGCGATGCCGACGAGCATTTTGCCGTGGGCGAGGAAGCCTACACCGACTATGGCGGGGTGCTGTTTCATTCGCATTTCCTCGATGGCTTGCCGGTGCCAGAGGCCAAGAAAGACATGATCAGGCATCTCGAGCGGCACGGCACCGGCGAGGGCACGATCGAGTACCGGCTGCGCGACTGGGGCGTGTCACGGCAGCGCTATTGGGGCTGCCCCATTCCCGTCATCCATTGCGGCAAGTGCGGCATCGTGCCGGTTCCCGAGCGGGATTTGCCGGTGCGTCTGCCCGACGATGTCAGCTTCGATCAGCCCGGCAACCCGCTCGATCATCATCCGACCTGGAAGCATGTCGCGTGCCCTTGTTGCGGCGGCGCGGCGCGACGCGAGACCGACACGTTCGATACGTTTTTCGAGTCGTCCTGGTATTTCGCCCGCTTCTGCTCGCCGCGCGCGGCCACCGCCTTCGTGCGACCCGAAGTCGATTACTGGCTGCCGGTCGATCAATATATCGGCGGCATCGAGCATGCGGTTCTTCATCTTCTCTACGCCCGCTTCTTCACCCGCGCGTTGCGCGACTGCGGGTATCTCGATCTGGCCGAGCCATTCGCCGGCCTGTTCACGCAAGGCATGGTATGCCACGAGACCTATCAGAGCGCCGCAGGCGATTGGCTCTTCCCGGAGCAGGTGACGCGCAACGAAGATGGCGCCACGGCGAACGGCGCCCCGGTCACGATCGGGCGCAGTGAAAAGATGTCGAAGTCGAAACGGAATCTGGTCGGGCTCGAAGCGATCACTGATCGTTACGGTGCCGACACCGCGCGGCTTTATCTGTTGTCCGACAGCCCGCCCGAACGCGATCTCGAATGGACCGACGCCGGCATCGAGGGCGTGTGGCGCTACGTCAACCGGCTGTGGCGGCTGGCAGCCAACAGCACTTTGCCGGCTCCCGGCGGCATTTCCGCAGGCGATCACCCGGCGCGCCGCGCGATTCATCGCGCCATCGCCGCGGTGACCGACGATTTCGACAAGTTCCGTTTCAACCGCGCGGTGGCGCGAATCCGCGAATTGACCAATCTGCTTGAGGACGAAGGCGCTGCGTTGCCGCCGGCGGTATTGCGCGAGGGCATCGAAACCGCGGTG
This sequence comes from Alphaproteobacteria bacterium, assembly GCA_030041335.1. Taxonomy (GTDB): domain Bacteria; phylum Pseudomonadota; class Alphaproteobacteria; order ATCC43930; family CGMCC-115725; genus JAATGI01. Next base: position 73,948 of record JASHOB010000057.1, on the reverse strand, counting down.
CGGCTCATCAATCCGATGATGCCCCATCTTGCCGAGGAACTATGGCACATCCTGGGGCATGGCACCTTGCTGGCCGACGAGGCGTGGCCGAAGGCGGATCCAGCCCTTCTGCTGGACGAACTCGTCACCGTCGCGGTGCAGGTGAACGGTAAGCTGCGCGCGACCCTGGAACTGCCGCGCGACGCCGACCAGGATGCAGCATCGAAGGCGGCGCTGGCACAGGAAGGGGTGACGCGTGCCATCGCCGGCAAGCCGGTACGCAAGGTCATCCTGGTACCCAACCGCATCATCAATTTGGTGATATAAGAGGGGCATGCGCCGGCCACTCCTGGCTCTTTTGCTTCTCGCGGCGCCGCCGCTGGCGGCGTGCGGCTTCGAGCCGCTCTATGCCGACCATTCGGGCGCGGTCATGGAGACGGATCTGGCGGCGGTGAAGATTCTGCCGATCCGAGAACATATCGGCCAGTTGCTGCAATGGCAGCTGCAGAGAGAGTTCAACCCCGACGGTACCGCGGTACCGCCGCGCTTTGCACTCCATGTCGTGCTGGCGATCAAGGGCGATTTTCTCGCCGTCGAACCCAACAATGTTGCACCGCGCGGCTCTATCTCGGCGGCGGCCGACATGGCATTGACCACTCTCGACGAGAAGACGACGCTTTATCGCGGCAAGATACAATCGATCGCCGATTACAACATCCCCACCAACCCTTATTCGGCACAGATCGGGCAGGCCGGCGCCGAGACACGCGTGATCGAGGATATTGGCGAACAGATCGCGATTCGGCTCGCAACCTATTTCCACAACAAATCCGCCGCAGAGTGACCAAGCTCGCTGGCGTCCGGATCGAGGCCTTCCTCAAGACGCCCGATCGCGGCGCCCGTGCCGCCCTGATTTATGGACCCGACGGCGGACGCGTGCGCGAGCGCGCCGACACGCTGGCGCGGGCCGTCTGTGCCGACCCGAAAGACGCCTTTCGTGTCAGTGAACTGGCGCCGGCGGCGCTCGGCGACGACCCCGACTTGCTGGCGGCCGAAGTCGGGCAGATGACCATGTTCGGCGGCAGGCGCCTCATTCGCGTGCGCGATGCCGGTGACGCGCTGGGCGCGCTATTCCAGCGCTTCCTCAGGACCACGGGCCGGGGTGATGGTTTCGTCCTGGTCGAGGCCGGCCCCCTGGCGGCGCGTTCGCCGCTGCGTCGCGCCTTCGAGACCGCGACCGACGCCGTCGCCATCGCCTGCTATCCCGACACCGTGCGCGACCTGCGGGCGCTGGTGGGCGAAGTCATGGCACAGCATCGAATTCGCCTCGATGCGGAAGCTTCGGCCTATCTCGTCGACCATCTCGGCGCCGATCGTGGCTTGAGCCGGGGCGAACTGGAAAAGCTCGCCCTTTACGCCGGCGATGGCGGCAACGTCACGGTCGAGAACGCCGCTCTCCTGGTCGGCGACAGTGCTGCGTTGGAAATGGACGATGCGGTGCTGGCGGCAACGGCGGGAGACACGGCGATGCTGGAGCGTGCGCTCGACCGGCTCTTCGCCGAAGGGGAGAACCCGGTTACCGTGCTGCGCGCGGCGCAACGTCATGTAACGCGCCTCCACGCCGCGGCAACGCGCGTCGATGAGGGGGCCAGCGAGGAAGAGGCGCTCAGCGCCTTGCGCCCGCAACCTATTTTCCGGGTCGCCGAACGCATGCGTTTGCAGTTGCGTCACTGGCCGGCGCGTCGTGCCCGTGCGGCGCTGAGCCTCTTGCTCGACGCCGAAATCAACGCCAAGCGCAGCGGACAACCGCCGGAGGCGATCTGCCGCGACGCGCTCTTGCGCATCGCCCGCCGCGTCGCGGAACGGAGACGCTAACCGAACGACGGGTGCCAGAGGCGGCACAAACCCGGCGCCCCTGAGCCCGGGGCCGAGCGATCTCAATCGCCGTAGCTAATAGCGATCACCTCGACGGTTTCGATTCCCGTGGGCGTGCGCAGTTCGACCGATTCGCCCGCCCGCGCCTTCAGCAGCGCCCGGGCGATCGGCGAAATCCAACTGACGCGGCCGTGATCGGCATCGGCCTCGTCGATGCCGACAATGGTGACCGTGCGCTCGCGCCCGCGCGCGTCCTCGTAGGTGACGGTGGCGCCGAAGAAGACGCGGTCGCGGTTCTTTTGCTGGGTGGTGTCGACCACCTCGGCAATGGCGAGCCGCTTCATCAAAAACCGGAGGCGGCGGTCGATCTCGCCGAGGCGTTTTTTGCCGTAAACGTAATCGCCGTTCTCGGAGCGGTCGCCGTTGCCCGCCGCCCACGACACCGTCTCGACGACGCGCGGCCGCTCGACCCGGGTGAGCCAGCGCAACTCGGCCTCCAGCGCCTCGAATCCCGCGCGGGTGATGTAGTTGCGGCCACCCGGCGGCGCCGGCGCATCCTGCTCCAGGGCTTCTTCCTCGCCCTCTTCTTCCTTGGTAAAGGCCTTGCTCATGGCCGAACGAGTCCTAGGTCTCGGTGCCGCGAATGAAACAGAAGATGACCACGGAAGCCTGACTTTGCGCGTCGCGGCCAGGGCCGTAACAGGCGACCACCCCGCCGGTTGGATTCCACTGGTGTTCGAGGATCTTGTCCGGCGGCACCCTGACCCAAAGATTGCGCACGCGCACCTGATAGCCGTCCTTGGTCTGTTTCAATTCCTCCGGGGTCAGGATGTGGCAATCGGATTCGGAGCAGCAGCCAATGCCGGTACCCGGCTCCTTCAAGCTTTCGAACCAGGCATGGAGCGCCGGATTGTAATGGGCCGGCGGCTGTGCATGTCCCGATCCCATCGCCGCCAATATCATCACCCAGATGGCCGCCGCCGCCCTCCATAATCCCATGCCCGCCCCCTCGCAAAGGTGCCCCAACTTAACGTGTCTCGCCATTGATTGACACCATCGCGCATGCCAGCGCAAAGTCGCAACCTTGTCCAAACATAAGCAATATCCGGGGAGATACCATGACGCTGAAGCTCTACGCGGCGCTCGCCTGTGGTCTGATGTTGGCAGCCCAGGCTGCGCGCGCCGAAATCAAGACCGAGCATGTCACCTATAAGGCGGGCGATGCGACGCTGCGCGGCTTTCTAGCCTATGACACCGCCGCCACCGGCAAGCGGCCCGGCATATTGATCATGCACCAGTATTTTGGGCTCACGCCGTTCGAGGAGGAGGTGGCGAAAAAGCTGGCGCGACAGGGTTACGTCGCCTTCGCCGCCGACATTTACGGCGTCAAGGTCCATCCCAAGAATCCGAAAGAAGCGACGGCCGCAATGATGCCCTTCGTTAAGGACCGCGCCCTCTGGCGAGCACGCGGGCAAGCGGCGTTGGCAGTGTTGTTGGCGAACCAGCACGTCGATCCCGCGCGCATCGGGATGATCGGCTATTGCTTCGGCGGCGGCAGCGCGTTGGAGTTGGACCGTGCTGGCGCGCCGATTTTGGCAACCGTGGTGTTTCACGGCATTCTCGCCACGCCCAATCCCGCCGATGCCAAAAACATCAAGGGCCACATCCTGGCGCTGCAAGGCGGCGACGATCCGGTCGTGCCGCAAAAGGACGTCGATGCGTTCGAAGCGGAAATGCGCGCGGCCCATGTCGATTGGCAGATGGTACAGTATGGCGGCGCGCGGCATGCTTACACGCTTCCCGCCGCCGGCAACAATCCGGCAAGTCCGGTCGCCTACAACGCCGAAGCCGACCACCGTTCGTGGCTCGCCATGGAGGACTTTTTCAACGAATATCTGAAATAGCCACGGCGAACGCCGTGCTGCCGCCGGCCTCAGCGCCACCTTACGTTTCGGTGCTTCGGACGAAACAGTAGATGAAGATGTGGGCCGGGGTCGGCGGTCCGTAGCCCTCGCGATAGCAGGCGACGGCCGAGCCGGTGGGATTGGGTTGGTGCTGCAAAATCTTGTCGGGCGGCACATTGATCCAGAATCGCCTGACGCGGATCTGATAACCGTTCTGCGTGGTGCGCCATTGATCGTTGGTCAGAATTCGGCAATCGGATTCGGCGCAGCATCCGACACCCGTGTGCGGTTGTTTCAGACTTTCAAACCACTCGTGCAGGGCCGGGTCGGCATTGGGCGGTGGATGGGCGACCGAGATGGCGCTGGCAGGCAAGGTCGCGGCCAAAGCCACCAGCAGTACCCGGTATGTGCTCATGCCCTCGGCCTCCTGCGCTGTCGCAAAAAGCGAACACGGCAGGTCTGCGATGGTTCCCGAGACGTGGTTCGCCATGGCCTGATGGCGTCGCGACCGACGGGATCCGTCCCACCGAAGCTCGCTTTGTTGCCGACGACGGCCGGTGTCGTGTCGCGGCGCGCCTTCGGCCACCTCAATGCCGGATCGGTTCATATTGTCGGCCGTTCCCGGAGCAGGTTGCGGCCAAACAAAAAGCCGAATGCGACCGGTTCGGCTTGCGGTGGAAGCGGCCATTAGGAAGCGCCCGCGGCAGGTTTGCAACCGCGGTATCGCTATAATAGGGTTGCCATCAAGAAGCCGGCAAAACGGTGTTCGCCAGGCAAGGGAGGTCGGGCATGCCGCAAATCTGGGAAAAATCCTATCCGACGGGCGTGAGTTGGAGCGAGCCCTTGCCCGCGCCGGAACCTTTGGAGAACGTGCTCATCGACTCGGCCGCTCGCTACCCGGAGATCATCGCCATCGACTTTTATGACCGCCTCGTTCCCTATCGTGAGCTGAGAGAGCTTGCGGCCCGGGCCGCCAAGGGCCTTCAGGCCCTGGGCGTCGGCCCTGGTGTCCAGGTCGCGCTGCATCTCCCCAATACCCCGCATTTTATCATCTGTTTTTACGGCGTGCTGATGGCCGGCGGGCGCGTGGTGCCGTTCAGCCCGTTGGCCGCACCGCGCGAATTGGCATATCTCCTCAAGGATTCCGAGGCACAGATCGTCGTCACCCTCGACCTGCCGACCCTTTATCCGTCGATCGCCGCCCTCAAGGGTAAGGAGCAGCTGCGCGGGGTGGTGGTTTGTGCGCTCGATGATTTCATGGCCGCCCCGGTGGCGCGGGCGGTCGCCGGCGCGCCGGCCGAGCGGGTGCCAGGGCCGGGCACCGAGATCGATTTCGCCGCGCTCATCGACAATGACGGCGCTTATGTGCGGCATCCGCGCGGACCGCTCGATGATGAGATCGCGTGCCTCGTCTATACCGGCGGCACCACCGGCGAGCCCAAGGGCGCGATGCTGACGCACGCCAATTTCCGTGCCGTGATCGGCATCCGCAATCGCTGGCTGGGCCGGGATTTGCGATTTGCGCAAGACAAGACCTTGATGGTGTTGCCGTTGTTCCACATTTTCGGTCTCGGCATCGTCATGCAGGTCACGATCGCCGTTGCCGCCACCGTCGTGCTTCACTTGCGTTTTGACGCCGAGCGTGCGCTTGCCGACATTACCCGCAAGAAGATCACGGTGTTCCCGGGCGTGCCGACCATGTTCACCGCCATGGTCAATCACCCGCGCATCAAGGAGTTCGACATTTCCTCGTTGACCCAGTGCGGTTCGGGCGGTGCGCCCTTGCCGATCGAAGTGGCGGCGCGCTTCAAGGCGTTGACCGGCGTGACGCCGGCCGAGGGTTATGGCCTGACCGAAACGGCACCGGTCGCGACCTTCCAGCGCCTTGACGAAGATCCGCGTCTCGGCTCGGTCGGGCTACCGGCGCCACTGACCAAGGTCGAGATCGTCGACCTCGAGTCCGGTCTCAACCTCACCCCGTCGGGCGAGCGCGGCGAGATCTGCATCACTGGACCGACGGTGATGAAGGGATATTGGAAAAAGCCCGAAGCCACGGCCGAGGCGTTTCGCGGCGGCCGATTCCATACTGGCGACATTGGCTACCTGGATCAGGACGGCTACCTCACGATTGTCGACCGCAAGAAGGATCTGATCATTTCCGGCGGCTTCAACGTTTATCCGCGCACCGTCGAAGAAGCCATCTACGAGCATCCGTCGGTCGGAGAAGTGACGGTCATCGGCGTGCCCGATCCCTATCGAGGCCAGTCGGCGAAGGCGTTCATCGCGCTGAAGCCGAATGCCAGCCCCTTCACTTTCGATGAGCTCCGTGTGTTCCTCGCCGAGCGTCTCGCCAAATACGAAATGCCGGCGGAGATTGAGTTCCGCGCCAACCTGCCGAAGACCGCGGTCGGCAAATTGTCGAGAAAGGAGCTGATCGCGGAAGAGCTGGCAAAGCGCGAGAAGGTGACCGCGATTTAGCTAATTCGGCGGCGCCGCTTCCTTTGCCGCCTTCTGTGCCTTGTCAAGCGTCTCGAGCGCCTCGGCGACGCTCTCATGTTCATCGCCCTTCGCCGGCAACAGTGCGAGCAGCTTGCGCCAATAGTCGCGCGCCATGCCGACTTTGCGCTGCTGCACGGCCTCAAGACCGAGATACCACAGCGCGCGCAGATCCTTGGGTTCTTGGCTCAGGGCCGCGATGAAGGCATCGCGGGCGGGCGGGGTCACCAGCCCGCCGTCGGCCATGATCTGCATCTCGCCGTAGGCGGTGGCAATGTCGGGCCGGTTCGGCGCCAGCGTCATGGCGTGGTGCATCGCTTCGGCACTTTTTTCCCAGTGCTGGCGCACGGCCTCGGTGCGACCCAGCAGAATCCAGCCTTCGAGATTGTCGGGGTGGGCCTTGAGCTTGGCTTCAAGATCGGCGACCGCCTTGTTGAGATCGGTCGGCATTTGATGGCTGGCGATCGCCCGCGCCGTCGCGCGATCGGCATAAGGCAGATCCGGCAAATCGGGATTGCCCAGCGTCGCGTAAAGACCCGCCGCAAGAAGCAACGACGCGATCCCGAGCACGGCGGCCAGAACCGGTCGCGGTCTGACGTTGCTCGATTCCTCGTTTCGATCGCTGCCCAGGAGGCGTCGCTCGATTTCACGCCGTGCCGCCGCTTCCTCGCGCGCGTCGATGACACCGCGTTCGCGGTCGCGCGCCAGTTCGCCCAACTGATCGCGATAGACCGCGCGGGCGAGCGCGTCGCGGCCGGCGCGCCGCACCGCGCTGCCGCGCGCCAGCGGCACGAACACGAAGCCCAGGACGAGCACCGCCAACACCGCCGACAACGCCATCGCTAGCATGGCCATCTCAATACCGCTCGTCGAGCAGCGTATCGAGCCGCCGCTTCTCCTCGGCCGAGAGCGGTGCCGGCTCCCGCAGCGTGCGGTTGCGGCGGTTTACGAAGATGGCGGCAGAGGCGGCGGCGACGATCAACAATGCCGCCGGTCCAAACCACAGCAGGTACGTCGCCGGCTCGACCGGCGGCTGCAGCAGCACGAAATCGCCGTAGCGTGCGACGATGAAATCGATGGCCTGTCGGTCGGTGTCCCCGGCCGCCAAGCGTTGGCGCAACAGCAGGCGCAGATCATGCGCCAAATCGGCGTTGGAATCGTCGATCGATTCGTTCTGGCAAACGAGACAGCGCAGCTCGCGCGATATTGCGCGCGCCCGCGCCTCGAGGGCGGGGTTTTTCAGCATCTCGTTGGGCTCGACGGCCCGCGCCGGCGGCGTCAGGGTGGCCAGCAGTATCGCGAGGAGGAGGAGAAAAAATCTCATGGCGACTGCTGCAACGTGCGGACCGCCGGCAGGATCTCTCGTGCCACGACTTCGGCGGTCAGCGGCCCGACATAGCGCAGCCGGATAATGCCGTGCTTGTCGATGAGATAGGTCTCCGGCACGCCATAGACGCCGAAATCGATGCCGGTGCGCCCGCCCTCGTCCATGGCGACCGCGACGTAGGGATTGCCGTACTCGTTGAGGAAGCCGACGGCATCTTGGGACTTGTCCTTGTAGGCGATGCCGACCACCGGCACGTCGGCTGCCGGCCCGAGCCCCATCAGCACCGGATGCTCGACGCGACAAGGAATGCACCAAGAAGCGAAAAAATTTACCAACACGACATGGCCGAGCAGGTCGCGATTGGAAAAGCCAAGCTTCACCCGCGGCCCGGCATAGCTGGGGGGCACCAGCGGCCCCGGCAAATCGAACGTGGGTACCGGCTTGCCGATCATCGCCGAGGGCAAGGTCGACGGATCGTAGCCGCCGCGCATCGCGACGAAGAAATAGATCACCAGGGCGATGAACAGCGCGAGCGGAACGATGTAAAGGAAGCGGCGCATCGCGCTTATTCTCCGGCCTCGGTCACGGCGCTCGCCGGCGCGGCGCGGCGCGCGACACCGACGCGGAAGCGCCGGTCGGACAGACTTAAAACGCCGCCCAAGGCCATGAACACGGCGCCGATCCAGATCCACGGCACCAGCGGCTTCCAGTAGGCGCGGATCGTGGCGCCGCCCTTGCCGTCATCGTCGCCGAGCGCGAGATAAAGATCGGCGAGGAAAGTGGTCCGGATCGCGGTCTCGCCGCGTGTCATCTGTTCCAACGGGTAGTGGCGCTTCTCGGGATGCATCACCGTGATCGCGCGGTCGCCCGCGGTCACCCTTATATCGGCACGCTCGGCGTGGTAGCTCGGCGTATCAAGCCCGCTGAGGCGATCAAGATGGAGCGTGTAGCCGCCGATCGCGATATTGTCGCCGGGATGCATCACGGCGATGCGTTCCACCTGCCACGCCGAAGCGGCGATGCCGGCGACCGTCACCGCCAACCCCAAGTGCGCCAGCGTCATGCCGTGTGCTGCCCGTGGCAGATGAAGCGCGCGGCGCCAACTCAGTCTGGTACGCCCGACCCATTCGGTGATGGCGCCGAAGCCGACCCATGCCGCCAGCATCAGTCCACCGACGGCCAGGATGGGCCCGCCTTGGCTCAGGTAGAGGGCGATCGCGCCAAGCGCCAAGGCGAGCCCGAACGCGATCCACAGACGCTCGAGAGCGCCCCGAAGATCGCCGCGCTTCCAGCCCAGAAACGGGCCAACCGCGACCGCAAGCAATAGCGGAACCATGATCGGCACGAAGGTGCGGTCGAAGAATGGGTAGCCGACCGACAGCTTCGGCCCGCCGACCGCATCGAGGAACAACGGATAAAGGGTGCCGATAAACACGGTCGCGGCCCCGGTCGTAAGCAGCACGTTGTTGAGGACCAGCGCGCCTTCGCGTGAGATCGGCGCAAACAAGCCGCCGCCCGCCAGCGCCGGGGCACGGACGGCGTAGAGCAGGAGCGAGCCGCCGATCGCGACCGCCAGCAGGACCAGGATGAAGAGGCCGCGTCGGGGATCGAGCGCGAAGGCATGAACCGAGGTCAGCACGCCGGAGCGCACCAAGAAGGTTCCGATCAAGGACAGCGAAAAGGTGAGAATCGCGAGCAACACCGTCCAGCCTTTGAGCGCGTCGCGCTTTTCGACGACGATGGCCGAATGCAAGAGCGCGGTGCCCACGAGCCACGGCATGAACGACGCATTCTCGACCGGGTCCCAGAACCACCAGCCGCCCCAGCCCAACGTGTAATAGGCCCACCAGCTTCCCATCGCGATGCCGATGGTCAGCGCGCACCACGCCGCCAGGGTCCAGGGCCGCACCCAGCGCGCCCATGCGGCATCGACCTTGCCTTCGATCAGCGCCGCGACGGCAAAGGCAAACGCGACCGCAAATCCGACATACCCGAGGTAGAGCATCGGCGGGTGAAAGGCGAGGCCGGGATCTTGCAGCACCGGGTTGAGCCCGTTGCCCTCAAGCGGGGGATCGGCGAGACGCTGGAACGGATCGGAGGTGAAGAGGATGAACAGAAAAAATCCGGCGCCGATCATCGCCTGTACCGCGAGAACGCGGGCCTTAAGCGGCGCCGGCAGATTATCGCCGAACCAGGCGACCGCCGCGCCGAACAAGGTGAGGATGAGCACCCACAGCATCATCGACCCTTCATGGTTCCCCCACACGCCGCTGATCTTGTAGATGAGCGGCTTGGCCGACGAACTGTTCTCCGCGACATTGAGCACGGAAAAATCCGAGGTGATATAGGCATTGACCAGGGTGGCAAAGGCGAGCGCGATCAGGGCGAACTGTGCAAGTGCCGTCAGGTCGCCGAGCGCCATCATGCCGGCGTGGCGGCGTTCGGCGCCCCATAGCGGCACGGTTGCCTGGATCAGCGCCAAGGGCAGCGCCAATATCAGGGCAAAATGTCCGAGTTCGATGATCATGCCGCCCGCCCCAGGTCACCGCTGCACGGTGTCGGGTCGCGCCGCCCGGCAGGGCAAAGTGCCCGCGATCGCGGCACACGCTGCGGCATCGAACGTCTCACCGTCACCTCGCTGCTGCCGCGCTTTCTTGCCAACGGCCCGCGCGTTTCAGGGCGTCAACCACCTCGGGCGGCATATAGCGCTCATCATGCTTCGCCAGCACGGTTGAAGCCATGATTGTGCCGTTCGCTTCGCGCACGCCCTCGATCACCACGCCCTGTCCCTCCCGAAACAGGTCGGGGAGCGGGCCCGAATAGATGATTTGAACGTGATGAACCTTGTCGGTGACGTCAAAGGTGGTGCTCTTGCCATCGGCCGAGCGGTGGACGCTGCCATCGGCGACGAGACCGCCGATGCGCAACGGTCGTCCGTCGGGGATCTGTTGGGTCGCGAGATCGGTCGGGCTGTAGAAGAACACGAGATTGTCGCTCAGGACGCTCAGTACGATCGCGGCGGCGCCCCCCAGCAACACCAGCCCGGTCACCACATAGAGCAAACGGCGGCGCTGGCGTTTCATGGTAAATCGCCTTCAAGCAGCGCCAATTCGCGCAGGCGGCGACGATAGCCGGCAACGCTGTCGATCGCCAGTGCCGCCATGATCAGCACGGCGACCGCAAAGGCAGGCCAGACAAAAACCGCATAGCCGCCCATCGCCAAGTAATGCTCGATCGCGACCATCATCCGACAAGGCGCAGAGCGCGGATCTTGGCGGCGAGCAAGCGACTGCGCATCCGCACCAGCAGCAACGTGACGAAGAACAAGGTGAAACCCAGCGCCATGACCGCCAGCGGCCAGAGCATGGCGGCGGCTATGGTTGGGCCGCCGAGGCGAAATATGCTCTCGGGCTGGTGCAGCGTGCTCCACCAATCGACCGAGAATTTGATGATCGGCAGGTTGACCACGCCCACGAGCGCCAGGATCGCGCCGGCCCGGGCGCCGCGGGTTGGATCGTCGAACGCATGCACCAGCGCGATATAGCCGAGATAGAGAAAGAACAGCACCAGCACGGAGGTGAGCCGGGCATCCCAGACCCACCAGGTACCCCACATCGGCTCGCCCCAGAGCGATCCCGAGATGAGACAGATGAGGGTGAAGCCCGCGCCGAGCGGGGCCGCTTCTTGCGCCGCTATATCCGCCAGGGGATGGCGCCAAATCAAGCTGACGGCGCTCGCGACCGCAACCACGGCATAGGCCAGGCTCGCAAGGTAGGCGGCGGGAACATGGACATACATGATGCGCACCGCCTCGCCCTGCTGATAGTCGGGCGGAGAGACGAACAAGGCCAACACCAACCCCGCCGCCAGCAATAGGGCGGTTGCGCCCGCGCACCAGGGCAGGATGGCGGCGCTGAAACGCATGAAGCGGGCGGGATTGGCGAAGCGAAACATCGCCCGGTTTTAGCGCATTCGATCCCGCTACTCTACCGCCTGGCGCAAGGCGGCAGCGGCCGCGACCGGCGCCAGGGGGATGGCCGCGAGCAACAGGGCCACGAGCAATAGCAGGTGGGGCCGCGCGCTGACACCGATTATCTGGGCTTCGACCGCACCCACGCCAAAGATCAGCACGGGAATGTAAAGCGGCAGCACCAGCAGCGACAAAAGGACGCCCCCGCGTCGCGCGCCCAAGGTCAGAGCCGCGCCGACGGCACCGATAAGGCTCAAGGTCGGGGTGCCGAGCGCCATGCCAATGACGAGCGCGCCATAACCGCTGCGATCGAGATGCAGCAACAGCGCCAGGAGCGGCGCCACCACCGTCAGCGGCAGGCCGGTGGTGAGCCAATGCGCCAGCGCTTTGGCCAGCACCTGGATCTCCAAGGGCAGCGGCATCAGGACGAGGGCCTCAAGCGAGCCGTCTTCGTAATCGGCGAGGAAGAGACGCTCGAGCGACAAGAGCGCCGCCAACAACGCGGTTACCCAGACGGTGCCGGCGGCGATGCGTCGCAGGACCTCGGGTTCCGGCCCCACGCCGAAAGGGAAGAGGGCGACCGTCAACAAGAAGAACGCCAGCACCATCGCCGCGTCGCCGCCCTGACGCAGCGCCAAGCGCAAATCGCGCCGCACCAGCCGGAGAAAGCCGCTCACGCCGCGATCGCGCGGGCGCGGGGCGTGTAGTCGTCGAGCGCCAAAGTCATCGCATTTTCGAGCGAGAGCGGCCCGTGGCTGGCGATAACGACCCGCCCGCCGGCGGCGCGATGCGCCGTGATGGCGCGGAGCAAATCTTCCGTGCCGGCGGCATCGAGACTGGTGGTGGGCTCATCCAGCAACCAGAGCGTGGCCGGACTTGCGATCAAGCGCGCGAGTGCCAGACGTTTGCGCTCGCCCGCCGACAGGAAGCGACACGGCAACAGCGCAAGACGGGACAGGCGAAAATGCGTGAGCGCTGCCGGAACGGCTGCGCCGCTGCCACGCATCTCCGCCCAGAAGGAAAGTGTCTCCAAGACGTTCAGCGTCGGCTTTATGGCGTCGGAATGTCCGATGAAGTGAAGCCGCGCGCGGTGGGCGCCAGCATCGTCGAAGATGCCGTCGCCGTTCCAGCTGATGACGCCGGCTTCAGGCGGTGACAGACCCGCCATCAGGCGCAAGAGGCTCGATTTGCCGCTGCCGTTTGGGCCGCGCAGAAGCAAGACACCGCGCGCCGGCAACGCGAAATCGAGGCCCGCGAAAATCAAACGCTCGCCGCGCCGACAGGCGAGATCGCTGCCGGCAAACGCGGCCCTGGTTTCGTCTGCCATGGTGACCCGATGATACCGGGGATCGCGAGCGCACAAAAGGTAACGGCCCCGGTTGGGGGAAACCGGGGCCGCAGAGACGAGCGGTCGGGGGGATGGACCGCTACGGAGGTAAGAGACGATAAGATCGTCCCTGCGGCAAAATATGAAAACCGAATCTGTCGGTGGTTCGATGAAATGATGGCGAAATGATGGTTTTTTCGCCCGCCGCGACATGCCCCGGGGTGCGGCGCGGTGCGACATAGCGTCCGCAACAATGCCTATGCTACGGTTTCTATCGTTGCGCATTGCCGCTGTCGAGAGGGGAGGCAAATCCCGTGTCAGTTACCGGACAAGATTCGCTGGGGACGAGGACAACTCTTACGATTGATGGCAAGGACTACGATTATTTCAGCCTGCCCGCGGCGGGCGAAAAGGCCAAGCTCGGCGACCTGTCCCGCCTGCCCTATTCAATGAAGGTGCTGCTCGAGAATCTGGTTCGGCTGGAAAACGGCACGACGGTGTCGATTGCTGACGTCAAGGCGGTTGCCGCCTGGCTCGGAGACCGCCGGTCCGACCGCGAGATCGCGTTTCGCCCGGCGCGGGTGCTGATGCAGGACTTTACCGGCGTGCCGGCGGTGGTCGATCTCGCGGCGATGCGTCAAGCGATGGTCAAGCTCGGCGGCGATCCGAAGCGGATCAATCCGCTATCGCCGGTCGATCTCGTCATCGACCATTCGGTCATGGTCGATGTCTTTGGCAATGAGCGCGCCTTTCGCCGCAATGTCGCGTTGGAATTCGAGCGCAATCACGAGCGCTATGCTTTTTTGAAGTGGGGCCAGGAGGCGTTCGACAATTTCCGCGTCGTGCCCCCGGGCACCGGCATTTGCCATCAGGTCAATCTCGAATATCTGGCACGGGTGGTATGGCGCGCGGAAGAGAACGGTCGCACCATTGTCTATCCCGACACCCTCGTCGGCACCGACAGTCACACCACCATGGTCAACGGCCTTGCCGTTCTCGGCTGGGGCGTTGGCGGTATCGAAGCCGAAGCGGCAATGTTGGGCCAACCGATTTCCATGCTGCTGCCGGAGATCGTAGGCTTCCGCCTCGACGGCAGGCTCGGCGAGGGCGCTACCGCGACCGATCTGGTGCTGGCGGTGACGCAAATGCTGCGCAAGAAGGGCGTGGTTGGCAAATTCGTCGAGTTTTTCGGTCCGGGCCTCGGTGCCCTCAGCCTCCCCGATCGGGCAACCATCGCCAACATGGCGCCCGAATATGGCGCGACATGCGGATTTTTTCCGATCGATGCCGAGACTTTGAACTATCTCCGGTTCAGCGGCCGCGACGCCGCCCAGGTCGCGCTGGTCGAGGCCTATGCCAAGGCCCAAGGCCTGTGGCACGACGCCGCCATGCCCGATCCGCTGTTCACCGATACGCTGACCCTTGATTTGAAAGACGTCGAGCCGGCGATGGCCGGACCACGGCGACCGCAGGATCGCGTGGTATTGGGCGGGGTGGCCGCGGGCTTCGCGGCCGAGGCGCCGAAACTCGCCGCCAATCGCGTCCAGGCCAAGACCGGCGGGCCCGCGCCCGTGCCGGGCACGAATTATGCGCTGAAGGACGGCGATGTCGTGATTGCTGCGATCACGAGTTGCACCAACACGTCCAATCCCAATGTCATGCTGGCGGCCGGGCTCCTGGCACGCAACGCGTTGCGGCGCGGCCTCAAGGTCAAGCCCTGGGTCAAGACGTCGCTGGCGCCGGGCAGCCAGGTGGTGACGGAATATTACGAGGCCTCGGGTCTTAACAAGGATCTCGATGCGCTGGGCTTCAACCTCGTGGGTTATGGCTGCACCACCTGCATCGGCAATTCGGGCCCGCTGCCCGAGCCGATCGCCGAGACCATCGACCGGGAAGAGCTGGTGGTTGCCGCCGTGCTCTCGGGCAACCGCAATTTCGAGGGCCGCGTCCACCCGCAGGTGCGGGCCAACTACCTGGCGTCGCCGCCGCTGGTCGTCGCCTATGCGCTGGCGGGGTCGGTCAAGCTCGACCTGGTCAACGAGCCGCTCGGCCGCGGTGATGACGGCACGCCGGTTTTCCTGCGCGACATCTGGCCGTCGCGCCAGGAGATCGACGCCACGATCGCCAGGAGCCTCACCCCGGCGATGTTCCGCCGGCGCTACGGCGATGTCTTCAAGGGCCCGGAGGAATGGCGGAAGGTCGAGGTCGGCGGCGGCACCACTTTCACCTGGGACAGCGGTTCCACCTACATCGCCGAACCGCCCTATTTCGTCGACATGCCGAAGGAGCCGCCCGCCCTCGCCGACGTGATCGAGGCGCGCGAGCTCGCGGTTCTCGGCGACAGCGTCACCACCGATCACATCTCGCCCGCGGGCAGCATCGAGGTCGACAGCCCGGCCGGCACCTTCCTTTTGCAGCACCAGGTACGGCCGCTGGATTTCAACTCCTACGGTTCACGCCGCGGCAATCACCAGGTGATGATGCGGGGCACCTTCGCCAAT
The DNA here is from genome assembly GCA_030041335.1 of Alphaproteobacteria bacterium. GTDB lineage: Bacteria > Pseudomonadota > Alphaproteobacteria > ATCC43930 > CGMCC-115725 > JAATGI01. The sequence goes on along the minus strand of JASHOB010000057.1, from coordinate 58,569 downwards.
ATCCGGATTCGCAACGAAATGGTGCCGGGCATTGAGGGCGGCATGACCAAGCATCAGCCCGACGGCAAGGTGATGCCGATCTACGACGCGGCGATGCTCTATCAAGCCGCGGGCGTGCCGCTGGTGATCATCGCCGGAAAGGATTACGGCATGGGGTCGTCGCGCGACTGGGCCGCGAAAGGGACACGCCTCTTGGGCGTGCGTGCGGTCATCGCCGAGAGCATCGAGCGCATCCATCGCTCCAATTTGATCGGCATGGGCGTGCTGCCGCTTGAATTCACCCGCGGCATGAACCGGCAGACCCTCAAGCTCGACGGCACGGAGAAATTCGACATTCTCAACATCAGGACGGGCCTTAAGCCACGGATCGAGCTGCCGTGCCAGGTCCATCGCGCCAATGGTACGACCGAGACGATCCAGGTTCGGTGTCGGATCGACACGCTCGACGAACTCGAATATTTCCGCCATGGCGGCATCCTGCAATATGTGCTGCGTCATATGGTAAAGGCAGCTTAGGACTGGGAAACCATCATGCGGATCGGTGGTCTTGCGGTGGCGGCTATACTTGCGGTTGCGGTGCCCGCACAGGCTGCCGAGCCGGGGCCAAGCCCCACCCTGCTGCAGCTCAACGAAACCGCCGAACGGATGGTGCCGCGCGACCGGCTGACGATTGCGATGCGCGTCGAGGTGACCGGCACCGATCGGGTTCGGGTCCAGGCCGAACTTAATCGCCGCATGAGTACGGCGCTTGCCAAGGTGAAGACGGTGGCGACCGTCGCAGCCGCGAGCGGCAACTATCAAACCGACGAGCGCACGTCCGGCTCCGACGGCAAGCCGGTGCCGCCGCAATGGCACGCGGTTCAGGACCTTTTTCTGATCGGCCGCAACTTCGGGACGCTCTTGAACCTCGCGGCCGAGTTGCAGGCCGACGGGTTGACGATTGCCGACATGAATTTCGACGTCGCACCCGAGAGCTTGCGCGCGGCGCAGCGGTCGCTGACCGACGACGCGCTCAACGCGCTAACCGCGCGCGCCGGCGAGATCGCGGCGACCCTGCGACTGAAGGTGGCGCGCATCGTCAACTTGCGGGTCGGCAACGCAATGCAGCCGCCTCCGGGACTGCGTCCGGTAATGATGGAGGCACGCGCCTTCGCTGCCGCGATGCCGCCGCCGGCCGTGGCCGCCGGCAACGGCACGGTCACGCTCACCGTCGATGCGGACATCGCGCTGGTCCCGGAAAAATAGTTGGTTATCAAACGATCACTGGCTCGTGACTGCAATTGACTGGCAGCGCGCGGCGCCGACGTGCAATATTCGAGCATGGTTAGGGAGTTCTGGCACGCGGCGACACTGATGGCGCTGGTCCTTCCGGCGCATGCCGAGACGGCTTCGAACCCGCCGGTTGTCGTCGAGCTCTTTACCAGCCAGGGCTGCAGTTCCTGCCCGCCGGCGGATGCTTATCTCGGCCAACTGGCGCGCCAGCCGGGGATTCTGGCGCTCGGTTTCCACATCGACTACTGGAACTATATCGGCTGGACCGATCCCTATTCCTTGCCGCTCGCGGCGGCGCGCCAACGCGCTTATGGCGAACGGCTTGGCCTGCACTATGTCTATACGCCGCAAATGGTGATCGACGGCGGCAGCGAAGGGGTGGGCTCCGAGCCCAAGAAGATTGCGCCATTGCTCGCAACGGCCCGGCAGCAGCTCCGGCTCGGCCCAGCCTTGTCCGTCGAGAAGCGGGACCGCGGCTATCACATTCATGTCGGCGCCGGCAACACCGCGGCGGCGGCAACGGTGTGGCTGGTCGGCATCGACCGGCAGCGCCAGACCAAGGTGTTGCGTGGCGAGAATGAGGGCGCCACGGCAAACGATTATCAGGTGGTGCGCAGCTTCACGTCCGTCGGTACCTGGCACGGCCCGCCGCTCGATCTCGATGTTCCCGAAGCCAGCGCCACCGGCGACGAGATCGCGGTGCTGTTGCAGGTCGGTGGCACCGGCCCGATTCTTAGGGCGGCGGCGCTATCCGGTCCGTCGAGCTAGGCGAGCCCGCCACCGGTTGAGGCCCGCAGCCTTCCGCGGCACCCGGGTTTACCCCAACCCCTTTTCCAGAGCCGCCGACATGCGCGTGGCGAAAGCGGTCGGATCGGGCAGCACCTCGCCCTCCAACAGCCGCGCCTGGTCGAACAACAGCCAGACGAAATCCTCGAGCGCATCGGCGGCGCCGTCCTTGCCGGCCCGGTCGGCCAGGCGGGCGATCAGCTTGTGCTTCGGGTTGATTTCGAGAATGCGCTTCACGTCGCCAACGGTACGGCGATGCTGCCGCAACAGGCGCTCCATATGGAGATCCATATCTTCTTTATCGGCGACCAGGCACACGGCGCTCTCGGTCAGGCGCTCGGAGGGACGCACGTCGCGCACCGCGTCGCCGAGCGTCAGCTTGAACAAGGCGATGAGACTGGCGAGGTCGGTTTTCGGCGCCTCCTGCTTTTGTTCATGCGCTTCCTGGTCCGGCGCCTCGATCTGGTCGAGTTCGGGCGCGCCGCGCGTGACCGAGTGGAATTCGTGCTTCTGATATTCGCCAAGCGCCGGCAGCCAGAACTCGTCGACGGGATCGGTCAACAACATGGCCTCGACGCCCTTGGCGCGGAAACCCTCGAGCTGCGGTGATTTTTGCAGCGTCTCGAGCCTGTCGCCGGTGATGAAGTAGATCGCCTTCTGGCCGGGCTTCATCCGCGCAATATAGTCGTCGAGCGAGGTCAGTCCCTCCACCGCCGTCGAGTGGAAGCGCACCAACGGCACCAAGGCCTCGCGATTTTCGAAATCTTCGTAAATGCCCTCTTTCAGCACCACCCCCAAATTATCCCAGAATTTGGCGTACTCCGCGGGCTCATCCTTGGCCCTTTTCGCCAGCTCCGAGATCACGCGCTTCACGATCTGGCTTTTCATCCGCGCCACCATCGGGTTGTGCTGCAGCATCTCGCGGCTGATGTTGAGCGGCAGATCTTCCGAATCGACGATGCCTTTGAGGAAGCGCAGATAAGGCGGCACCAGGCCGGGCGCCTCGTCGGTGATGTAGACGCGGCGGACATAGAGTTTCACCCGGGCCTTGCGATCGACGTCGAACAGATCGAACGGCTTGGTCGAGGGGATGAACAGCAGGCTGGTATATTCGAGCTTGCCTTCGGCCTTGGCGTGAATCGTCAGCCACGGTTCGTCGAACTGGTGGGCGGCATCGTGATAGAATTCCTTGTATTGCTCCGGCGTGATCTCGCCTTTTGGCCGTGTCCACAGCGCGGAGGCGGCGTTGATTGTCGATGTCTTGTCGTCGCTGATGAGACGGATCGGCAGCGCGATATGGTCGGAATAGGTCTTCACCACGTTGCGGATGCGGTAGTCCTCGAGAAAGTCCTTCTCGTCGTCATTGAGGAACAGGGTGATGGTGGTGCCGCGGCCCGCGTGCTCGGCGGGTTCGATGGTGAATTCGCCCTTGCCGTCGGACGACCAGCGCCAGGCCGCGCTTTCGCCGGCTTTGCGCGACACCACATCGACCCGCTTTGCCACCATGAAGGCAGAGTAGAAGCCGACCCCGAATTGACCGATCAGCGCCATATCTTTCTTGGCGTCGCCCGAAAGGCTCTGGACGAAAGACGCCGTGCCGGAGCGGGCGATCGTGCCGAGATTCTCCACCAGCTCGTCGTGCGACATGCCGATGCCGTTATCGGCGACCGTGAGCGTATTGGCTTTCTTGTCAGGCGTGAGCGTGACGGCCAGCTCGGGATCATCGGCGATCAGCTCCGGCCTGGTCAGCGCCAGATAACGCAGCCGGTCACAGGCGTCGGAGGCATTGGAAATCAGCTCACGCAGGAAGATTTCCTTTTGGCTGTAAAGCGAGTGGGCGACAATGTCTAACAGGCGGCTGACTTCCGCCTGGAAAGTCCGGGTTTCTTGGGGCATCGGTTTCCTATTCCTCTGTGCGACCGGCGAAGATATGGGGCAAACGGTACCGTCCGTTCAAGGGTCAGGAGGCGCGAGAACGGCACCGTCAGGTCAGCGGTCAATAAGACCGGTACCGATTGCTTCATGCGCGCGCGGCGGCAGCGGGGATGGGTCGCGAATTCTTCCGCATGCGCTCGGTTTCTTGGCCGCGATGCGACCGGCGATTTACGCCGGATGCGTATCATTTAGGCCGCACCCCGCGGCGTTCAACGACTTGTCGCGCCGATTGCCGTTGCTTTCGGGGGGCTCCCGCCCCGTCGGCGACCAAGGCACCATAGGGGATCGCATGGATGGTTGGCATGGTCATTCGAGGGGTTAGGAGATGAAACTCAGCGCACGCAACGTCATCAAGGGCCGGATCAAGACCATCAAGAAGGGCGCGACCACCTCGCACGTCGTGCTCACGGCCGGTGACACCACCATCACCGCTTCGATCACCAATGAAGCCGTCGCCGCGTTGAAGCTGAAGCGTGGCCAAGAGGCCTATGCCGTGATCAAGGCCTCCGACGTCATGATCGGCATCGATTGAACCGCAGCGCTCCCCGCGGCAAGGGCGGCGGGGGACGCGAATTCAACCGACGATTCGGGCGGAACGTTGCGGCAGCCGCGATGCCGCCGGAACGGTCGGTGACCCTGTGCCCGAGCCGCCAATTGCCGGCGCGCGACGCGCGCCCTCGGCCGCTTCCAGAGGTTGCGGTCGTGGCGTCGTCGCTTCGGGGTTTCGATGTCGGCCGGTGCCACTGCTCAGCCGCGGCGCGACCGGGTTGGTCACCGGGCTTATGGTCCCTGACGCCGCGCCATTGCGCCCTCTTGCCTTTCGCGCAAATCGTGATGATGTAAGGGACGTGTCTTCCACCGCCCCGCGCGTGACGGCCGTTCTCGGGCCTACCAATACCGGCAAGACCCACCTCGCCATCGAGCGCATGCTCGGTCATCAAAACGGCATGATCGGCTTTCCTTTGCGGCTGCTGGCGCGGGAAAACTACGACCGGGTGGTGCGCCTCAAGGGCGCGCGCAAGGTCGCGCTGATCACCGGCGAGGAGAAGATCCTGCCGCCTAATCCGGCCTATTTCGTCTGTACGGTCGAATCGATGCCGCTCGACCGCGCCGTCGAATTCATGGCGATCGACGAAATCCAGCTTTGCGGGGATCCGGAGCGGGGCCACGTCTTCACCGACCGGCTCCTGCATGCGCGCGGCACCGCCGAAACCATGTTTTTGGGCGCCGACACGATCAAGCCGTTGCTGAAGCGCCTGGTGCCCGAAGCGCAGCTCGTATCGCGGCCGCGTTTTTCCACGCTGACCTATACCGGCGAGAAGAAGCTGCAGCGCTTGCCGCCACGCAGCGCCGTGGTGGCCTTCGCCGTTGCCGAGGTGTTCGAACTGGCGGAGGCGATCCGCCGCCGGCGCGGCGGCACCGCGGTGGTGATGGGCGCGCTCAGTCCGCGGGCACGCAACGCACAGGTCGGCATGTTCCAGGCTGGCGAGGTCGACTACATGGTTGCGACCGACGCGATCGGCATGGGCCTCAACATGGACCTCGACCATGTCGCCTTCGCCAAGCTGGTGAAGTTCGACGGCCGCGTGCCCCGCCGTCTCGCGGCGCCCGAGATCGCGCAGATCGCCGGCCGCGCGGGGCGTCATATGAGCGACGGCACTTTCGGCGTCACCGCCGACGAGTCGTCGTTGACGCCGGAGCTGGTCGCCGCGATCGAGGAGCATCGTTTTGATCCGCTGACGCGGCTCTATTGGCGCAACGCGCGGCTCGATTTTTCTTCGCTGACTGCACTGCTGCGGAGCCTCGAGGCGCGGCCGCGCCAGCCCGGCCTGATCACCACCCGCGACGCCGATGATCATCAGGCACTGGCGACGCTGGCGCGCGACGCCGACATTGCGACGCTGGCGCCGACGCGCGATCTGGTGCGGCTCCTGTGGGAGGTCTGCCAAATTCCGGATTTCCGCAAGGTGATGTCGGAACAGCACGCGCGCCTCCTGGGTCAGATCTTCCGCCATCTGTGCGGACCAACCGGGCGGCTGCCGATCGACTGGGTGGCGGCGCAGGTCAGTCGTCTCGATCGTGCCGATGGCGACATCGACACGTTGATGAACCGCATCGCCCACATCCGCACCTGGACCTATATCGCGCACCGGCCCGATTGGCTTCCCGACGCAGCATCATGGCAAGAGCGCGCCCGCGCCATCGAGGACCGGCTGTCGGACGCGTTGCACGATCGGCTGACGCAGCGTTTCGTCGATCGTCATTCCGGCATCATGGCGCGGCGGCGCCATGACCGCGCCGATCTCTTGGCGTCGGTCGACGCCGCGGGCGAGGTCCAGGTCGAGGGTCAGGCGATCGGCCGACTCCACGGTTTTCGCTTTGAGCCCGACGGTGACCTGCCCAAACCGCTATTGGCGGCGGCACAGGGCGCGTTGCGGAGCGAGATCGCGATGCGGGTGCGGCGATTGTCCGACGCTCCGGATATGGAATTTTGCCTGGTGGCCGACGGCAAAGTCCTGTGGCGGGGAGAAGAAGTCGCGCATCTTGCCCCGGGCGACGATATGTTGCACCCGCAAGCGGCGCTGCGCGCCGTCGAGAGCCTCGAGGGCGATGCGCGCGCGCGCGTCAGGCGCCGAGTCACCAGCTTCGTGCGCGCAGAACTGCACCGCGGGCTGGGCCCGCTCCTTGCCGGTGAAGACGAGAGCGCATGGTCCGGTCACGCCCGTGCGATCCTGTTCCGCCTGCGCGAGGGGCTGGGGGTGCTGCCCAGGGTTGCCATTGCCGATGCGGTCGCGGCGCTGCCGCCGGGCGAGCGCAAGGCGCTGGCGCGGCGCGGCCTGCATTTCGGCGCGCGCAACCTCTATGTGCCGGTGTTGCTCAAACCAAGGGGGCAGGCGCTGCGCGCTGCCTTGTGGTCGGCTGCACGCGGCGCCTCCGTGCCCGCCCTGCCTTCGGGGACGGCGGCGACGCGTGACCCGGCGGTATCGGAGGAATTTTATGCGGCGCTCGGCTTCGTCCTTCTGGGCGAGCGCCTCCTGCGCGTTGATCGCGCCGAGACCCTCGACGCAACGCTGCGGCGTCTGGCGCGGCAGGGCCCGTTTGCGGCAACGGTGGAGCTCGCGAAGCTCGCCGGCGCGCGGCTCGAGGAATTGCCAACGATGTTGCCGGCCCTGGGCTATCGTGCGGTCGCCGACGCCGCCGGTGCGGTGACATTCCACCCGCGGCCCGGTCACCCTGCCAAACGGCACCGGCCCGCAGCACGGCGCGCGCATCGCGCCGAGGTGGCGAGCGACCATCCTTTCGCCAAACTCAAGGAGCTGAACCTAGGACGATGAGCGACGGAGTCCGTCTCGACAAATGGCTCTGGCAGGCTCGCTTCGCCAAGACGCGGTCGCTGGCGGCGCGGCAGATCGCGGACGGTCTTGTGTTGCTCGACGGCCGGGCGGTAAAGCCCGCGCAGCGCGCGCGAATTGGCGACCGCGTGTTGCTGCGATCGGGGGCCGCCGACCATACCGTCGAGATACGTGCTCTGGGCCAGCGTCGTGGCCCCGCGGCGGAAGCGCGGCTGCTCTATGAGGAAGTGGCGACAACCCGGCGCGTTGCCGATTGGGTCCCCGTGATCGAAGGCTAGCCCGCTCGCCGCCGGCGACGCTCTGCGCCCGCCGCTTTCGGCCGCTCACCACCGTCGCGAGACCGATCCGAAGAGGAGCGCGACCACAGGCGCCGGCCGCGATCGGCGCGCCGCCAGCAAGCCGCAAGAAAAAGCGGCCGCGCGATCATGGTCACGCGAGACGAGCCCCGGGGTTCATCCAGGTCGGGGACCGGCCTCATATTTCCTGCCGCCGAGATCCGCGCTAGAGTCGCTGACCAAGAAAATGGGGGAACGTCATGGGCTGGGAGCATATCGCGCAATTGGCGGGCCGCGTGCTGCTGGCACTCTATATGCTAGTGGGGGTGTGGAACAATACGACCGGGTTTGGCGACACCGTTCAGATGATGGCAAAAGAGATCGGCCTGCCCGTGCCGCAGATTTTGCTACCGATCGTGATCGTTTATGAAATTGTCTCGGTGATCTGCCTCTTCATTCCGCAGACCGCGACCTATTCCGCGCTGGTCCTCGCGCTGTTTTGCGTGGTGGCGCCGACGCTGGCCCATCCATGGTGGCGAATGCCACCGAGCTTCGAACAATTCCTCCATAAGAACCTCTGGTTCGGAAATATTGCTATCGCCGGCGCATTCCTTATTCTGGCATTCACGCCGATCTGAGGGACCATGCCGGCGCCGCAGATAACCTTCCGCAATATGTCTGTCTCGGAAGCTGTCGAGGCCAAAATCCGCGAGCGAGCCGTGGCGCTCGACAAGTTCTTCCCGAACATCGTGGCATGCAAGGTGGTGGTCGAGTCGACCGCGCGTGGCCATCAAAAAGGGAAACTTTATTATCTGCGCGTTGATCTGACCGTACCGGGAAAGCAGATCGTGTCAAAGCGCCACCCGGACGCGCATCACGCGCACGAGGACATTTATGTGGCGGTCCGCGACGCCTTTGACGAGGCGCGCCGCCAGCTCGAAGACTATTCCCACCGCCTCAAGGGCATGGTGAAACGCCATCGCGGCACGGAGCACGGTGATTCGCAATAGGATAATGGCTTTGCCGGCGGAATCCCGTTTACGGTATAAAAGAGAAGCGGGAGGCGTCACTCAGGAGGGATCAATCAACAGTGTCTCAAAAACATTCGCGGCGGACGATTATGTCCGCGCTGGCTCTGGGGCTTACCGGATTTGTGCCGCGCGGCGCCGGGGCCCAGCTGGTCAAAGCCGACAAGATCATGGTTTACAAGGCGCGGCGCGTGTTGGAGTTGGTTCGCGCCGGCACGGTCATGGAAAGCTTCCGCGTCGCTCTAGGCGAACATCCGATCGGACCGAAACTGGAGAAGAGCGACGGGCGCACGCCCGAAGGCTTCTATATGATCGACGGCCTCAATCCTCATTCGCCTTACTTTTTGTCGCTCCACCTCAATTACCCGAACGAGATCGACCGCATCCTTTCCGAAGAGGAAGGCGTGCAGGCCGGCGGCGATATCTGCATTCACGGCATGCCGCTTCGGTTCGGTTACACTGACCCGGTCGGCTATTTCAGGGATTGGACCGACGGCTGCATCTCGGTTGGCAACAAGTCGATCGAGCGCATCTGGTTCGCGGTCGATATCGGCACGCCGGTCGAGATCAGGGCCTAGGCATCGCGCCGGTCGTCGGGTCGCGGCACCGGTCAAGACAAGCCCGTCGTTGACGTCGGCGGCGGGTGTTGCGACGCGCCCTTCATGGACCGGGCGGCCCAGCCTTTTGGCCTGACCGGAATCACGAGCCGCCGCCGGTGATGAGGTCGCCGAAACGTATCCAGCTCTTGCCGTTCCAGCGCTGCAGCTGCATCTGCTTGATGGGATGGTAATCGGTCGGGCTGGTGTTGATTTTGATGCCGGGGAGCTGCGACGGCAGTTCGAGGTCATGCAAGTTAGCCGCCTGGCGCATGATATTTTCGCGCGACAGATCGTCGCCGCATTGCTTCAGCACTTGCACCAGCGTCAGCACCATGCCCCATGAGTTCTCATAATTGAAATCGTTGGGGTTCTCGCCAGGAATGTATTTGCGTACGATGGCACGATAGAGGTCGGTACCCGGATCCTTGGCCCAGGCCGGATCGCCCGGATCCTTGCTGTAGGTTGAGGACAGCATGCCGATCGATTTTTCGGGTCCCGCCGGCCGCATGACGCTGTCGATCGCGATTGAGACATTGTCCATGAAGAACATCGGCTTCCAGCCGATGGCGTGCACCTTACCGATTGCCTGTGCCGCGAATTTTGGCGTGCCGGCAAAGATCAGCACGTTGGCGCCCGAATCGTGCAGCTCCAATACCTGGCTGTCGACGGTCGGGTCGGAGACCTCGTAGGTTGCCGTGATAACGCGCGCGTCGAAGCGATCACCGAATACGTCGTGGATGCCGGTGACATAGTCCTTGCCGAAATCGTCATGCTGATAAAGGATCGCAACCTTGGCGTCGGGCTCATGTTTCAGAATGTACTTGGCGTAGATCTGCGCCTCGGTGCGGAACGTTGCCTGCCAGCTCATGGTCCATGGGAAATGCCGGTAATCGCCCCATTTGTCGGCGCCGCTTGCCAGGAACAGCTGCGGCACGTGATGGTCGTTAAGATATTTACGGACCGCCGTGTTGGTCGCGGTGCCGATCGAGCCGAAGATGAAGGCGACGTGGTCTTCCTCGACCATCTCGCGCACATTCTCCAGTGACTTGGCGGGGTTGTAACCGTCATCCATCGACAACAGGTTGATCTTGCGCCCGTTCACGCCGCCATAGGTGTCGTTGTACCAATGGATAAAGGCAAGGTGGCCCTTGCCCAAAATGCCGTAGGCGGAGACGACGCCGCTATAGGGCATGTTCTGGCCGATTTTGATCTCGGTTGCGGTGATGCCGGGTGCGTTTTCGGCCAGCGCCCTCGGGCCAAGGCACGCGAGCAACGCGGTCACTATCAGGCTTCGGCTCGTCACAGCAACCATTCGCGACCTCCCTTGAGACATGCCGATCGCGAGGACGGCGACCGGGATTGGCATCGACGCCGCCAGCGGAGGCCCGCCACGGTCACCAACCGTTGGGACGTGGGCCGGCTCGGCCGTGCGCGCCCCCGACCACCCTAATCGATCTGGCGGTCCGCGGAAATCGGCGTTGTCGCCGGGCTCACAAGAGGTTGGGGATAGGGCGCATAATGTTCGCTATTTCTGGTGACTAGCGGGCATATCTAAGCTAGTATCAGAGGCGTCGAATGGGTTCGCTTCCGGCTCTCATACGCTCCTCGGGCAGGTCCAATCACCTGCCGACGACATGTGCCGCCGCAGCCGCCGCTTCGACGATCGCCGAGATCGCCAGAAACAGGGGAACGGGGCATGGCCAGACGCCGCCACGCGACCGCGCACGCCAACGAAATCGCAGCGTTCTCCTCGGCGCGAGTTCCGGGTCCTCCCTTCTTCGCCGCTGAAGAACCGGCGCGCGAACGGTCCTATTTAGCCAGGATCAGACCGCAGAGCGCCGGTCAGGGCGAACTGATGGCAGCGCTTGAGCACCACAATCTGATCCTCGCCCTCGGTCCAGCCGGCAGCGGCAAGACCTATCTGGCCATTGCCGCCGCGGTCGAGGCACTGAACGCGGGACGGGTCGGGCGCATCGTGCTGACGCGCCCGGCGGTCGAAGCGGGTGAAAATCTCGGTTTCCTCCCCGGCGAAATGGAGGACAAGCTCGCACCCTATCTGCGCCCGCTCTACGATGCGCTCAACGAGCGCATCGGCGGTAAGCGGGTCAAGCAGTTGATCGTCGAAGGCGCCATCGAGATTGCGCCGGTCGCGTTCATGCGTGGTCGCACCCTCAACAATGCCTTCATCGTCATCGACGAGGCGCAGAACTGCACCTATGGCCAGATTAAAATGCTGCTGACGCGCCTTGGCTGGCATTCGACCATGGTCGTCACCGGCGATCCCGACCAGACCGACCTGCTCGACGGCCTCTCGGGCTTGCGCGACATCGCATCGCGGCTCGACGCGCTCAGCGACATCGCCGTGATCCGGCTTACCGACAAGGACATTGTCCGGCACCCGCTGGTCGCCGGCATGTTGACGGTGCTTTAGGTCAAGGGTTGCGTCGCCGCTGCGAGCCAGGCGGCGGCGGCCGGATCAACCAGTGGCGTCAATGTCTCGCGTACTCTCGCATGATAGGTGTCGAGCCAATTGATTTCCTCGTCGCTCATCAGAGCGGGCTCGATGGCGTTGCGATCGATAGGCGCCAAGGTGAGGGTCTCGAACCCGAACAAGCGTCGTTCCGCCGTTTCGTTTTCGACGGGAACGACCGCGATCAGATTCTCGATGCGGATACCGTAGGCGCCGGGGCGGTAATAGCCGGGCTCGTCCGACACGATCATGCCCGGCATCAGCGGCTGCGCGCTCGCCACCTTGGAAATGCGCTGGGGCCCTTCATGCACCGCGAGATAGGAGCCGACGCCGTGGCCGGTGCCGTGATCGTAATCGAGGCCCGCCTGCCACAACGCGTGCCGCGCGAGCGCGTCGAGCTGCGAGCCGGTCGTGCCCTGCGGGAACCGGCAGGAGGCGAGTGCGATGTGGCCTTTGAGCACGCGGGTGAAGCGGTCGCGCATTTCCGGTGACGGTTCCCCGATCGCGATGGTGCGCGTCACGTCGGTGGTGCCGTCGAGATATTGGGCACCGGAATCGACCAGATAAAAGGAGCCCGGCGCCAGCGTTCGCTCGCTTGCCGCCGAGGCGCGGTAATGCACGATGGCGCCGTTCGATCCGGCTCCGGAAATGGTCGGGAAGGAAAGGCCGCGGAAATGTTCGCCGTCGCGCCGGAATTGTTCGAGCTGATCGCTGGCGGCGATTTCGCGCAAACTCCCGTTTGGCGCCGCCGCGGCGAGCCAAGCAAGAAAGCGCGTCACCGCGGCGCCGTCGCGCCGATGCGCGGCCCGGGCGCCGGCGAGTTCGGTCTCGTTCTTCGTCGCCTTGAGCAGGACACAGGGATCAGGCGCGCGCACAATCGTGGCGCCGCCGGCGCTGAGCCGGTCGAAAATCCAGGCCGAAGCGGAAGCGGGATCGGCCTGGATGCGCCGTCCGCCTCGGCCCAGAGCCTCGAGCGCCGCGCCGAAATTTTGGGGTCGGTCGGTGGTGACCGCGGTGCCGAGGAAGGCGCGGGTCGGCGGCGGCAGTTTGGCTTCCTCGATGAAGAGCGTGACCGTTCGGTCCGCCCTGAGAACGGCGAAGCACAACGGCAGCGGCGTGTAGGGCACGTCTGCGCCGCGAATGTTAAGGAGCCAGGCGATGGAGTCGGGCAGGGTTAGGACCACGGCGTCGATCTTATCCTCGGCGAGTGCCGTTGCGATCTGGCGCCGCTTGTCGTCGCTGGAGCGGCCGGCAAAGCGCAACTCATGGGGCACCGCCGGTTGCATCGGCGGCGGCGGCCGCTCACGCCAAACCGCGTCGAGCGGATTGCGGTCCAGTGATTGCAGCTTGCCGCCGGCCCTCTCGGTCGCCGCCGCATAGCGCTCGATCTCGGGCAAGGTGTGGAGACGCGGGTCATAGCCCAGGACCTGGGCGGGCTGCAGATTCTTGGCAATCCACTCGGTCGCCGGCGCGTCCGTTATGTGGCGCTGCTGATAGAGCTTGCCGTCGACTTCGTTCCTCGCCTGCAGCGTGTAGCGGCCATCGACAAAGATCGCCGCGGTTTCCGGCAGCACCACCGCAAGACCCGCCGATCCGGTAAACCCGGTAAGCCAAGCCAGGCGTTCGGCGCTGGCCGGGACGTACTCGTTCTGGTGCTCGTCGGCCCGGGGCACGAGAAAGCCGTGCACGCCCTGTCGCGCCAATTCACCGCGCAGGCTGGCGAGACGGTCCGCCGTTACCGTCACCGAAAATCAGCCCTTGTCGATCTTGAGAACGACGAAGTGCAGGTCGCCGCCATGATCCACCAACAGTAGCACCGATTTATGGCCCTCTTTGCGCGCCTCATCGATCTTCGCTGTGATCTGGGAAGGCGTTTTCACTTCCTGTTGCGTCACTTCGACAATGACGTCACCGGCGCGGATGCCCTTGTCCAAGGCCGGGCTGTCGTGCGCCACCTCCGTCACCACAACGCCCGAGGTCGAGTCCGAGATCGAGAAACGCGAGCGCAAGTCGGGGGTCAGGTCGGAGACGGTGAGGCCCAAGATCTTGGTGCCGCCGCGCGGCGGCGGCGGCGCTTCCTTGGTTACGGTTGCGGGCTGCACGGTCTCTTTCAGTTCGCCGACCTTGACATCGAGCGTCACCATTTTCTTGGCGCGCCACACCACCACCTTCACCGATTTATCGATCGGTGTTTCGGCGACGACGCGCGGCAGATGGTGCATGTCGGGAATGTCATGGCCATCGAAGCTGAGCACGATGTCGCCCGGGCGGATGCCGGCGGTCTTTGCCGGTCCATTATCCTGCACGGCGGCGACCAGGGCGCCGCGCGCCTTGCCGGGAAGGCCCAGGGTTTCGGCGATCTCGTCGTTCACCGACTGGATATTGACGCCGAGCCAACCGCGGCGCGCATGGTGATAAATCTCGAGCTGGTCGATGATCGGTTTTGCGAGATTGGAAGGAATGGCGAAGCCGATGCCAATCGAGCCGCCGGTGGGAGAATAGATCGCGGTATTGATACCGATAACCTCGCCCGCCATGTTGAACATCGGTCCGCCGGAATTGCCACGGTTGATGGCGGCGTCGGTCTGCAGAAAATCGTCATAGGGCCCGGCATTGATCTCGCGGGCGCGGGCGGAAAGAATGCCGGCGGTCACGCTGCCGCCGAGCCCGAACGGATTGCCGATCGCCAAGACCCAGTCGCCGACCCGGGTGCCGTCGCTGTTGCCGAATTTCAGGGCCGGCAGCGGCTTCGCCGGCTTGATGCGCAAAACGGCGAGATCGATCTTGGCGTCCTTGCCGATCACTTCGGCCTTGTAGTCGCTACCGTCCTGGAAGGTCACGGTAATGGCATCGGCATCGGCGATGACGTGATTGTTGGTGACAACGATGCCGGAGGGATCGACGACGAAGCCCGAGCCCAGCGAGATTGCGTGGCGCGGCATCGGCGTCTTGCCCTGCTTGTCGAAAAATTCCTTGAGGAAGTCGTCGAAAGGCGAGCCCTGGTCGGTCGGCGGATTGTCGTCGGGATCCGCATGGGGCGCCGGCTTGTCGCCCTTGGCCAATTTGTCAGGTTTGATCGTCTGCGTGGTCGAGATGTTGACGACCGAGGGCAACAGCTTGGCCGCGAGATCGGCAAAGCCGTCGGGCGCGGGCTTCCCCACAGCGAGGCCGGGCGCCCACGCCAGCGTCACGGCCATGAGCAGCGCAAGAAAACGCGCAACAGTCGGGCTAACGGCACCACCACGTACCACTGAAGACTCCATTGCGGCAAAGGCGGCCAGGATATTACGAGAGAACCCCATGCCAAGCCAAGGCGAACCGCATCATCCCCGAATCAGCCAAACCGCGGCGACGCCGAGTGCCGCGGCCAAGAGACCGGTCGCCCGCAACGCCGGGGCCGGCACGACCGCGACCTGCGCCACCATACGCTTCATGCCGAGCGGAAACAGCGAGTAGAGAATCCCCTCGATCACGAATACCAATGCGATCGCGGTCGCCAAATCACGCATGCCTATTTTCCCGACGACGGCGCCGGGGCACCGTTCCAATATTTGAAGAACTCGTTCTGCGGCGACAGTACAAAAGTCGTGTTCGACCCGTCCAGCGCCTGCCGGTAGGCCTGGAGCGAACGGTAGAACGCATAAAAGCCGGGATTCTGTTCGAACGCCTGGGCGTAGATTTTGGTCGAATCGGCATCGCCCTGCCCGCGCAGAATCTGGCCCTGCTTTTGGGCGTTGGCGAGGATTTCGATGCGCTCTTTGTCGGCCTCGGCGCGTATCTCTTGCGACTGTTGCGCGCCCTGCGCGCGGAACTGTGCCGCCTCGCGCTGGCGTTCGGCGATCATGCGCTCGTAAATTGCCTTGGAATTTTCCTCCGGCAGATCGGCGCGGCGAATCCGCACATCGACGACATCGATGCCGAATCCCTTGGCCTGGTCGTTCACCTCATCGCGAATCTGACGCATGATCGCGGCCCGCTTCGACGACACCACCGCTTGCAGTTCGACCCCACCGATGACACGGCGCAGCGAATCGCTGATCACAGAATTGAGCCGTGTCCGCGCCACCAGCTCCGTTCCCATGGTCTGAAAGAACAACAGCGGATTGACGATCTTGAAGCGGCAATAGGCGTCGACGACAAGCCGTTTCTGATCGGCCGCGATCACTTCTTCGGCCGGTGGCTCGTAATCGAGAAGCCGCTTATCGTAGGTGATCGTGCTTTGCCACGGCTCCTTGAAGCTGAGACCCGGTCGTTCAACCAGCCGTACCGGCCGGCCGAACGACAGCACCAATGCCTGCTCGGTCTGATCGACGATGAAGGGCACGGTGAAGAGCAGGATGACGGCGACGATCACGATGACCGCGGCGGCGAACAGGATGAAGCGGCGGCGCAGCTCGTTCATGGGCTACCGCGCTTCGCCGCTGTAGGGGGCGGCGCCTGCAGCGCCGGCAACGGCAGGTAGGGCAGGACACCGTTGGCGACACCCTTGTCGAGAATAACCTTGTTGGTGCCTTTGAGGACCTTTTCCAGCGTTTCGAGATAGAGCCGGGTCGTGGTGACGTCCTTGGCGGCTTGATAGGCCTTATAGACCGAGTTGAAGCGGCTCGCCTCGCCCTCCGCCTGCAGCACGACCTGTCGGCGATAGGCCTCGGCCTCCTGGACGACGCGCGCGGCGTCGCCACGGGCGCGCGGCACGACGTCGTTGCGATAGGCCTGCGCCTGATTGACCAAGGTGTTGAGATCGATCTTGGCGCTTTGCACGTCGCGGAAGGCATCGATCACCTGGCCAGGCGGATCGACCTTCTGCAATTGCAGGTCGGTGATGGCGATACCGGCGTCGTAGGAATCCAGAATCTGCTGCGTCAGCTTTTCGGTGTCGAGCTTGATCTGGCCGCGGGCTTCGGCGAAGGCGCGCGCGATATCGGTATGGCCGATCACTTCACGCATTGCGCTTTCGGCCGCGGCCTTCACCACCAAGGCGGGATTGCGGATGTTGAAGAGATATTTGGTGGCGTCCTTGATCACCCAGAATACGGTGAAATTGATGTCGACGATGTTCTCGTCGCCGGTGAGCATCAGCGATTCCTCCGGCACCTCGCCGCCGGTGTTCTCGCCGAATTCGCTCGGATTGTTGAGGCGGAAGCCGATTTCGATCGGATTGACGCGCGTCACCTTGGGCAGGAGCACGCTTTCGATCGGTGCCGGCAGATGATAGTTGAGGCCGGGCTCGGTGATGCGGTTGAGCGCGCCGAAGCGCAGCACCACCCCCTGCTCGTCGGGCTCGACGCGATAAAAGCCGCTCGCCAACCAAATCACGATGAGGGCGGCGATGCCGAGAAGCACCCAGCGACCGCGTCCCCAGCCGCCGGGCAACAGGCCGCGAAATCGGTCCTGGCCGCGGCGCAGCATTTCTTCGAGCTGCGGCGGCCGCGGCCGGCCGCGGCCGCCCCACGGGCTTTGCCCGCCGGGGCCGCCCCATGGTCCACCGCCGCCGCCTTGGTTGTTCCAGGACAAGTCCGTTCCCTCAGGGACGCTTTACGAAAGCCGGTGCTTTCTCTATATCGAAATTGCGCTTCGGCGCTCGATAAGCTCAGCCGACGCCCGGCTTGTCAAGGTTGCGAGGCCTTCAGTCCACGATGAGCGACATCACTCCCGAACGGATTCTTGCGGCGCTGCGCCAGGTGCAGGATCCGGAGCGTGGCGGCGACATCGTCAGCCTGGGCATGGTGTCGGGGATTCAGATTCGCGAGGGTCATGTCGGGTTCGCCATCGAGGTCGAGCCGGAGCGGGGCCCGCGCCTCGAACCGCTGCGCAAGGCGGCGGAGAAAGCGGTCGGCGATCTCGACGGCGTGCTCAGCGCATCGGTCGTGCTGACCGCGGAAAAGCGTCGCGCACCGCCGCAGCCGGCGCCGCGGCCCGCCCATCGCCAAGCCTCGCGCGAGCCGCTGGTGCCGCAGGTGCGCTCGATTGTCGCGGTGGCCTCCGGCAAGGGCGGGGTCGGCAAATCGACAATCGCCGTCAATCTGGCGTTGGCGCTGGCCGCGAACGGGCTGCGGGTGGGCCTGCTCGACGCCGACATTTACGGGCCGTCGCAGCCGCGCCTCCTCGGCCTGACCGGCCGGCCCAAGACCAAAGACGGCAGGATGCTTGAGCCGATGGAAGCCTTCGGGGTCAAGACCATGTCGATCGGCTTCCTGGTCAATGAAGACCAGGCGATGATCTGGCGCGGACCGATGGTGATGAGCGCCTTGCAACAGATGCTGCGCGACGTCAATTGGGGCGCGCTCGATGTGCTGGTGGTCGACATGCCGCCCGGCACCGGCGACGCCCAGCTCACCATGGCGCAGCAAGTCCCGCTCGCGGGCGCGGTTATCGTCTCGACGCCGCAGGACCTGGCGCTGCTCGACGCCCGCAAGGGTATATCGATGTTTCGCAAGGTCGAGGTGCCGGTACTCGGGATTGTGGAGAATATGAGCTATTTCCGGTGCCCGCATTGTGGCGAGCGGACCGAAATCTTCGCCCATGGCGGCGCCCGCTCTGAAGCGCAGCGGCTGGGCGTGCCGTTCCTCGGCGAGGTTCCGCTCGATGTCGCCATCCGTGAAACATCGGACGGCGGCAAACCGATCGTTGTCTCCGAGCCGGAGAGCGAGAATGCGTTGATTTTCCGTCGCATGGCGGCGACGATCGCGGGCGAGCTCGGCGCCGAAGGACCGGCCCCGCCCCGCATCGTCGTCGAAGAATAGGGGCCCGGGCGATGTGTCGGTTCGTCGGAAGTCGGCGGGGGCATCGCAACCGGGAGCGCGCGTGATGAAAGTTCTTGGCGTCCACCCCGGCCCGCTGATGTACACGAAAGTGTTTTTGCGACTGGAGCCGCTTGGGCTGGAGCTGGTGGCGGCCGCGGCGCGGGCCGCGGGACATGAGGTGCAATTGCTCGACCTGCAGGTCGAGGACCACGCCGCCTATCACCGCAGGGTTGCGCGTTGGCGGCCCGACGTCATCGCCTTTTCGTGCAACTACCTCGCCAACGTGCCGGAGATCATCGACCTCGCCAAGGCGACCAAGGCGACGTTGCCCCAGTGCTTCATCGTGGTTGGCGGCCACAGCGCGTCTTTCACCGCGCGGGCGATCCTGGTGCACGGCGAGGGGGCAATCGATTGCGTCTTGAAGGGCGAAGGCGAGGCCGGAATGCCGTTGTTGTTGGCGGCAGTGACCGCGGGCGGCGCCGCGGTCGCCTCAGTGCCGGGGACCATCACCGCCGCAGGCGATGGCCCGCCCGCGGGCTTTGTCGCCGATCTCGACGCGCTGCAGCCGGCCCGCGATCTGCTGCGCCATCGCCGCAAATATTTCATCGGCGTGCTCGATCCCTGCGCCTCGATCGAGTTCTCGCGCGGCTGTCCGTGGGATTGCGCCTTTTGCAGCGCCTGGACGTTTTATGGCCGCTCTTATCGTCTGCGCAAGCCGGAGGCGATTCTCGACGAACTCGAGTCGATCCGGGAGAGCGGCGTCTTCATCGTCGACGATGTGGCCTTCATCCATCAAGAACACGGCCAGGCCATCGGCGAAGGCATCATGCGCCGCGGCATCAACAAGCGCTACTACCTTGAGACGCGCGGCGATGTGCTGTTGCGCAACAAAGACGTGTTCCGGTTCTGGCACAAGATCGGCCTCGAATACATTTTTCTCGGTCTCGAAGCGATCGACGAGGAAGGTTTGCGCAAATACCGCAAACGGACCTCGCTCGGGGCGAATTTCGAGGCGCTGGAATTCGCGCGCTCGCTCGGCGTCCAGGTCGCGATCAACATCATCGCCGATCCTGATTGGGACGAGCGCCGCTTCGCCGTGGTGCGCGAGTGGTGCATCGATGTCCCGGAGGTCGTGAATATCAGCGTCAACACCCCCTACCCCGGTACCGAGACCTGGCTCACCGACGCCAGGCGGATCGCCACCCGGGATTACCGGCTCTATGACATTCAGCATTGCGTGCTGCCGACGCGGTTGCCGCTCGCCCGGTTCTACGAGGAGCTGGTAACGACGCAGCGCGTGCTGGCGCGAAAGCACTTGAGTTGGCGCAACCTCGGCGAAGCCAGCCACATCCTCGTGCAGCATTTGCTGCATGGCCAGACCAATTTCGCCAAGAGCCTGTTCAAGTTCAACAGCGTCTACAACCCGGCGCTGTTATTGGCGGATCACGCTTCGCCGGTGCATTACGAGATGCCGCTGCCGCCGGCGCCGCAGGCCAAGGTCAAACACGACGAGCTCTTCATCCATCGCGCCCGCCAGCGCAGCCATGCGCTCGACGCGGCGACACAGCGCTTCGTCAATGAAAGCGCGAACGCGCCGCAGTGATTAGCGTGGCGGGCGCCCTTCGCCCCATTGCACCGCCGGAACGATTTCCGGCGCGACGTGACGCGTGCCCCAATCGGCGTCCATCAGGTCGCCGTCGGTCCAGTGTTCGACGGTGTGGCCCCAAGGGTCGGACCAGTAATCGAAAATCTGGCTGCCGAGATAGTGGCGGCCGACGCCCCACTCATGGTGGCGCGTCCTGGCGTAAAGATGGGCGTTGCCGCGCATCAGATCGTCGAAGTCGGTAACCTCGAACGCGGCGTGGCCGAACCGGACGCCGCCGCTCATCAGACCGACCGTGTGATGGTCGACGAGCGTGGCGCCGCGATCGCAGCGCATGAAGGCGCCGCGGGGATTCTGTTCCGGCCATTCGTCCGAGGAGATGAAGCCCAATCGCGACGACCACCATTCTTTGGCGCGGGCGAAATCGGTGACGCCAAGGACGAGATGACCGAGCCGCTTGACGCGCGACGGTCCCTGCCCCACCCGCTTTGGCCGGTTGAAGCGCGGATACCCGAACGCATCGTTGGTTGCGAACTCGCGGGTCACGACGATTTCGCTCGCCGGTTCCCGTCCGGCCACGATTTCGAGGCGATGGCCATCGGGGTCGCGCAGCGTCACCACGCGGCCGCCGCCCGGACCGTCGAGCGCTTCGACGCCGCGGTTTTCGGCCCGCGCCAATTTTTCCAGGTCGGCGACCCCGCCGGCGCGAAACGCGACGCCGACGAATCCCGGCGCCCCCTTGTGCGTGACATGAGCGTAGGGCTCCGGCCCGGTGCCGCGCATAAAGAGCGTGGCGTCGGTGCGCGCCGCGCGAACCAGTCCGAAATCGACGAGAAATTCCTCCATTGCATCAAGGTCGGGCGCGCTGAACCGCACATAGGCGATGTCCTCGACTTTAATTAGGCTCATCCCTGTCCTCCGTTGATCGCGGGCTCGTTCGTCACCAGTGCGCCACCAGTTGCGTCAGGCCGCGCAGTACAAATGTCGGCCGCCACTCGGGCTCTTCGATATTTTCGAGCGTCAGCCCGGGCAGCCGGCGCAGCAGGGTGGCGATGGCGATGTCGCCTTCGATGCGGGCGAGCTGTGCGCCCAGGCAATGGTGAATGCCGCCGCCAAAAGAGAGCGGTTCGATCTTGGTGCGCGTGATGTCGAGCCGTTCGGGCTGGTCATAGACCGCGGGGTCGCGGTTGCCGGCGCCGAGCAGGCACAGCACCCCCTCGCCCGCCTTTATCTCGACGCTGCCGACCACGACGTCCTGATGTGCGGTGCGCCCGGTGAGCTGGACGGAGGAATCGTAGCGGAGCAGTTCCTCGATGGCGTTGGGCCCGAGCTCGGGACGCTGGCGCAGCAGCTCCAACTGATCGCGATTGCGATAGAGCGCGAGGAGACCGTTGCCGATCAGGTTGACCGTGGTCTCGTGTCCGGCGCCGAACAGCAGATTGATGTTGGCGACCAGCTCTTCCTCACTGAGTTTTTGGCCTTGTTCCTCGGCGTAGACGAGTTGCGTCGTCAGGTCATCCCCGGGCTCGGCCCGGCGCAGCGCAAAGAGGTGGCGGAAATAGTCCATTGCCGATTCGCTGCGTTCGTTGGCGGCGTCGAGCTCGGCGCGCGTCATCGGCACCGGATCAAGCAAGCGGCCGCCATCGACATCGCGCGAGCGGTCGAAGAAGCGCTCGCGATCCTCGTCGGGGATGCCGAGCATGTCGCAGATCACCGTGACCGGCAGGCGGAGCGCGAAATCGCCGATCACATCCATGGTGCCGCGCGGTTCTATGCGATCGATCGTGGCGTCGACGATGGCCTCTATGCGCGGCCGCATTTCCTCGACGCGACGCGCGGTGAAGGCCTTCACCACGAGGCCGCGCAACCTGGTATGGTCCGGCGGGTCCAGGTTCAGCATCCACACCCTCATCGTCCGCAAGGCCGGCTCTTCCATGGCGTGCTCGCCGTAGCGCTTCTGCATGCGCGTGGCATAGGATTTGCCGAAGCGGCGGTCGCGCAGGATGGCGGCGATGTCGGCATGGCGGCTGGCGAGACGATAGCCGAAGGGCGAGGGCCACAGCGGATCGTGGTCGCGCAACTGGCGATAATAGGGGTAGGGATCGCGAATGAATTCCGGCGACAGAGGATTGAAGACCGGCGCCGCTACTGTGGTGTCGTCCATGGTCAGGCTGCCTTCGCCGGCCGGTGCTGGGCCAGCAGTTTCTTCGCCTCGTCGGCCAGCACCGTGCCGGCGAAATAATCGGGGTTCATCGCTAGGTGCATCATCGCCGGGTTGGTGAAGGTGAAATCGCGAAACGCGTCGCGATCGAGCATGCCGGCATCGACCAAGCCCCACGCCTCGGACAGGATGGTAGGGGCGTCATGCACGTCCCAATGGCCGATATCGGAGCCGAACACCGCCTTAAGCGGCAGACCGAGCGGGTTGAGCTCGCGATTAAAGGCCAGCGAAATGAGCCGGTCGTCGCCCTCGCAGCCGAAATAGAACGGATCGACAAAGAGCGGTTTGAGGTCCGACATCTGCCGCAGCTCGCAGGCCGCGAATTCGTCGAACACCGCCGGGCGCGCCACCGCCATGCCGTCAATGGGCGTCGCGCGAATTCGTTCCGGCGTCAGATGGGCATCGCCGAATTCGGCGAACAGGTTCGCCAGCAGCGGAATGTCGAGCTTGGCGGGATCGAGATTCTCCAAAAGCGCATCGATGTTGCGCTTTTCCCAATGCTCGATCAGATCGTTCAAGAGATTGAGCGCCCAGGCGACACCGCCTTCGAGAAAGCCGAATGTCAGCTGCGGAAAGCGTCTCGTCACGCCGCTGAAAATCAGCGAGCGGCAGAAAAAATTGGCGCCTTCGGCGAAGTCGCCAAGGTGATTGAACACATAGTTGCTGGGCGAGGCGCGCATGCCCAGGCCGCGCGATGAAGTATGACACACCGGCGTTACTCTGAGCTCCAGGCATTTGCGCCAGAACGGATCGTAATCGTAGGGCGAATCCATCACGATGGAGCGGGTCGACTGCGTGCCGTGGCGGAACGGGTCGCCGCCATCGTCGGGGCGCGGGGCGCCGCGGATTTCGGTGCCGATCATCACTGCCTTGAAGCCCAGTTCGGTGACCGCGAATTCGAGTTCCGCGATCGCCTCCGCCGGGGTGTAGGTCGGAATCACCGCGACCGGGCGCAGCCGGTCGCCGGTGCCGCGAAACATGTCGGCATACATGGTGTTAAGCGCGCGGCACGAGGCACGGCGAATCTCGGCATCGAAAAGATAGACCTGGCCGAGACCGACCGAGGTATAGCAGTGGGCAAAGTCGAAACCGAGGTCATCGAGCCGGGAGCGCAGGTAGCGCGGCAGCATGGCGAGCGCGCGGTCCCCGGTATGGGCGCCCGACGGCATACCCCACCAAAAGCCTTTCACCGTGGCGCCGTGGGGCCCGCCGGTGGGCCGCGCTTGCCTGGCCCGGGCCGCCAGTTCGGGACCGGCCACCTGCTTCAGGAAATCGTCAAGCGCGAAGGTGCATTCGGCGATATGGCCGTCGCCATCGATCACCGGATGATCGAGCTTGGCGCGGAGCTCGGCGCCGACGACCGGTTTGAACTGGCCCATGTCTTTCTCCCGAATTTTGGCGGCCAGTCTAACCCCGGCGCGCGCCGGCGGGAACCGCTTCGTGTTGCTGATCCGCTCTCGCCCACGGCGGGAACGTGGCGCCCAGATGTGCGTCCAAGGTTGCGGTCTGCGACCCCACCCCGCGACCGCGCAGCAACGGGCTTCGATCGCGGCCCAATCGACGCTATGATGGTGCGAGGAGGCTCAAGCGATGAACGCACCCTCGGGCGGTTACAATGTCGGCGGCGTGATTTTGCCGCAACCTTTCAAGATCCGGCGCCTCGGCCATTTCGGCTTCAATCTCAGCGACCTCGACCAGGGGGTCGATTTCTACAATCGGCTCTTCGGCTTCCGCCTGACCGATGCGATCGAACTCGACCTGTTCGCGTTCGCCAAGGAGATGGCGCAGCGCCTCAAGGACCGCCGCATCTTCTTCATGACATACGGTTCGGATCATCACGCCCTGCTCCTGGCTGACCGCACGCTCGGCGCCTTCCTGATCGCCGATCCCGCGGCGACCGATGTCACCCTCAATCAGATCACATGGCAGGTCGGCACCCTCGAGGAAGTGATGGCAGCCGAGGCCTATTTGCGCGACAAAGGCATCAAAATCCTGCGCACCGGCCGCGACATGCCGGGCAGCAACTGGCATTGCTATTTCGGCGATCCCGACGGCCATACCGTCGAGCTCTATTACGGCATCGAGCAGGTCGGATGGGATGGGCGCAGCAAGCCTCGCGCGATGTACGATCGGCGCTTCGACATCAAGCCCGAATTGCCGCAAATCTCGGAAAAGCGCGAGGTCGAGGAGGCGATCGCGCGCGGTGTCGATATCTTCAGCGGCTATCAGCGCGAAGACCGCGGCGACGGCGCCTACAATGTCGGCGGCGTCACCCTGCCGCGCCCCTTCAAGGTGACGCGCATCGGACCGATGGCGCTCTTCGTCAGGGATTTGGCGGCGTCGGAAAAATTCTACGTCGAGACGCTCGGTTTCATTCCGACCGAGGAAGTGAGCTATCGCGGGCAGCGTGTGCTCTATCTGCGCAACGGCACCGAGCACCATTCCTTGGTGCTGGCGCCGCGGGGCTTGCGTGACACGCTCGGCCTGAGCCGTCATTCGAGCTGCATGAGCTTGGGGCTGGAGCTCGGCTCCTATCAGCAGCTGCGCGACGCGATCGCCTATTTGCGCGGCCAGGGCGTGCGCTTCACCGATGCCGTGCCGCCCGAGCTTTACCCCGGCATCGACTATGCCGCGCATGCGCTCGACTTCGACGGTCATTGCCTGCAACTCTACTGCTACATGGAGCAGATCGGCTGGGACGGGAAACCGCGCCCCGCGGCACTGCGCCGCCGGGTCGGCGCCGATTGGCCCGAAACCCTGGCGCCGCTCTCCGACACTTACGCCGACCAGACGTTCCAAGGTCCGTTGGGCTAGGGCACCATGCCGATCCGTCCGCAACTCACTCATGCCGGCATCTATGTCGAGGATATCGCCAAGATGCGCGACTTCTACGTCGGCGTGATGGGCCTGATCGAAACCGATAGCGGTCATGGCTTCACCTTCAACAACGACTTTGTCTTCCTGTCGGCCAACCCCACGATTCATCATCAACTGATTCTCGCCACCGGCCGCGGCGAACGGGCACAGCGGAGCACGGTCAACCAGCTATCCTTCAAGGTTTCGAGCCTCGCCGAGTTGCGCGAAATGCACCGGCGCGTTGTCGACTACGGCATCACCCGAATCCGACCGGTGAGCCACGGCAATGCGTGGTCGATCTACTTCGATGATCCCGAAGGCAACACCGTCGAAATCTATCTCGACACCCCGTTCCATACCGCCCAGCCGCACGCCGACAAGCTCGACCTGTCGATGTCCGACGAGGAGATCTTGCGCTGGACCGAAAGCGTGTGCCGTGACGATCCGACTTTCACCAAAGTCGAGAATTGGAACGCGCGCATGCGCGATGTGCTGGCGGCGGAATAGCGGCCGCGAACAAACCGCCTAAAGGCGCCACCGGGAAGAACGCCGGTGCGCGAAAAGGCAGCCCTATGGGCGCCGAAGGCGAGGTCGGGTGGCCGACATCTGGCTGTGGCGTTTTTTGCGGAGACGCTCTCATGAGGATGGACCTGTGGCGCGTGGCCGTGGCGGCGGCCCTGCTCTTGCCCCTTACCGCCGCCGATGCGCCGGTGCAGCTCAATCCGAAGGCCGTGGTCTTCGATCTGCCGGCCCAAATCCCGTGGCACGATGTCTCGGCCATACCGGGGCTGCGGATCGCCAATCTCCTTGGCGACGCCTCCAAATCGGAGCTTTACATCCAGCTCATCCACTGGCCGCCGCACACCATGAGCCGGCCGCATTACCATCCGAACGCCCGCTACATTACGGTGCTATCCGGCACCTGGTGGGTCGGCACCGGCTCACGATTCGACCCCGACAAAACGGTGCCGATGCCGGCCGGGAGCTTTGTCACCCATTTTGCCCGCCAAATTCACTATGACGGCGCCAAGGACGCGGAGGCCGTCATCGAAATCGTGGGCATCGGCCCCGCCACGGTGATACCGGCCGAGCAGAAATAGGCGCTCGATCGCCGCTCGGCAGGCGCGCGGGCCCTGGAGCAAAGCGCGCGTCGCGCGGGAGCGTTTTTGCGCCAATCCCGCGCCCAGAGCGCGCGTCCACAGGTCATTGCCATCGACCGGCGGCGCGTTTGCGTTCTAGGCGGCGCTTTTGCCCCAGAGCGCACGCGAAGCGAGGTCGGCGCCGTCGCGGATGGATTTGAGCTTGAGCCACACCACCGGGGCGATTACCCATTCGCGGCCGGTGAAGGTGCCGAAACCGCAATCGGCGCCGGCGATGACGCGCTCGCGATCGCCGACCACCGCGACCGCCTCCTCGAGGCGCCGCGCCACCACCCGCGGATGTTCGACGAAATTGTTGGTCGAGTCGACCACGCCCGGAATCAGCGCCAGGTGCGGCGGCAGCTTGTGGCGCTTCAGCGCTTCGTATTCGTGCTGATGCCGAGGGTTGGAAAATTCGAGCGAGAGCGCACCGGCTTTGCATTGGTAAAGCGCCGGCAAAATCAGGTCGAGCGGCACGTCATGGATATGCGGCCCGTCCCAATTGCCCCAGCACACATGGAGACGCACGCGCTCCGCGGGCAGGTCTTCGATTCCCTTGTTGATGGCGGCGACATGGAGTTCGCACGCCTTGACAAAATCGGTGTCGGAGAGGTCGCGATAAAACATCGCCCGGTCCATTGCCAGGTCGGGGGCGTCTATTTGCAATACCAGCCCGGCGTCGACGATGGCCCGATACTCGTGGGCCAACTCGCGCGCCAGCGCCATGAGATAGGCCTCGTGGCTGGGGTAATGCGCGTTGAGCATGGTCGAGGAACAGATGCCCGGCGACGGCGCCGTCATGAAGGATTCGGGAAAGGCGTCGAGCGCCTTCACCGCCGCCTGGAACCGGGCGATTTCGGAGCCGATGGCGTCATCGCCGGTATAGCGGATTTCGGCCTGCGCCTCGGGCGCGTTTTGCATGCGCGAGCGGCGCGGGAAGCGGCGCAGCAGCGCCTCCGTCAATTCGGGAAATTCCTCATAGTCGCGGCCGCGGCGGCGCTTCGACTCGCCGGCGAAGCCCGACATGCGCTGCGGAATATAGGTCTGGAAGCCGACGCGCTGTTGCTCGCCATCATTGCCGACGTCGATACCAGCCGCCTTCTGTTTCGCCACGACGTCGCGCACGGCGGCGGTGCGCGCGGCAGAGAATTCCGCTTCGTCAATCGGCTCGCCGGCTTCGCGGGCGATGAGGAGTTCGCTCAGTCTCTCGCTGCGCGGCAGGCTGCCGACATGGGTGGTAAGAATCCGATCGCGGCTCAGCAGCATCGCTCCTCCTCAGCTGATTTCCTCCCCTCGGCGCCACCGGGGAGAGCGCAACTACTCCACTGGCGCCAACTCCCGTGCCGGTGTGGCGCTGGGCGGCGCCGGCGCGTCCATGGCCGCCAAGAGCGTCGGCCAATCCCGATCGAACTCGTCGAGGGCGGCACTCTTGACCGGGCCGAAGCCGCGCACCGCATCGGGCGCTTGCGCGATCGCCACCGCGGCCGCGCAATTTTCCGCGTTGAGTTTCGCCAGCATCCGATCGATGCCGCGCTCGTAGGTTCGGATCAGCGCGCGCTCGCGCTTGCGGTCCGCGGACCAGCCGAACGGATCGAGCGGGGTGCCGCGCAGCCATTTCATCGCCTTGAGAACGCGGAATACGTGCCAGAGATAGGGGCCGAACCGCAGCTTGCGCGGGCGGCCGAGATTCTTGTCGAACCGCGCCAGCAACGGCGGCGCCAGATGGAATGTCACCGGTGGCGAGCCGTCGAAGGTCTGCACCATCTGCGCGGCGAAATCGGGATGGAGGAAAAGGCGCGCGACTTCGTATTCGTCCTTATAGGCCAGCACTTTCGCGTAGTTGACCGCGACGGCACGCACCAGATCGTCGCCGGCACCGGCGCTCACTGCTTTGGCGCGCACCTTGTCGACGAGCTTGCGATAGCGGCTCGCGAGGCTGCGACCTTGATATGCCCTGAGATGCGCCACGCGGTGCTCGATCACCTCGTCGAGCGACATGTCATCCAGGGTCCGCGCTATGCGCTCGCCGTCGAGCAGGGCCCTGATCTTGTCGGGATAGGCGGCGGCGTGGCGGCCCCAGTCGAACGCGGCGAGGTTGAACGGTACCGCGACGCCGTTGAGCTCGATGGCGCGGCGCAGGCTCGCCGCCGCGATCGGCAACAGACCGCGCTGGTAGGCAAACCCGACCATCATCAGGTTCGCCGCGATCTCGTCGCCCAGCGCTTTGACGGCCAGACGGTGGAAATCAAACACCATCGTGTCGCGTGTCGAGGCCTCAATCTCGTCGAGGGAATCCTTCGCGCGAAAATCAAAATTGCGGTCGAAGATGAAATTGGCGACCGGCGTATTGTGCGCGTCGACGACGGCAAGGCTGCGCAGCGGCGAGATCAGCGTCAGCGCCTCCCTCGACGAGCCAACGACCCGGTCCGCCGCCAACAGCAGATCCGCATGGCCCAAGGGAATGTGCGGCGCCGCGATGTTTTCGGCGCGCTGGCCGAGCCGGATATGGGAAATGACGGCACCGCCCTTTTGGGCAAGGCCGGAGACATCCTGCACCAGGGCGCCGACGCCGTCGAGCGACGCCGCCATGCCGATGACGCGCCCCACCGTCAGCACGCCCGTACCGCCGACGCCGGCAACCGCGACATTGTAGGCGGCGATCCCGCGCGGCAGCGCTGGCAGGCTCGGCTCCGGCAAGCGCGCCGCCGGCAGCGCCATGCCCATGCCTTTACGCAAAGTGGCGCCTTTTACCGTAACGAAGGACGGGCAGAAGCCCTTGAGGCAGGACAGATCGACATTGCAGGCATTCTGGTCGATGGCGCGCTTGCGTCCCATCGCGGTTTCGAGCGGTTCGATCGCGATGCAGTTGCTTTGCACCGAGCAATCGCCGCAGCCTTCGCACACCGCGCTGTTGATGAGCGCGCGCTCGGTCGGCGCCGGACGCTGGCCGCGCACGCGTTTGCGCCGCAGCTCGGTGGCGCAGGTCTGGTCGTAGATCATGACCGAACAGCCGGGAGTTCCGCGCAGCACTTCCTGCACGCGATCGATGGCATCGCGCTCCCTCAGGATGGTGCCGGGGGCGAATTCAGCACCCCGGTAACTTTCCGGATGCGCCGAGAGAACGTAAATGTCCTTGACGCCTTCGGCGCGGAGCTGACGGGTAAGCTGCGGCACCGAGAGCGTACCATCGATCATCTGCCCGCCCGTCATGGCGACGGCGTCATTGAACAGAATCTTGTAGGTGATGTTGGCGCCGGACGCGACTGCCTGGCGCACGGCGAGGACGCCGCTGTGGAAATAGGTGCCGTCGCCGAGGTTGGCGAAAATGTGCTTTTCGTTCGTGAACGGTGCGACGCCAAGCCAGTTGGCGCCTTCGCCGCCCATCTGGGTGAAGGTCTCGGTGTTGCGGTCCATCCAGGTCGCCATGAAATGGCACCCGATACCGGCCGAAGCGCGGCTTCCCGCCGGCACGCGCGTGCCGGTGTTGTGCGGGCAGCCGGGACAGAAATGCGGCGTGCGTAGCGACGGCGGCAGATATCTGTCGAGCTGCTTGCGGCGACGGTGCCAGACCTCGATCGCGTCAACCAGGTGGCGGCGTATGTCGTGCGGCAGGTCGAGCTTCAGCAAACGGGACACCAGAATCTCGGCAATGCCTTCGGCCGGCAATTCGGCGTCGAGTGGAAAAACCGGCTGATCCCTTTCGTCGAACTTGCCGACGATCCGCGGCCGTGTGTCGGAGGGCCAATTGAAGAGCGCCTGCTTGATCTGGTTCTCGACCATTTCGCGACGCTCTTCGACGATAAGAATCTCGGTGAGGCCCTGCGAGAAGGCACGGACGCCATGCGGTTCCAGCGGCCATGGCATGCCGACCTTGTAGAGGCGCAGGCCGATCCTCTCCGCCAACGCGTCGTCGACGCCGAGCCAGGCCAGCGCCTCGCGCGTTTCCTCATAGGCTTTGCCCGAAGCGACGATGCCGTATTGTGCGCGCACCGGGTTGATGACAATGCGGTCGATCTGGTTGGCCCGGGCGAAGGCGAGCGCCGCATAGGCTTTGTAATTCTGCAAGCGGTGGTCCTGGCTCCAACGATCGTCGGGCCAGCGATAGTTCAGCCCGTCAGCCGGTATCCTGAACTCGTTCTCGCCGGGGAAAACGATGTTGAGGTGCTCATTCGCTAAATCCACCGTTGCGGTCGATTCGACCGTGTCGGCGATGGTCTTGAGCCCGACCCAGCAGCCCGAGTAGCGCGACATGGCGATGCCGAGGAGGCCGAAGCGGACGAACTCGTGCACCGAAGAAGGGTAGAGCACCGGGATCGTCGCCGCCGCAAATGTGTGTTCGGACTGGTGCGGAATGGTGGATGATTTGGCGCCGTGATCATCGCCGACGATGCACAATACGCCGCCATGCTTGGCGCTGCCCATGGCATTGCCGTGCTTGAATGCGTCGCCGGTGCGATCCGCACCCGGCCCTTTGCCATACCAGATACCGAACACGCCATCGTAGCGCGCGCCAGGTGACAGGCCGAGCTGCTGTGAACCTTGAAGCGCGGTTGCCGCCAGATCCTCGTTCACCGCCGGGCGGAACACGACCCCATGCGCTTCGAGATGCCGCTTTGCCTTGCCGAGCGCCAAATCCAAGCCGCCCAGCGGCGAACCGCGGTAGCCGGTAACCAAGCCGGCCGTGTTCAACCCGGCCGCGCGGTCCCGGGCGATTTGCACCAGCGGCAGGCGCACCAGCGCCTGGATGCCGTTGAGGAAAACCGTGCCCTCGCTCTTTGTGTAAACATCGTCAAGCGAGACCTTGCTGGCCTCGTCGGATAGAGCCCGGGGTGCCGCCGGCTCGGCCAACGCCAGCTCGGCTTGGGCGCCGGAGGATGAGTCTTGCGCCTGACCACCGCGACCGGTTTGAGCCGGCACGAAAGAGCCACGATCGGGTGCTGACGGTTCAGGGTCGCGAGCCGGCTGCGGGGAGCTGACCGCAGCCTCCGTTTCGGCCGATGGGGCGTGGGACGCGCTCGTACGCGCTTCAGTGGCATCTTCCGGCATAGTTTCCATCCCGCCATCCTTCGTGGGACGCGTCAATGCATCAGAACGGCTTGGCGATTATGTGGTGATTTCCGGGCGAAAGAGAATTGCGATCTGAGCAGGCGGCTTGGCCATCAGGACGCCGGGGACCCGGCACTGATTTGTCGCCGACCGCGGACGGGCAAAGTCAATAGTTTCAATCGCTTTTTAATCGTCTGCCGGCCATGGGCGGCATAACCTCGCCCCATGCGGCTGGCGATTGCACGATCGTTGCGGCCTCCACCATGCTGTCGTGCGCGCGGCGTTGAAGCGGCTGTCGCCGCCCGCGCCAGAGGGGCGCGCGCGTCGCGGCATGGGAGCGGCCACTGACTTGACTCGGTCTCTGCGGATCGGGCCACGGCACGGCACCCGTGTCGATCCCGCCATGACCGGGCGCGTGATCGGTGCCGGTCTTGCCGCGGCGCTGGCGGTTGCCGCCTGCGCGGCGTCCCCGCCGACAGCGCGGGAAGCGAGCAATCGTGTTGCGACCGGCCCGGCATTCCTGCCCGGTGCACCCAAACCGGGCGACGAAACCTACGACGAACATGCCTGCGGCGGCGATCACGGGCTGCTTGAGGAAATGAGCGACGACGATCGTGGCCGTGTCCGCGTCGGACCGCCGCAAATGTCGATTTGTCCTTAACGGCTAGTCGCCGATGAGATGCAGCACGACCTCGCGGCGATGCGGGTTGCGGCGGTGTTCGACGAGATAGACGCCCTGCCAGGTGCCGAGGGCAACGCCGCCGCCAAGCACCGGAATCGCAAGCGAGGTTGCCGTCAAGGCCGCGCGGATATGGCTCGGCATGTCGTCGGGTCCTTCGGCCTCGTGGCGGTAGCGGTCGCGTTCCTCGGGCGCCGCACGTTCCAACCAGGCTTGGAGGTCGGCGAGAACGGCCGGATCGGCATTCTCCTGGATCAGTAGGGATGCCGATGTATGCCGGCAAAACACGGTCAGGATGCCGGTTTTGATGCCGGTTTCGGTCAGGAAAGAACCGATCCTGTCGGTGATGTCGACAAAGCCGCGCCCTTTCGTCACGATCGTCAGGATGTGCGTCGCCTGGCGCATGCGCCCTTGCGCTCCGAAGGTTGAGCCCTGCTTTAGATAGGGCGGCCCCGCGGTTTTTCCGCTGCCGCTGTTCTGGGGATTGCCGCGCCGGGGCAAAGGCGCTTTCGCCCCGTTGCCGACGCTCGGCCGGGCCGTGCGGTTGCGGCTTAAATGTCGTCGCGCTTGACGCTGTGCGGCCGCGTCGATGTACTGGCGCAAAACAATGACGCCTCAATGGAGGGAGCAAGGAGGCATGTACCAAGGGGTTTCGGTCATCGATGTGCACGGCCATCTGTCGACGCCGCCACATTTTCGAGCCCATGCCATGAACCTGGTGGCATTGCGCACGCCCGGGGACAGCGCCCTCGCCATTCCCGAGGCGGCGATGAAGCAGGCGCTCGATCGGCATCTGCGCATCATGGACGAGCGCAATATCGATGTGCAGCTGATCTCGCCACGCCCCGTGGCGATGCTGCATTGGGAGCGGCCCTTCCTGGTAGAGGCCTGGAGCCGCACAACCAACGACGTCATCGCCGACCAGTGCCGGCTCTACCCCAACCGCTTTGCCGGCGTGGCACAGCTACCCCAGTCGCCGGCGCTCAATATCAGGGCTTGCATTGACGAGCTGACCCGGGGGGTGGCCGAGTTGGGATTTGTCGGCGCCATCCTCAACCCCGATCCAGGCGGCGACCGGCAGGCGCCCGGGGTCGACGGTCCGGCCTGGTTTCCGCTCTACGAGGCAGCGGAGAGGCTGAACGCCACCCTCGTAATCCATCCCTCGATTACCCGCGACCCGCGCGTCGAGCGCATCCCCCATTCCTACCAGTACAACAACCTGACGGAGGAGGCGCTGGCGACGCTGCTCTATGAGCAAAGCGACGTGTTCAAGCGCTTTCCCAGGCTACGCATCGTCGTGTGCCATTGCGGCGGCGCTTTGCGCCGCCTCCTTGCGATGGGCGATGTCATCGACGCCACCGACCCGAAGGCCGCGGTGATCGGGCCGTCGGGCGAACAGGGGGGTGGCCAGGTCGGCACGCTGATCGCGGCGGCGGCGACGCACACGGCAGCGAGGCCCGATTGGAGCGACAACCTGTTCTTCGACACTTGCGCCTACGATCCGTGGTTCCTTGGCGCCGCGATCCGCCAGAACGGTCCGCGCCGCATGGTGTTCGGCACCGAAGCGCCGGGCTCCGGCACCGCGATCCGCAATCCCGACACCGGCAAAGCCTCGGATGATGTGCTGGCGCTGATTGACCGATTCGATTTTCTCACCGAACGAGACAAGAAAGCGATCGTTCATGATAACCCGCTGCGCGTTTTTCCCTTGCTCAAAGGCAGGGCAGGGTTGGCGTGAGGCAAAGGACGGCGACGATGCTAAGCAAGAGTGACAACGACCTTTTGACTGAGACCGGCCCCGCCACGCCGGGCGGCAGGATGATGCGCGCCTATTGGCAACCGGTGGCCTTGGTCGGCGAGCTGCTCTCCGACGTGCCCCTGGCGGTACGGGTTTTGAGCGAGGATCTGGTGCTGTTCCGCGATGCCGCCGGCGCGCCGCATCTGATCGGTCGCTATTGTCCGCATCGCCTTGTCGATCTGTCCTATGGTCGCGTCGAGGGTGGCGGCCTGCGCTGCATCTATCATGGTTGGCTGTTGTCCGGGGACGGCCGCTGCCTCGAGCAGCCGGGCGAGCGCGGCCATGCCGGCTTCAAAGATCGGATTCGTCATCCAGCCTATCCGTGCTTCGAGGCGGCGGGGCTGATCTTCGCCTATCTCGGCGAGGGTCCGCCGCCGCGACGGCCGCAATTCGAATTTTTCGACCCGCGGCATGCCGCCGGCGTGTGGGCCGGAAAGCTCTATCACGAGTGCAACTGGCTGCAGGGTCATGAGGGGAATGTCGACCCGCAGCATCTCTCCTTTCTGCATCGCTTCATGTCGGCGGCAGCGGCGCTCGACCCCGGCGGCAACGCGCTGGTAGTGGACGATGTCGCACCAGACATTGAGCCCGAGGAGACTCGCTACGGCATGCGCATCAGGACGGTGCGCACCCTCACCGGTGGCGGCCGCTATGTGCGCGTCACCAACCATGTCATGCCGAATTGCGGATCCTTTGGCGGCGTGCCCATGTTCGATCCCGCTGCCGGTCCGCCACCGCACGAGAATTCCGGCTATCAATTGCACTGGCATGTCCCGATCGACGACAATTCGCACTGGAAGTACACGGTGCTCTTCAACCGCGAGCGGGCGCTCGACAAGCGCTTTATCACCGACAAACTGTTCGGCGAGCAGAAGACGTTTTACTCTCGACGCACCCGGGCCAATCATCATCTGCAGGATCGCGAGGAAATGCGGCGCCAAAGCTTTGCCGGCGTCGGCCGCAACTTCTTCGACCATGACAAGCTCGTGACCGAAGTGCAGGGGGCGGGCGCGATCATCGATCGCAGCCAGGAGCATCTTGGCACCACCGACCGGCCACTGATGCTGATGCGTCGGCTGTTGCTGCAGGCGGTGCGCGATGTCGCCGAGGGCCGCGATCCGCAGTTCGTCGAGCGCGACGGCGCGCCCGATGCCTTGGCCGAGATGCGCGTCGAGGTGACGGTCGAGCCGCCGCCCGCCAGGGCGCCCGAGCTCACGCCTGCCCAATAGCAAGAGGACGAAAAATGGACGGCGACGGTTATCGACTCATCTCCTGTGACGACCACCTCGATCTCGGCTATTTGCCGCGCGATGTCTGGACCGCGCGGCTACCCGCGAAATATGCGGAGCGCGCGCCCCATATCGAGGAGCGGGACGGCCGCGGCCACTGGATCAGCGACGGCAAATTGTGGGGCGGCTGGCACGGCATCAAGCCGCCGCCCTCGGACGCACCGCCGCCCTACCTGACCGCGCTTAATCGCGGCGGCCATTGGGACAACAGCGAAATGCGGCCGGGCAACCTCAAGCTCCGCCTCGAGGACATGGACCGCGACGGCGTCTACATCCAGTCGCTGTTTGGCCCGATCACCTCGATTCTGGCCGACGACGCCGAATTCCGCGACGCTTGTCACCGCGCCTACAATGATTGGCTCGCCGCATTCATCGCGTCGGCGCCGGCGCCGCAGCGCTTCCTCGGCGTGCCGATGTTGCCCTGGGGTCCGGAATCGGCGACCAGGGAATTATGGCGCCTCGCCCAGACCGGCAGTTTCAAGCAGGCCAATCTCCAGCTCAACGGCGCCGAGCCGCGCATCTCCGATCCCGCGTGGGAGCCGTTCTGGAACGCGCTCGAAGAGACCGGCATGATCCTGTCGTTTCATGTCGCCGCGTTTGCCGGCCGGCCGCCGCGTCCCGACCCGGCCGTGGGTACCTATGCCGGCACCTTTTCCATCACCAAGAATTTCGTCGGCGCGTTCCTCGACCCGTTCGTCGATCTGTTCGCCTGGGGCATCCTCGAGCGCCATCCCAAGATCCGCATCGTGCTGGCGGAGTGCGGCACCGGCTGGCTGCCCTGGGTGGTCGAGGAACTCGACTATCGGCACTGGCGCCTGTGGGAAGCCAAGGATTACTGGGCCGATAAGGGCGGCATTCCGCTGCGGGAAAAGCCGTCCGACATATTCCGCCGCCAGATCTATCCGACCTTTCAGGAGGATCACGCGGCGATGGCGCTGGTCGAGTTTTACGGCGCCGACAACCTGATGTGGGGGTCGGACTATCCGCATCCGGACAGCGTCTGGCCCGACAGCAACGGCGCGATCGAACGGCAAATGGGCAAATTATCGCCGGCGCTGCGCAAGAAAATCACCCATGACAACGCCGCGAAGCTCTATCAGCTCGACGTTTAGCGATGCGCCTTCGGTTCCTATTCGCCGCCCTCATGTTGCTGGCCGCGGCTCCGGCCAGCGCCGCGGAGATCGCACATTTCACGGCGGCGACGCCGAGCGAGCCCGACACGCTCGACATCACCTCGACCAAGGACCCCGGCGGCTCCTATGTCGTACTGCAAAACATCTACGAACAGCTGTGGCGCATGGATGCCGACAACCGCCCGGCCAAATCGGTGGCCGATTGGACGATCGCACCGGACTGGCGCACGATCACCTTCCGCATCAGACCGGGCATCAAATTCCAGTCGGGCGACGAGCTCACGGCCGATGACGTCGTGTTCAGCTTCAACCGCATCGCGGCGCACTCGCCGATGTACCGTCGCGACGCGAAGCTCGTGGACCGGGTCGAGGCACTTGACCGCTACACCGTGCGCTTCACCTTCAACACCCCCTATTTCGGGTTCTTCCATTCGGCGATCGTCGAGCTCCAATCGAAACCGTATCTGGCTCGCGTCGGCGAGGCCGTATTCACCGCTCACCCGAATGGCATCGGTCCCTACAAATTTGTCGCCTACAGGCCGGCGCAATATGTCGACCTCGCCGCCTCCGAAACCTATTACGGCAAGAAGCCGGCGGTGCGCACGGCACGGATCCTTTTCGTCAAGGACGAGGAGACGCGCATTGCCAAGCTGAAAGCGGGCGAAGTCGACCTCATTACGGACACGCCCTATCCTGCGATCGCGGACCTGCAGACTCACGGGTACCGCGTCGTCGGCGCCGAATCGTGGCCGGTCTGCGCCGTCCAGTTCCAACTGAACAATCCGGATTCGCCATGGCATGACAAGCGCGTGCGGTTGGCAATCGCGCACGCCATTGACGGCGATGCCATCGTCAAGGGGCTCTTGCAGGGGATTCCCAAACGCTATGCCTACCTTGCCCCGGGCGAGTTCGGCTACGATCCGGACCTGCCGCCATATCGCTACGACCCGGCTTTGGCGAAGCGGTTGTTGGCCGAAGCCGGTTATCCTCGGGGCTTCACCATGCCGCTCTACTACTGGGCCGGCACCTTCTACGGCATACGCGAGACGGCGGAGGCGGTGGCACTCTATCTGAGGAATGTCGGCGTCGCCGCCCAGCCCGAGGGCCTCGATCCGACCAAGGTGATGGCGATGCTGCGGCGGAGTGCCGTGGACACGCATCAGGTTTATGCCGGGGTGATGGCGATGCCGATCACCAATACCGGCATGGATCCGACCGAGTCCGTGGGGCTGATGTATTTGTCGACCGGCGCGGTCAGCAATTACCGCAACCCCGAGCTCGACGCGGTGATCCATAAAATGCTGGGCACTTTCGACAGCGACGGTCGCGCGGCGCTGGTTCGCCAGGCGATTCGCATCGTTCACGACGAAGCCGTCAACATTCCGATCTGGGACTCGGTCTCGGAATACGCCATGAACGCGAAATTCGCCTACGCGCCGATGCAGCACCGCAATGCCGTGCTGACGCTCGACAGGGTGTCGCTTGCCCCGTGACGATCTCCTCTCGTTGCAATCGAGCGCGCCGCCTCGCCTTTCGCTGCGCCCGCGAGAAGGTAGCGGAACCGCGCCTCGGTCCAGAGCTCAAGGCGGCATGTGTCGCGAATGAAGGCTCCGATCGGCGAGCGTCGAGGCCGTGCCGGCCGTCGGCGAGGCGGACGCCGTGGCATTCGGCAAGCTGTTCCGCGCCCATCCCGATCTGCCACGCCGCTTCGCGTTGAAGGCGCCGCTCAATCCGTGGAGCTGCGCGCTTCGACGCCGAGGGGCCCAAGGGGCGACACGGATTACCCGACGCTCGCGGACGCGGCGGCGCAGCTATTCCCGCGGCTTCAATTCCACGCCGGTGCGGATTTCGAGCGCCCGCACCAGCTCGCTGAGACTGGCAGCAGCGGGCTGGTGCGCCTGAATCTCGGCCCAGAGTCGTTGCGCCGCGGCCGCGAGCGGCAGCTCGAGTTCGGCAGCCGCGATAATGCGGCCGGCGATGTTGATGTCCTTCATCATCAAGGCCAGCTTGAATGCATCGTCGTAGCGGCGATTGAAGATGCGCTGGCGGAATTGCGTACGGCTGATCCATGACCCGGCGGTAGAGGCATCGATAACGTCGTTCATGGCAACGGGATCGAGGCCGCTCTTGGTGCCGGCGATCAGCCCTTCCGTCGTCGCCATCAAGGTGATCGCGGAAATGAAATTATTGATCGCCTTCATCGTATGGCCCGATCCGACCGGGCCGAGGTGAAAATACTTCTGACCAAGGACGGCGAAGAGCGGCAGCACCCGCGCCACGTCGTTCGCGGCGCCGCCAACCATGAAAACGAGTTCCGCCGCCTTCGCACCGGGCTCGGCGCCCGAAACCGGGGCATCGACCATGGCGATGCCGGCGTCGGCGAGGTGCGTCGCGACCTCCATTGTGTGCCACGGTTCCGCCGACGACGTGTCGAGCAGCAGGCTGCCGGGACGAAGACCATGCCGCAATCCATCCTCGCCAAGCGCCACCGCGCGCACTTCGTTTCCCGACGGCAGCATGGTGATGACGATGTCCGAGGCGGCACCGACCTCTTTCGGCGAGTGCGCGACCGCGACATTGTTATAGGGTTGAGCGACACGCTTCGCTGCGTCGGGGTTGAGGTCGTGCACGGTCAGGCGGTAGCCCGCCTTGGCAAGGTGCCCCGCCATCGGCGTGCCCATCACGCCAAGCCCGATGAAGCCCAATCGCTCGCCGGTCGCCTTATCCGCCATCGATGAACTCCTGAACGAGGTCCGCGACCATCATGCCGCCGCGGCTGTTGAGATGCATCCCGTCGCTATGGAAGCGCCAGCCGTTGCGCCGCGCCACCGTGTCGACGCTCTGGCGCAGCACCATGGTTCGGAAGGCATCGCGATAGAACGGCAAAAAGCGGAAACCGGTGAAGGCCTGGCCGGGTGCTTTGCGGATTTCGTCCGAGAGCGCCTCGTAGATGGGAATGTAGGCGACACCTTCGGCGCGGGCGAGCGCGGCGACGATGCCGGAATATTCCGCGACGCGACGGTTGAGCGCGGCTTGGAAGGGCAGGGTGGCGTTCGGCGCTTCGCCGACCGGCGCCAGCGAACAGAGCGCGAGCCGCGCCGCAGTGCCGGATCCGAGCGCCCGGGCGGTCGCCTGCAAGGCATCGCGGAAGGCCTCGGGCGACGGCGGACGCGGCACGGTCTTGCGCAGCAGCAGCCGCGCCGCGCGGTAGAAATGGCGCGACAGCGCCGCCAACACATCGTTGCCGCCGACCCAGACAATGATTCGGTCCGGACTGCAGGCAAGCACTTGCGGCACGCGGCGCAGCGCGTCGCCGGCGAAGTCGCCGCCGACACCCAGATTGACGAAGCGGATATGGGCATTGGCGGGCCGCCGGCGCAGTTCGCCGATCCAATCGAACGCCTGACCTTTGCCTGCCGTGCTGCTGGCACCGAGACAGGCGACCGTGATGCGTGCCGGCGCCAAAGCCGTTTAGAGTGGCGACAGCGGCGGCATGCCGAAATGAAGGCGGGTGCGATTGGGTGCCGTGCGCATATAACGCATGGTGCCGTGAGTTCTGAGCACCGCCAGATCGCGGAAGTGGCGGGCGATTTTGGCGTCCTTCCGGCTGCTCGACGTGCCGGCGGAGGTAAACAGCAGGTCGGTCGCCTCCCAGGCCAACTTCACGCAATGCTGTTCGACGAGGATCATGCCGCGATCGGCCTCATCGCTGAACGGCACGTTCTCCTCGATAAAGGCGCGGCAATGCTCGGTATAGTCGCGGGCGACCTGAAGCATTGCATTCTCGGCGGTATCGATCCAGGCGCGCGCCAAGCCCCAATATTCTTGATATTCCTGCAAGTCGAGGCGGCTGCCGCCGGGTGCGGCGGCCGCCAAGCCGCGTTGCGGCTTGGCCAGAATCTCCTCGAAGTGATCGAGCGCTCCGCGCGCAATGCCGATGGCAACGGCAGCGGCCTCGCCAATGAGGAAGGTCGATTTGCGGCCGTGATAAATCGGATTGCGCAACAGCCGGTTGGCCAGGTCCCGTTCCGGCGGTGCCTGCCAGATGGTCCAATCGACCGCACGATGTGCCGGCACGAAGACATTGTCGGCGACCGCGCGCTTCGAGCCGGTGCCCTGCATCCCGATCATGTCCCAGTTGTTGACGATCGAGAATTCGTCGCGCTTCAACAACACATGCATGTGGACGGGGTGGCCGTCCCGGCCCATGCGCATCGCCCCGCCAAGGAGATGGGTCGCCATGTCACAGCCGGAGGCGTAGTCCCAGGCGCCGTTGCAGCGCCAGCCGCCTTCAGCGGGCGTCATCATCGCGGGGGAGCCGACCGCGGGGCAGCGGAACTCGCCGTCGTCGCCATAGGCGTCGAACTGCGTCTCGTCGCCGAACACGGCGAGGATCAACGGATGGCCGGCGGTGAGCGCCAGGACCCAGCCGCTCGACGGGCAGCCGCGCGCAATTTCCATCATCACCTTGACGAAGGTGACCATGTCGAATTCGTAACCGCCGAAACGGCGCGGCTGCATGATGCGGTAGAACCCGGCCTTGATGAAATCGAGGTTGGTCTCGGGCAGGATCGAGCCCAGCGCCTCGGTTGCGTCTTGGCGCTCGCGCAATCTCGGCCGCATGGCGATCGCGCGGCGCAGCATTTCGTCGGGGGTCAGCTCGGGTTCCGGTGGCGCGATGATCGCCTCGTTCCTTCGTGCCGCCATCCGTACCGCCATCGGAGCCTCCGATTGTCACGTCGATTGCCGGCAATGATAACCATGCACGGCGCCGCTCGCTACGAAAAGCCATGGGATGGGAGCGGCGCTGCGGGTGCCGCGTCGCGCCGACAAGGGGTTTAGCCGCAGCGCGCAAAGCTATTGAGTGCGGCCTAACGGGATCAGCCTCGATGCGTGTGGGTTCAGATACTCGCGAATGGATTCGACGTTTTGCGAACCTCCGCGAGTGCGAGCGCCGACGCCAGCACAATGAGACCACGCGAGCCTCGGATGCGCTCCAAGGTCGGATTCGAACAGGATCGTCGCCTAGCCCGATCAAATCCGCCCAGGCCTGCTAACCCAACCAACCGACATGTGAGAGTTCCCCGTTATCGCCGCCATTTCGTCCGCCCTTCCGGGCAAAGCAGTCAGGCGGGCGCGGCGCTTGACGCCGTGCCCGGCGGGTTCGCGGTGCTAAAGTTCTCGACGCAACCCTCGCCGGAGACGTTTACCCATCCTGACCATAGCCGCGGCGCCATCGCTAACCGGCCGGGGAACTGCTTCGACCAGCCGCCGATGCGGGTCCGCGGTGGCGGCTGCCTTCGCGGTCCCTGCCCCAAATCATCGTGCCGCCGCACGCGACCAAGGCGTGGTCAGCTTCTCGATGCCGGGGGCAAAATCCGGCAAGGGCTACCCCCCGCTTGCTCGGCGCTGGCGCTATCCCATAATAGGATGGGTTGGGGCGAGCGGGCGCCTGGCGCCGGAAGGCCCGAGCCGAATCGGTGTCCATCCCGCCCTGCCCGATGGAGGAAACCATGAACGTTCGCACGATCCTGGAACATAAGGGCCGCGCCGTCGCGACGATCCGTCCCGAGGCGGGCATTGCGGAAGCGGTGGCGCAGTTACGCCACAAGGGCGTTGGCGCGCTGGTGGTGAGCCGCGATGGAACCATCGTCGAGGGCATCATTTCTGAGCGCGACATCGTCCGCGCGTTGGCCGAATGGGGAACCGATATTGGCGGCATGCAGGTGGCGGCGCTGATGAGCCGCGAGGTGGTGAGCTGCACGGAAGTCGACAGTATCGGCGATCTCGCCCGGCTCATGACCGAGCGGCGCATCCGTCACCTGCCCGTGATCGAGCGCGGCGCGCTCGTCGGCATCGTCAGTATCGGCGATGTGGTGAAGAGTCGGATCGAAGAAGTCGAGTCCGAATCCGAGGCGATGCGGGAGATGATCTCGCACGCCTGACATTGCCTCTCGACAGCGGACGAATCGCGCTACCATTGCGGGATGGAACTTGCGCTGATGGTGGCGGGGGTGGCGGCGCTGGCTGCGGCGGCACTGGCTTGGTACGCAGTGGCGATGCGGATGGCGGCGACCAAATGGCGCCTCCGATACGAAGCGGCGCAATACTTGAGCGCCGAGGCCGAGCGTCTGCGCCACGACAATATCGGCGCGGTACGCGACGCCGCCAAGGCGGCCTCGCTCGAAGCGGCGCAGAGCATCTCATCGAAGCTGCTCGAGGATCATAAGCGTGAGACCGACGCCGCGCGGAAGGCCTCGCTCGGCGAGACCCGC
Source organism: Alphaproteobacteria bacterium (assembly GCA_030041335.1). Lineage (GTDB taxonomy): Bacteria > Pseudomonadota > Alphaproteobacteria > ATCC43930 > CGMCC-115725 > JAATGI01. The sequence continues at coordinate 16,069 of JASHOB010000057.1, read as the reverse complement.
GAGACCAACGAGACCCTGACCCGACAGTTCAAGGATTTAGGCGATGTCGTAGCCGCGCTTCATGCCCAGCTCAAGGAAAAGGGCGAGATTGTCGACACGCTGAAGCGCGTCTTGGAGAATCCAGGCAGCGTCGGCGCCATGACCGAGATCGTGCTCGGCAACACGCTCAAATCCTTTGGCCTCGTGGAGGGGCGCGACTACGTCTTGCAATACTCAACCGAGGACGAAGAGACAGGCAAGCGCCTGCGTCCCGACGCGGTGGTATTCCTGCCGGGCGACAATGTCCTGGTGATCGACTGCAAGGCGTCGAAATTTCTGCTCGATATCGCCGGTGCGCAAGGAGCCGACGGTGAAGCCCAAGCCTGCGCCGCCTTCGCGCAGACCATGAACAACCATCTTCGCGCGCTGGATGACAAAAACTATCGCGCCGCCGTGCTCGCCGCGCGGCGCGAAGCCGGCCGCGGGGAGGGCGCGCCGCGGGCATTGCTGATGATGTTCCTGCCCAATGACGCGGCGATGGAAAAACTCGCTCGCGCCGACGCGACGTTTCGCGGGCGCGCAAAGGAACTCGACATCGTCGTCGGCGGTCCAAGTGCCCTTTACAGCGCCCTGCAAGTCGCTTCGGCGCAAATCTCGCTGTCCCGCCAGGTCGAAAACCATCAGAAGATCATCGACCGCACGCGCCACCTGCTCGACGGTGTCGCCGTGGCGCTCGACAAGGCCGACAGCGTCGGCGAAAGCATCAAGCGGGCCGCCAAAAGCTTCGACGATTTCGGTCGCTCGGTTAATCGCTCACTGTTGCCGCGGGCGCGGACCCTGATCAGCCTGGGGATCCAGCCGAGCAAGCCAGTGCCGGGGCCGCTCCCGGTCTTTACCGTTCAGGCCGAAGACCGCGTCATCGAAGGAGAGGCGGAGGAGCTGCCGCTGCCGCCGGCACCGCCGCGTTTGGTGAAATAGCAACCTGTTTTACCTGGCAACGATGGCGGTGTGTGTCAGCGGCATGACGGGCGTTATATCATGGTTGCCATATCGGGCCATATCGGGCATAGTTTCCCCATGAAGGTTATCGACACCATGAACTGTCTTATGCGCTGGCACCAACCGTTGCCGGCGTGCGGCTATGATGGAGTCGATCCCGAATTGTAGCAGCGGGTAGATCCCAAACCGAAGCCGCCAGCGACCGCGAGGCGGCTTTTTTATTGCCGTATTCCGATCGCTGCACGGCGGGAGGGCGCGATGTGGAGAGAGTGGTTGGAACGGACTCTGACCCGGAATAAGGCACCGGTGATGCTGGCGGCCGAGATTATGTGCGTCGCGCCGGCAAACAATAATGAGTCCGATCCGGCGCATCAGCCCGATCAGGCACCGCGGCTTCATGCCGACGACGCGCCGGAACGGGTTGAGGTCTAGTAGCCGCCGAGCGGCCGGCGTGGCAGGAACAAGGTGATGAGGAAGGCCACAGCGGACACCGCCACCACGGCGATGAAGGCCTGATGCAGACCGTTGTCGAGCGCGTGTTGCAGCAATGCGAATTGCTTCGGGTCGACGTGGCCCGCGGCATGGCTTTGCAGCACTTCGCGGACGCTATCGAGGGTGACACCGGCAATGCCCGAGCCGCTAAGCTCACGCTGCAAGGCGTTGTTGAGGACGCCGCCCAGAATGGCGACGCCGAGCGTGCTGCCAAGCAACCGCGAAAAGATGTTTGAAGCGGTGGCACTGCCGCGTTTGGTCCAATCGACGCTCGACTGAATCATCACTGTGGAAGTGGTGGTCAGGAGCCCCATGCCAAAGCCGAACAGAAACGAGCCGAAACCGGGAAAGAAGGCGTTCCAACTCGGGCGCAAGAGCCAGAACACCACGCCGCCCAAGAGACAAGAGAGACCGCCCATCTGGGCGACGCCGCGCCCCCCGACAAAGTGAGCAATGCGGGCGAAGACCCAAGAAGCCAGCGACCACGCTACCGACAGCGCGGTCACGGAAAAGCCGGCGATGATGGCCGAGTCCCCCATGACGCCCTGGACGTAGGTTGGGATCAGGGCGCTCACGCCGATGATGCCCATGCCGGCGATCATGGTCGCGGCATTGCAGATCGCGACCACGCGCTGCCGCCACAGGCTTAGCGACAGAATCGGCTCGGGGGCTCGATTCTCCTGCCAGAGAAAGAGGATAAGACCGGCCAGAAAAGTGCCGACAAGCGCGAAAATCGGCGCCGAGTTCCACGGCCATTGATGGCCGCCCTGGATCACCACCAACAACAAGGCGGTCAGCGAGACGCTGAAATAGAGGGCGCCGGCGATGTCGAGCTTGACGGCGCGATGCCGCACCTGTTCACGGTGATAGGCCAGAAGTCCGACCACGGTGAGCACGCCGAACGGCACATTGATCCAGAAGATCCAGCGCCAGGATAAGGTTTGAACGATGATGCCGCCAACCAGGGGACCGATGATCGCGGCAAAACCCCACACGCTCGACAGGTAGCCCTGCACCCTCATCCGCTCTTCCTGGGTGTAGATGTCGCCGGCGATGGTGGTGGCGATCGGCAGGATGGCGCCCGCGCCGAATCCCTGGATCAGGCGGAACAGGATCAAGGCCGGCATCGATGCGGCAAAACCGCAGGCGATCGAGCCGGCGAGAAACAGGATGACGCCGAACACCAGCACCGGCCGTCGGCCATAAAGGTCGGCGAGCTTGCCATAGAGGATCGCGGTAATCGCCTGCGGTAAAAGAAAGGCCGAAAACACCCAGCTATAGAGCGCGAACCCGCCAAGCGCACCGATGATGCGTGGCATCGCGGTGGAGACGACGGTCGCCTCGACCGCCGCCATGAACAAGGCAAGCATCAGGCAGACCAGCACCAAAGGCCGGTGCGGATGGGCGAGCGGCGTGGTCTCGATGCGCTCGCTTCGAGCGGGTGCGGTTAGGGCGTCGTCCATGGGCGGGGGCGTAATTGACCAGAAGCCGTGCGGCGGCGCTACCCTCAAGAGTACGGGCCCGCTATGCCGGGAATGCGGCAAGTCGCGGATTGACGATCCGGCCACGACCCTCGGCTCCGGAGCACAAGCGGGCCTGCCTGGGCGCTCCCGATCCGATGCCCTGCGCCTTAAGTAGAGATCCCGTTAATTATACACTCTTTGATAGAAACATCCCACTGCAAGCCTGTCGGTCCGACCATCAGAACCGGCATTTAGGGTCGACTCAAGACCAGATGGTGAATGTGCCAGTGCTTCGCTTCGCCGCGCGGCGTCACTGCATCTGTCTCTTCGATCTCATGCAGTTCCGTATTAAGGCCGTCGAGCAACCGGTCGATCGCGGCGCCGTCGTGAACCACGACGTTGCGTCGCGGTGCCCAGCTGTCGTTTTCGCCGAGCAGTTGGCCCGCGAAGCGGCCGCCGGGCTTGAGTGTGCCAATCATCTTGCGCCATAGCGGATCGAAAGTGCCCGCCGCGCAGAAGAACAGGGCGAAGCTGGCATTGACCAGGTTGGCCCCAGGCCAGACCGCGTCCTCGAAACGCGCCACCTTGGTCTCGAGTCGGCTGCCCGGCGGCAGATCGCGCCGCGCCAGCAGGCGGCCGATCGCTGCGGGTTCGCTGTCGATCGCCAGCACCGTCCAATTGCGCCGCAGGAGTTCGATCGTATCGCGCCCTTCGCCGCAGCCGAGATCGACCGCGAAACCCGGCGCCGCGAAACGGTCGAGCGCGAACCTCAGGGTGGTCCGCGGCGGCCGCCCTTCGGTGTTGCGGTAATAGTCGTTCCAGCGCGATTGAACGGCCATGGCTCGAGCCTATCACAAGCCTTGTCGGTTGCCTGGTATGCCGATAGCGTAGCAGCAAAACCGCTTCCGGAGATCGCCATGAGTGTCTTGGCCGGCACTGAAACGGCAGGCGCCGCCGTCGAGGCGACGCTGAACTTTGTCAGGCCCGATTCGACCGTCAACCGCCGCTTCGTCTTCCCCGGCGATGAAGTCAACACCGGACGATTCGAGCCGCATCGAGTCATGATCCGCAATGCGCGGCTGGTCTCTAAACGACCGACCCTCGCGAGCCACGGGTTCGAGCTGTTCGACTACCCGAGCGCGGTGACGGATTTCGCCGACCGCGGTGAAGTCGATGCGATTTATCCGGGCGAGGTGGTCGCCGCAATCAAACGCTTCACTGGAGCCGATCTGGTGGTGACCATGGGTGCGACCTGGCGCAGTTCGGCGGACACCAGCGCCGGGACGGCGCAGCCACCGGCGGCCGATGTCCATGTCGACACCTCACCGAGCTTTGCGCCGCGGCTCGCGCACACGCTGTTTCCGTCTGACGCCGCCCGGAGCACGACCTATCGCCGTTTTCTCGTCACGTCGCTGTGGCGGGTCTATTCCTTGCCGCCGCAGGACTGGCCGCTCGCGCTCTGCGACGGCAACAGCATCGCGCCCCAAGAGGGCGTCCACAATTACCTGGTGCGCTGCCAATCGCGTCCCGACGCGGCGGAAATGCGGGCCGATATTCCCAACGAGCAAGAATTGCCGGCGGCACTGATCTTCCGTCATGCCCCGCATCATCGCTTCTATTATTTCCCCGATATGAACCGCGACGAGATCGTGATCCTGAAGCTGCACGATTCGGATCACGACCAGGCTTGGTTCGCGCCCCATACCGCATTTCATGACGAAGCCCGGCGCGGGACCCATACGCGCCAAAGCATCGAGTTCCGCTCGGTCGCCTATTGGCTATAGTCGCAGGGCTATAGCGCTTGAAAGCCTCGGCATCGCTGTTACATTTGCAACCATGATTTCACGCCGCGACGCGCTCTGGTTCATCGGCGGTTCGATCGCAGCGCTGAGTTCCGGCCCGGCGTTGGCGCAAACCGGCGCGCGCACGGTCACCGATGCCGCGGGGCGCAAGGTCACGGTCCCGGCAAAGATCAACAAAGTGTTCGCCGCCGGCACGCCGGCCGCGATCACGCTTTACACGCTGGCGCCCGACCTGCTGGCCGGCTGGCCTGACCCGATCCGCCAGGACCGCCTGGCTTATTTGCCCCCCAAATATGCGGCATTGCCCGTCACCGGGCGGCTCACCGGCCGCGCCAATACCGCCAATGTCGAGTCGGTGCTGGCCGCCAAGCCCGATTTGGTGCTCGATATCGGCACGGTCGCACCGATCTATGCCTCGCTCGCCGACCGGGTGCAGCAGCAAACCAGCATTCCCTATATCCTGCTCGACGGTGCACTGGCGAGGACGCCGGCGCTCTATCGCGAGCTCGGCCAAATCCTCGATGCCGGCACAGCGGCGGCGGCGCTTGCGGGCTATGCTGCCGACCTGCTGGCGCAGGTGAAAGCCCGGGTCTCTTATGTGCCGCGCAGCGAGCGCGCCCGGGTCTATTATGCGCGCGGACCCGAAGGGCTCGAGACCGGTCTCGCCGGCTCGATCAACGCCGAAATGCTCGATTTCGTCGGTGCCCAGAATGTCGCCGCCACTGGCGAGAAGCGCAATATCGCCACCGTGTCGCCCGAGCAGATCCTGAGCTGGAACCCGGAGGATGTCGTGACCATCGACCGGCGTTTTTACCAGGGCGTGTGGCACGATCCGATCTGGGAGGAGGTTGACGCGGTCAAGTTCAAGCGCGTTTTCCTGGCACCCGACAAGCCGTTCGGCTGGTTCGATACGCCGCCGGCGACCAATCGGCTCATCGGCCTCAAATGGCTGTGCAGCAAGCTCTACAACGGCTTGTTCACGGGTGATCTTGGCGCCGATACACGAGATTTTTATCGGCGCTTCTATCATATTGACCTGACCCAAGCGCAGGTGGCCGCCCTCTTGGAGCCGGCCGCTTGAAACGCAGCCTGGCGGTCGATATCGGACTGCCGCTTGGCCTCTTGATCCTGCTGTGCATCGGCGCGTTTGCCGTGGGTCAGTTTCCGGTCTCGCCGCACGATCTCTTTGCCGTGCTGTGGGCCAGGATCTCGGGGAGCGCCAGCGGCGTGGCCCCGACCGTCGATGCCGTGATTTGGCACGTCCGGCTGCCGCGTATCGCCGCCGCGGTGTTGGTGGGCGCGGCCCTTGCGGGCGCCGGTTCGACCTATCAGGGCCTGTTTCGCAATCCGCTGGTCTCGCCCGATATACTTGGCGTTGCCGCGGGCGCCGGGCTCGGCGCCGTGTTCGGGATTTTCCTCTCGGTTTCGATCATCACCGTCGAGGTCTTGGCCTTCGCCGGCGGGCTTGGCGCGGTGGCGGTCGTCTATCTCATTGGCACGGCGATGCGCGGCCGCGACCCGATCCTGGTGTTGGTGCTGGCGGGGGTGGCGATGGGCACTCTCCTTGGCGCCGCCATCGCCTTGGTCAAAGTCTTTGCCGACCCCTACAACCAGCTTCCCGCCATTACCTTCTGGCTCTTGGGCAGCCTCACCGCGGTGACGCTGCCCGATCTGGCGGCGGCGGTGCCGGCGATTCTGGTCGGGCTGGTCCCGCTCTATCTTCTGCGCTGGCGCATGAATGTGATGACGCTCGGCGAGGAAGAGGCGCGGTCGCTTGGGGTCAATACCACACTGCTGCGCTTTCTGTTCATCGCCGGCGCCACCCTGATCACCTCGGCGGCGGTTTCAATCTCCGGCATCATCGGCTGGATCGGCCTGATCATTCCGCATGTGGCACGGCTTATCGCCGGGCCGGAATTTTCGCGCCTGTTGCCGGTGTCGATGCTGATGGGCGCTGCCTATCTGCTCTTGGTCGATACGCTGGCGCGAACCATGGCGACGATCGAGATTCCGATTGGCGTACTGACCGCCTTTATTGGCGCGCCGTTCTTTCTTTGGCTGCTCGCTTCCTCGCGGCGAGGCTGGCAATGATCCTCGCCGCCGAAAGACTGGACATCGGCTATCGCCGAACCAAGATCGGGCACGGCATCGATCTCGATATTCGCGAGGGCGAGGTGCTGTGCCTGCTGGGGCCCAACGGCGGCGGCAAGACCACGTTGATGAAGACGCTGCTCGGCCTGCTGCCGGCCTTGGGCGGCACGGTCAAGCTTCGCGGCCGGGACATCGCTTCGTTTTCGCGCGCCGAGCTCGCCAAGATCGTCGGCTATGTCCCACAGGCCGGCACCAACTTTTTCCCCTTCAACGTCATCGATATCGTGCTCATGGGCCGCGTCGCGCATATCGGTCTCTTTGCCTCGCCCGGGAAGAAGGACGTTGCCACCGCCGAGCGCGCGCTCGCGGCGCTTGGCATCGCGCATTTGCGCGACCGCGTTTATACCGAGATCAGCGGCGGCGAACGCCAGCTTGCCCTGATCGCGCGGGCGCTGGCACAGGAGCCACAGCTGTTGGTGATGGACGAACCGACCGCGAGTCTCGATTTCGGCAACCAGCTCCGCGTCCTCGACCAGATCACGGCTCTCGCCCGGCGCGGCATGGCGGTGGTCTTGTCGACCCACGATCCCGACCATGTCTTTCTCTGCGGCGACCGGGCGGCCCTGCTGCGCGACGGCCGCCTGGTGGCACTGGGCCCGCCCTCGCTGGTCATCACGGAAGAGGCGCTGGCTGCGCTCTATGGCGTGGCGGTCGAGGTCGTCGAGCTGCCTGACCACCAGACCCATACCGCGGTTCCGGCACGGGGTCGGAAGCCGTTCGCGCGCTGACGCGGCACTTCTCCCGCCAACCAGGCGCGGTTGGCGCTTCTTTGGCTCGTCCTCGGCCCCTCTCCCATGCTGGCCCTGGTCGTAGGTGCGCGAGCGTGCGCGGGATGCGCCCCGGATACCGGTCCCGGAATAGCGGCACCAGGCGAGCCAGCACACCGTGCCGGATCGTCGACATCTCAAATCAAAGTGCCGGGACGCCCGCGTCGCAAGTTAGCTAAGCCAGATCTTTTTGCGCTCCGCGGCGCGCGATCGCGGTGAGATGCGCCGAAATCTGGATGGCGGTCCGATGCGCCGCCGCCAATTCGTCGCCACGGCAACACATGCGCCGGATCTCGCTCAAGATGATGGCATCGACGATGGAGGTTGCCGGACTGTGGTGGAGGGCTTCTTCGACCCGCCGATTCGGCCTTGCGCCGCGTTCACCCATATTCCGAATAAACCGGCCCACGCCCGTCTTTGTCACGGCAAACATGGTTAACAAGCGTTGGGCAGCGATGGCGGCGCCAGCTTCATTGACTTGCGACGCAGTCCCGCCTAGTTTCCCGGCGCTTCTCGGGAAGCTTGGCGAGTGTCTACCCCCATGGGGGACGGCGGGTCCGCGAGTGTCGCGCACCGGCCCGTGACGCGTTGACGACGATGGGATAAGCATGTTCGAGAATCTAAGCCAGCGGCTGGGCGACACCTTCGACCGCCTCAAGAAGCGCGGCGCGCTTTCCGAAGAGGATGTGGTCGCGGCGCTGCGCGAAATTCGCATCGCGCTGCTCGAAGCCGATGTTGCCCTTCCCGTCGTCAAGCAATTCATCGACGGGGTTCGGCCCAAAGCGGTCGGCCAGGACGTGCTGCGCTCGATCACGCCGGCGCAGATGGTGGTCAAAATCGTCCACGATCATCTCGTCGAGACGTTAGGCGCGGGCGAGCCGCTCAATCTCAATGCCGTGCCCCCGGTGCCGATCCTGATGCTGGGATTGCAAGGCTCGGGCAAGACCACGACCGCGGCGAAGCTGGCACGGCTCTTGAAGGAACGCGAGCGCAAGAAGGTGCTGCTCGCCTCGCTCGACGTCCACCGCCCGGCTGCACAGGAGCAACTTGCCGTGCTGGCGCAGCAGATCAACGTGCCGGCGCTGCCGGTGGTGGCCGGTGAGCAGCCGGTCGCGATCGCGAAACGGGCCGTGGATGTGGCGCGACGCGAGGCCTATGACGCCGTGATCCTCGATACCGCCGGCCGCCTCCATATCGACGACGCGCTGATGTTCGAGGTCGCGGCGGTGAGCCAGGAAGTGAAACCCGCGGAGAGCCTGCTCGTTTCCGACGCAATGACGGGCCAGGACGCCGTCAATCTCGCCAAAAGCTTTTCGGAACGCGTCGGCATTACCGGCATCGTTTTGACCCGGGTCGACGGCGATGCGCGTGGCGGCGCGGCGCTGTCGATGCGCAGTGTCACGGGCCGGCCGATCAAGTACCTCGGCACGGGGGAAAAGCTTGACGCCCTCGAAGCCTTCCGGCCGGAGCGTATCGCCAACCGGATCCTGGACATGGGCGATGTCGTCAGCCTGGTGGAAAAGGCTGCCGAGACCATCGAGCAGGAAGATGCCGAGAAGTTGGCGAAAAAGCTGGCCAAGGGTCAGTTCGATCTCGACGATCTCGCAGCCCAGCTGCGCCAGCTGCGCAAGATGGGCGGCATGGGCGGCGTCATCGGCATGTTGCCCGGCGTGCAGAAGATCAAACGCCAGATCAACGACGCCAATCTCGACGAGGGTTTGATCAAGCGGCAGGAGGCGATCATCGGCTCGATGACCAGGAAGGAGCGCCGCGATCCGCGCCTCCTGAACGCGTCGCGGCGGCGACGCATTGCCGCAGGATCGGGCACGACCGTGCCGGAGATTAATCGTCTCCTGAAGCAGTATCAGGACATGGCGACGATGATGAAAAAAATGAACAAGCTTGGACAAAAGGGATTGATGCGTCACGGTTTGGGCGCGCTTTTGCCGGGCGGCGGTTTTGGGCGGTAGATCACTCACAGCAATCACCAGGAGACACATGGCACTCAAGATTCGCATGGCCCGGGCCGGCGCCAAGAAACGGCCCTTCTACAGCATCGTGGTCGCGGACAGCCGCAGCCCGCGCGACGGCCGCTTCATCGAAAAGCTTGGCAGCTACAATCCAATGCTGGCGAAGGACCATCCGGAGCGGGTGAAGCTCAAAGCCGAGCGCGTGCAGCACTGGCTCAGTGTCGGTGCGTTGCCGAGCGACCGCGTCGCGCGCTTTCTCGGCGATGCCGGCTTGCGCGAGAAACCGCCGCGTCGCGAGACACCGAAGCAATCGGCGCCGCGCAAGAAGGCGCAGGCACGGGCTGCGAGCGCCGCGGGAGCAGCAGGTGACGCGGCTTCGGCCTGATGCAATGTTGCCGCGCGACCGCGTGCTGATGGGGGTGATCGCGGCCGCCCACGGCGTGCGCGGCCTGGTGCGGGTCAAGAGCTTCGCCGCGACGCCGGGTGCCATCGCCGCCTACGGACCGCTCGAGGATAAGCACGGCCGCCCCTATCGGCTGACGCTCAAGAGCGGCACCGGCGATATGCTGATCGCGGCTATCGACGGCGTGAGCGACCGCGACCAGGCCGCGCGGTTGAAGGGCACCCAATTGTTCGTGCCGCGCGACGCGCTGCCCGCGACCGGGTCAGGCGAGTTCTATCATGCCGATCTGGTTGGGCTCGAGGTGCGGCTTCAGGACGGCAGTGTCTTCGGCACGGTACGGGCGGTGCACGATTTTGGCGCCGGCGACGCGCTCGAGATCGCGGGCAAGCACGGCGAGGTGATGGTACCCTTTACCACAGCAGCGGTGCCGGTGGTCGATATCGAGGGCGGCTTCCTCATGCTCGACCCCCCGATCGGACTGTTGAGCGAGTGAGACGGCGATGTGGACGGCGACCGTGCTCACCCTCTACCCGGAGATGTTTCCGGGACCGCTCGCCCATTCGCTCGCCGGCAAGGCACTCGACGCCGGCCGCTGGGCGGTCAAGGCCGTCGACATCCGCGGTTTTGCCGCGGACAAGCACCACACGGTCGACGATACGCCATTTGGCGGCGGTCCGGGCATGGTGATGCGGCCCGACATCGTCGACCGCGCCATCGCCGCGACCGATTTCGCGGGGCCGCTCTGGTTTCTCTCGCCGCGCGGCCGGCGGCTCGATCAGGCGCGCGTCCGCGATCTCGCGGCCGGACCCGGCGTCGGCCTCTTGTGCGGCCGTTTTGAGGGCGTCGATCAGCGCGTCATCGAAGCGCGTCAGCTCGAGGAAGTCAGCCTCGGCGATTTCATTCTGTCAGGCGGCGAACCGGCTGCGATCGCGTTGATCGATGCCTGCGTTCGCCTGCTGCCGGGCGTCGCCGGCGACGCCGCCTCGCTTGCCGAAGAGAGTTTCACCGCCGGCCTGCTCGAATATCCGCACTATACCCGCCCGCAGACCTGGCAGGGCCGCGCGGTGCCGCCGGTACTATTGTCGGGGCACCACGAAGAGATTCGCCGCTGGCGTCTTGCCGAGGCGGAACGCACGACGCGCGAGCGTCGCACCGATCTATGGACGCAATATCTCGCCCGCAAGGTTCGGGTCGAGCACAAAATCGGAGATGCATCATGAACCCCATGGAAACCATCGACCGCGAGGCCGCCCGCAAATTGAGCGCGGCGCGCGCCGTGCCGGATTTTGGCCCGGGCGACACCGTCAAGGTCAGCGTCAAGGTGGTCGAGGGCGAACGCGAACGCATCCAGGCCTTCGAAGGCGTCTGCATCGCCCGCAAGAGCGCCGGGACGAATTCGAGCTTCACCCTGCGCAAGGTCTCCTACGGCGAGGGCGTCGAGCGCATTTTCCCGCTCTATTCGCCGCGCATTACCGCCATCGAAGTGGTGCGCCGCGGCGCCGTGCGGCGCGCCAAGCTCTATTACCTGCGCGGCCTTACCGGCAAGAAGGCCCGGATCCAGGAACGCGCCCGCGAATTCGGCCTCGTGGCCGAGCCGCAAACCGAAACGGCACCGGCCGCCGACCCGGCGACCTCAGAGTAAGCGAGAATGGGCATGGCCAAACCACGCACGCTGTTCGACAAGATCTGGGACAGTCATTTGGTCGATCTGCGCGCAGACGGCACCGGACTCCTCTACATCGACCGGCATCTGACGCACGAGGTCACCAGCCCGCAGGCCTTCGCAGGGCTGCGCGCGGCGGGCCGCAAGGTGCGCCGACCCGAAGCGACGATCGCGGTGCCCGATCACAACGTCCCGACATCCGACCGCGCGCTCGGCATCGGCGATGAGGAGAGCCGGCTGCAGGTCGAAACCCTCGAGCGCAACGCCAAGGATTTCGGCATTCCGTATTTCGGCATGACCGATATTCGTCAGGGCATCGTCCATATCATCGGACCCGAGCAGGGGCTGACGCAGCCCGGCATGACCATCGTTTGCGGTGACAGCCATACCGCGACCCATGGCGCGTTCGGCGCGCTGGCGTTCGGTATCGGCACGTCGGAAGTCGAGCATGTGCTGGCGACCCAGACGCTGATCCAGCGGCACGCCAAGAACATGCTGGTGACGGTGACCGGCACGCTCGGCTTCGGCGTCACGGCGAAGGATCTGATCTTGGCGGTGATCGCGAAGATCGGCGTCGCCGGCGGCACCGGCCATGTCATCGAATATGCGGGCGACGCCATTCGCGCGCTCTCGATGGAAGGGCGCATGACAGTGTGCAATATGTCGATCGAGGCCGGCGCGCGCGCCGGGCTGATCGCGCCCGATGCCACCACCTTCGCCTATCTCAAGGGCCGACCCTACGCGCCCAAGGCCGGCGCCTGGGAACAGGCGGTGGCGTTCTGGAAGACCCTGCCGTCCGATCCGGGCGCGCATTACGACACCGCGGTGTCGCTCGACGCCTCGCAGATTTCGCCGCTTGTCACGTGGGGCACCAAGCCCGAGCATGTTGTCCCGGTCACCGGCGTCATTCCCGACCCCGCCGACGAACCCGACGAGGAGCGGCGCAGTGGCATGATGCGCGCCCTCGATTATATGGGCCTGGCGCCGGGCACGCGGGTCACCGACATCGCGGTCGATCATGTCTTCATCGGCTCCTGCACCAATGGCCGTATCGAGGATTTCCGGGCGGCGGCGGCGGTGGCGAAGGGCAAGAGAGTCGCCCAAGGCGTGCGCGCCATGGCGGTGCCGGGCTCGGGGCTGGTCAAGCATCAGGCCGAAGAGGAAGGGCTCGACAAGATTCTGATCGCGGCAGGTTTCGAATGGCGCGAGCCCGGTTGCTCGATGTGTATTGCCATGAACGCCGACAAGCTGCTGCCGGGTGAACGCTGCGCCTCGACGTCGAACCGCAATTTCGAAGGCCGGCAAGGCCCGGGCGGGCGCACGCATCTGGTCTCGCCGGCGATGGCTGTCGCCGCGGCGGTTGCCGGCAAACTCGCCGATGTGCGCGAGATGGCTTGAGGAGAGACGGCATGGATCGATTCACCACCTTGACCGGAATCGCAGCGCCGCTGCCGCAGACCAATGTCGACACCGACATGATCATCCCGGCACGCTACCTGAAAACCATTGAGCGGAGCGGCCTGGGAAAGGCTTTATTTTATGCGCAGCGCTTCGCGCCCGATGGCCGCGAGCGTCCAGACTTCGTGCTTAACCGGCCGGCCTACCGCCAGTCGCAGATTCTAGTGGCCGGAGCGAACTTCGGCTGCGGCTCGTCGCGCGAGCACGCGCCCTGGGCGCTCCTCGATTTCGGTATCCGCTGCGTCATCGCGCCAAGCTTTGCCGATATTTTCTATAACAATTGCTTCAAGAACGGCGTGTTGCCGATCGTGCTGCCCCGCGACGCCTGCGACCAGCTCATGGACGATGCCCGCAACGGTGCCAACGCGCGCCTCACCGTCGATCTCGAGGCGCAGACCATCGCGCGGCCCGACGGCAGCATCGTCAAATTCGAGATCGATCCGTTTCGCAAGCATTGCCTTCTCAACGGCCTCGATGACATCGGTCTGACCGAGCAGCAGAGCCAGGCCATCGGCGCGTTCGAGGGCAGGCACCGCGCAGCCCAACCCTGGCTGTGGGCGCGACCGCAGTGAGCGCCAACAAAAAGCTGCTGATCCTGGCGGGCGACGGCATCGGCCCCGAGGTGATGCACCAGGTCGAGCGCGTCATCGAATGGTTCGACCGCAAGCGCCTGGTGCGCTTCGACACCAGCGAGGCGCTGGTCGGCGGCTGTGCCTACGACGTCGAGGGCGCGCCCGTTTCGGATGCGACCATGGCCAAGGCGCAAGACGCCGATGCGGTACTCTTCGGCGCGGTTGGCGGGCCGAAATGGGAATCCTTGCCGTTTGCGATGCGGCCCGAGCGCGGGCTGCTGCGCTTGCGCAAGGAGCTCGGCCTCTTTGCCAATCTGCGTCCCGCCGTCGTTTTCGAGCCGCTGCTCGGGGCATCGACCTTGAAGCCGGAGGTCATCAGCGGCCTCGACATCATGATCCTTCGCGAGCTGACGGGCGGCGTTTATTTCGGGGAGCCGCGCGGTGTCGCCACCTTGCCCGACGGCCAGCGGCGCGGCGTCAACACCCAGGTCTACACCACCTCGGAGATTGTGCGCGTCGGCCGGGTGGCCTTCGAGCTGGCGCGCAAACGGCGCAACAAAGTGTGCTCGGTCGAAAAGGCCAACGTCATGGAATCGGGAGAGTTGTGGCGCGAAGAAATTCAGAAGCTGCACGATGCCGAATACCAGGACGTCGAGCTGCACCACATGTATGCCGACAATTGCGCCATGCAGCTGGTGCGCAACCCCAAACAGTTCGACGTTATCGTTACAGACAATCTGTTCGGCGACATTCTCTCGGATTGCGCGGCGATGTTGACCGGCTCGCTCGGCATGTTGCCTTCGGCCTCTCTCGGCGCCGCGGACTCGACCGGGCAACGCAAGGCGCTTTACGAGCCGGTCCACGGCTCGGCACCCGACATCGCCGGCAAGGACATGGCGAATCCGCTGGCTTCGGTCCTGTCATTCGCCATGATGCTGCGCTACTCCTTTGACATGACGGAGCAGGCGGACATGGTCGAGCAGGCGGTGAAAAACGCGCTCGCGCTCGGCGTGCGCACCTCGGATATTCTTCAAGCCAATACCGCGCGTGTTTCGACCAGCGTCATGGGCGACACGCTGCTGCGCGAACTCGACAAACTAGGCTAGGAGGAATCGCATGATCGTCGTCACCGGCGGCAATGGCCAACTCGGTCGGCAGATCGTAAGGGCATTGAGCGAGCGCATCGGCAACGGCTTCACCGTCACCGTGCGCGAGCCGGCAAAAGCCGCCGATCTGGTGGCGCTGGGTATCACCGTCAAGGCCGGCGATTTCGACAAGCCCGAGGAAGTGGCGCGCGCCATCGAGGGCGCCGACACAATCCTGCTGATGGCGACTCTCGGCTCAACCGAGCAGCGGGTGAAGCAATACAAGAACGTGATCGATGCGGCCAGGCGGCAGGGCACCAAGCGGATAGCCTTTGTCGGCTATATCGCCGACCAGGCGGAATCGCCGTTTCCCTCGACCCCCTCGATCCGCCAGGCGCTCGCCTACATGCGCGAGGAGGGGTTCGCGCCGATCAATCTGCGCAACGGCAATTACGCCGAAGCCGGATTGATGACGGCGACGCGGGCCCTCCAATCCGGGAAGATCGTTTCCCCCGCGGGCAACGGCAAAATTTCCTACGTGACGCGGCGCGATCTGGCCCGCGCGACGGCGCGCATCCTCACCGAGTCCGGCAATGAGGGCAAAAGCTTCGCGCTGACCGGCCCCAAGGCCTATGGCCACGCCGAACTGGCGGCCATGCTTTCGGAAGCGACCGGTACCAGGATCGTCTACGAGGACATTTCGCCCGAGAGCTACAAGGCCCAGCTCGAAGCCGCCAATACGCCGCCCGGTCTCGTCGCCTTCATGACCGGCGCCGCCGCCACGGTGAAGGGCGGCTATCTCGCCGAGGTCAGCTACACAATCGGCGACCTCACCGGCATTGCGGCCGAGGATGGGCTCGCCTTCATCAGGCGCGAAGTGCAGAAGACGCTGAAGTCGTAGCGTCGCGCCGAACGTCAAGGGCTCAAGCGCCCGTGAGACTTGGCTTTGATTAGGCGGCGTGGGTTTAGGACTCCGCTGGCGGGCGAATCACTGATCACCGTGGCGGCTCGAGTTGGCGGCCGGCATGGCGCCACCGCTTTCGATGGATTTGACCGCGAGCGCCGCATTGCGAGCCGGGTCGGCGGCGCGCCCGCCCTAGTGGTGCCCAAATTTTCAGTACCTTTGGGCGCGGCACGGACATTGCTCGAGCTAAAATCCAGGAGGCAGACATGCAAGTCGCTTTTACGAAGACCGAACCGCCACAGTGGCTTCTCGACATGTGGAAGGAGATCGACGACAAAACCTTCGGGAAGGGCTTCGACTG
>JASHOB010000056.1 GCA_030041335.1 Alphaproteobacteria bacterium | reverse complement strand
CGATGGGACCCATCGCGCAATTGATGCACGCTGCCGTCGATACCGGCATCGCGCGCGGTGCCCTTGCCGACGCCATTGGCTTTACACGCCAGTACGCGCGTCCTTGGTTTGAGACCAACTACAAGCATGGCTACGAAGATCCCTATTTGATCCATGCTCTCGGCGATCTCGCCGTCCGTGTAACCGCGGCCAACGCCCTCTTGGAGCGAGCTGCGCACGTGACCGACGCCGCCGCGGTCGACCCGACCGAGCGCAGTGTCGCCGAAGCGTCGATTGCGGTGGCTGAGGCGAAGGCCTACTCGACCGAAGTCTCTGTCCAAGTGTCGAGCAAATTTCTCGAACTGACCGGTTCCCGCTCGACGATGGAGGAATATGGTCTCGACCGTCACTGGCGCAACGCACGGACTCACACCCTCCATGATCCGGTGCGCTGGAAATATCACCATATCGGCAATTTCTTTCTAAACGGAGCAGTTCCGCCACGACATGGGGCGCTTTAGTTTCGGTAAAACTTGATTGTGGTAGCCGTTTGCCCGTCGCGGTGTGGCGATGGCTCACGATTGTCGAAAAGTCGCTTTCTAACTGCTGGACACGCACGTCACTGGCAATTTCGTTTAGCGGCGCGATGCAGGTTGGCAAGGCGCTCCTTTGGACGCAGCCTGGCGCCATCGCCGTCGCGAGTCCTGGCTCGTGCGGTACCGGGTTTCGCGCACGAGATCTCAGGCGGCGCGCCGAGATTGGGAAGTGTCCCGACGACACGGATCGTCATCGAAGAACGAAGCGACCGCCCCCCCGTGCCAATCTTTCTTCACCCACGAATACCCGATGCAACGTCTCGCCGACGGGGTTCATTGTCGCGGCCCGCCGTGACACAAATGCTAGTGACCTTGGGTGGGCAGCCGTTCACGTGCCTCTCGCACTTCGCGGTGCCCGGCCCCCAATCGCTATCGAAAGGTGCGCTTGTACTCACGCTCGGTCGGTCCGTTGCTAGAGCAAGGCAATCAAAAGAATTACGACCAGTAGAGCGCCGATCAGCGAAAGATAGAAATTGAGATGCCCCGATTGGATGATGCGCAATTTGGCGGCAATGGTGATCACCACGTTCTCTAGCGGCGCAAACAAATATGGTCCGAAAATCGGCGCGACGTCGTGCGTGAACATCAACCTCTTAACGAAGTACCGCTGGCCGTTCGACTCATGCGCCAATTCGTGCGCTGTCTCTTCGGTCGGTCGATAGATGAAACTGTAAAATGTCCGCAACGCGTTCGAGAAGGTTAGCGCGGTCGTGGCGGCTCGCGCCGGATCCTGGTCGCGGCCGCCATACCAGACCGGTGCCTGACGCGCGGGGAAGCGCCGACTGAGCAGCAGCATCGAAGCCGGGATGATTGCGAGCAGCGGCATCACGATCACGAGCAGGCTCGGTGAAATGAACGCAAAGGTATCGGGTACGCGGATCGGTGCCCCGGTCGCGGGCACGAGGAGCGGGCCCACATGCATCGCCTGAATGGTGGCCGTGCCGAATTCCGTCGCGACGACCGATGCAAGCGCCGAAAGCCAGACCGGCATGCCGACCGCCAGGGCCAGGACAAGCAGGCCGAGAAAACCGACGCCCAGCGCGTTCGTCACTGGTACCGGCCTGTCCTTGCGATCCGAACGGCCGAGCAGTCCGATGCCGAAGACCTTGAGGAAGGTGGCAAAGGCGACAGCGACCGTCAGCGCCAATCCGGCGCCTGCCAGCGCAGCGGTCAGGCGACTGCCCAGGCTGCCTAGATGAAAACCTTGGAACAAGGTCTGGAAGAGATACCATTCGCTGACGAAGCCAGCCTGCGGCGGCATGGCCGCCAGGCTCATCGCGCCAAAAAGCGCCCCCAACCCGAACAACCAGGTGCTCCGTCGGAGAATCCCGCGCTGCACGAGCCGATAATCGCCGGTGGCGCGGTAGACGCCGTCCGCCGCAAGGAACATGCTGCCTTTGGCGAGCGCATGTCCCGCGAGATGAAGAAGCGCAACGGTCCAGGCGAGAGCCGCCAAGTTCATGAGACCGTCTTGACGAAACATGAGCGCCGCCCCAACGAGACTGATCGCGATCGATCCGTTCTCTGCCGAAGACAGGCTCAAGAGTTCGCGCCATGCCTCTTGCTGGAAAGCGTAGAGCGCCGTGAGGATCGCGCTTAAGACCGCGATGGCCACGACGAAGATCCCGGCGATCGAGATCGGCAGGGCATGGTCGACCGGCAACCAGCCGACGAGGCCGCGGCTCAGCCCAAAGAAAGCCGCATTCAAGACGATGCCGGAGAGAAAGGCGCCCGTCGCTCCGCTCCCGGCGCCGTAAGCGCCGGGAAACCATTCATAGAAGGGCAAGAGCCCAAGCTTCGCCCCGAACCCGATCAGCAAAAGGAGGCCGACAAAGAGTTGCGTGGCGTGCGGCATCGTCCGCATGCCGGCAGCGAAATCGCCGAAAGAAAGGCTGCCGGCATGCGCAGCCAAGAGAATGAACGCCAGAACGAGGGCGACCGCACCAGTCTCGAGCAAAGCCAGCATGAACAGTACCGGCCGCCCCTTTTCGGAGGCGAGATCCTCCCCGAGGATCATGATGCCGCCCCCAAGGCTCATGATTTCCCAGGCCACGAGGAAGCCGACAGCGTCCTGCAAGCCGAAGACGCCGATCGCGCCGATCAGGGTCGCTGCCGCACCGAAAATCCAGGTGCCCTGACGCGGCGAGGGGGTTCCGAGCCAGGATGCAGGAATCGCCGCGGCAAGACCAAAACCCATTAGCCATAGCGCATCCGGCGAAAGCTGGAAAACTGACCCGGCTGGACCGATGCCCAGCACGGTCTGAATCGGGGGCACGCCTTGCGGCAGGTGCATCATGATCAACACGATGACCACAATCCCGCCGACGCCCAGCAACGCCCGGGCGATCCGCGGCGCATACCCCGTCAGCCCCAGCACCGCGGCGACGATCCAGGCCGCCAGCGCAGTGATCAGGAGGTCATGAGACAACGCGACCTCCTTTGACTTTCTGGGGAATTCGACCGAGGAACATGAGCAGCGCCTCGATGATGGCGGCGGGATTTGGCGGGCAGCCTGGCAAATAGACATCGACGGGCAGGACGCCTTCGAGGCCGTTGCCGCAAGCATACCCACCCCCGGCAACGCCACCCGAGACGGCGCAGGTGCCGACCGCCATCACCCAGCGCGGTGCGGGCATCGCCTCGTAGGCGCGCCTTAACGGCTCGTGCATTGCATAAGTCACCGGTCCGGTAACGAGCAGCAGATCGGCAAAGCGCGGTGATGGGGTGAAGAAAATGCCCAAGCGATGGAGGTTGTAGAAGGGGTTGTTGAGCGCCTGAAGCTCGGACTCACAGCCATTGCAGGAGCCCGCATCGACATGCCGGATGTGGAGACTTCGGCGGAAACCGTCTTGCGATTGGCGCTCTTTAGGCGATTCATCGATCGCAGCAACGTCGTCGGATAATATCAGCTGAGTTCGATCACGCACACCGAAAGCCCAGTCGAAGGATGCGTGTGCTGCATCCGCGGGGCATGCCTCGACGCAAAGCTGGCAAACGACGCATCGGCCGTAGTCGACGGCAAGCCGGTCCTTTCCGTTCCGGCCGGGTTGGACTGTAATGGCTGTGGTCGGACAGATGGCGGCGCATTCGCTGCATTCTGGCGCGCAGCGTTCCGGCTCGAAGCGCGGCATGCCAAATACGCCCTCTTGTCCCGTCGCCTGATCGCGCCGGGGCCACGGCGTGGTGGCCTTGCCCTTTTGGAGTCCAAAGAATGTCCAGAACGGCATTCCGCACCCCTATCGATCGCAGCCAGCGACAGTGAGGCCGAAGCTCGCCTCATTGATGGCATAGTCCATCATGTTGGTGTCATGGACAGTGAATGGGAAAACACGCCAGTTGGAGAAGGAGGGCGATTTGATTTTGACACGCGACGGCGTGCCGTCGGCCGCGATATGCACCGCATAAAATAGCGATCCGCGCGGGGACTCCGCCCAGCCAAGGCCTTCAGAATAGGCCGGCGGGCTGCACTCGACGCGCACTGGTCCGTCCTTGAGCAAGAGCAAGATGCGCTGGATCAGCGCGACGCTCGCATCCACTTCGGCGGCCCGAACTTGTGCCCGAGCATGGGCGTCGCCCGCCGTCATGACTGGGACGACAAGCGGGAGCTCACCGTAGGCCGCGTAGGGATGATCCCGCCGCAGATCGCGATCGAAGCCGGAAGCGCGTTGAATTGGTCCCGTGGCGCCCTGATCGAAGGCGACTTCATGGGCTAGGATGCCCGTCGTCATCAGCCGGTCCAAATGGCTGTTGGTGTTCTCAAGCATTGCCAGATAAACCGCGATTTCCTCCCGCATGCGCTCGAGCTCACCACTGAGCCATGGTGTCGGGTCGAGGTCGCGGCGTAGGCCCCCGGGGATTAGCAGACCGCGAAGAAAGCGGCTGCCTGCGAGTCTGCCATTGATTTGCTTGGCGCGCTCTTCGAGCAATTTGCCCTCGGCCTCGCCGACCTTGAGCGTCGTCGTGTGCGCAAGATGGCCGAAATAGTGCAAGTGGTTGTAAAGCCGTTCGAGCTCGGCAAGCAGCGAGCGCAGCATCCGCGCGCGCGGCGGTACGGTTAAGCCCGCGGCCTGCTCCACCGCCTGACAGAAGGCCAGCGCGTGGGCGAAGCTCCCAACCCCGGAAACGCGCTCGGCCAAGAGAGCGCAATGCGCGAGCGAGCGGCCCTCGAAGCGCTTCTCCATGCCGCGATGCTTGAAGAAAAGTTGCGGGTGGAAATGCAGGATGCGCTCGCCGACATAGAGGAAGATGAGTTCGACCGACTCCACCACATCGGCGCGCACCGGTCCGAAAGGCAGGCGTTGAACGTCGGGACCCTCGATCTCGGGAAGACCGCTTTCCGCAGGCTCGAACGGGAGCGGGGTATCGATCGGGTACGCCGGATCGAATGGCGGCGCGATTGACCTCACCCCTTCATGCAGCACGAGGCGTTTGGGTTCGGGATGACCCAGAAATTCGATTCCGAACAGATCCGCGATCTCACGCTCGTACCAACCGAGGAGTGGACTGATCGGCGTGACGCTTGGCACCGCTCCCCCGCGTGGCACACACCGCCACATGAAGAAGTCTTCCTTCTGGCCCCGGCTCCCGATATAGCGCAGTTCGGGGCGTCCGGGAGCGCTATACCAGGCATAGGCCATCTGCATGCGGCCGCCGCCACGGAGCAGCTCGCCTACCGCTGCGGGCAGGTTCTCCGGTTCGATCGGAATCGTCTCGACCGCGGTGAGAGCGCTTTCGGCAAGGGCGGTCATGGCATCCCCGGCGACAGCGATTGCGCGATCGACGTCAAATAGGTCCAAATCCCCGCCGGCCACCACAGCCCCAGGACCAGAAGCGGCACCAGCGAGAGCCACATTGGCAGGGCGCACCAAGCGCTCACTTTGCCGCTTGGCGCCGCATCGGGCGCGGCTTCGCCGTAATACATAGAGCGGAAGTGGTTCATGAAGCCCACGAAGATCACGATCAGTAGCGCCGCCATCGCATAGACCGCCCAGGAAAAGGATGGCTTGAGGCCGGCGCGCATGATGGTGAACTCACTCATGAACAGGCCAAAGGGTGGCGCTCCCGTAATGGCGATGGCGCCGGCAAGCCACAGCGCACCTTGAGTCGGAAAGAAACGGCTGACGCCGGTGATCTCGAGGATTTCCTTTGTTCCATAGGCGCGCATCATGTTCCCGGCGCCAAAGAACATGAGCGATTTGTTAAGTGAATGGTTGAGCATGTGGTAGAGCGCCCCTGCGACCCCTAGTGCGCCGCCGAAGCCGAAACCCAGCGCGACCACGCCCATATGCTCGATGCTCGAATACGCCATGAGCCGCTTGATGCCCTGTTGACGCACGATGAAAAGCGCACCGATCAGCAGCGACATGGCCCCGAAAACGACGAGCACGAGCTGCGGAAGTTCGCCGACACGGGCTGCGCGGGTGATGCCCAAGAATCGCACGACGCCGATCATCGCCGTGTTCAAGAGCGCACCGGAAAGCATCGCCGATACCGGGGCGGGACTCTCACTATGGGCATCTGGCAGCCAACTGTGCATCGGTGCCAGACCGACCTTGGTGCCGTAACCGACGAGCACCAGCAGGAAGGCGAGGATCAGCAGAACCGGGTTCATCTTGGGCGCAGCCGCGCCCAGCACCGCCCAAGTCATTTGGTAGGTAGGGCCGAGGACGAAGGTGCCGGTCCAATAGAACAGGATCGTGCCAAGCAGGGCGAGACTGATGCCCGCCGAGACGACCATGATGTACTTCCAGGCCGCCTCGATGCTTTCGGCCACCTGTTCGAAAGCGACGAGGAAGGTGCTTACCAACGTCGTCAGCTCAATCGCTATCCAGTAGATCCCGATGCTGTTCATCAAGGGCGCAATCAGTGTGGTGAGCCCAAATCCTGCAAACAGCGCATAAAACCGGTTGAGACGCTCGTCCTCGTTGAGCATCCGCATATAGCCGACGGCATAGATCGACGCGAGGAAATAGACGATCGACGTACACAGGACGACCCAAGCCCCGGCCCGGTCGATGATGACGTAATCGCTCCAAAAGAGCATTTGCCGCCCGTCAACAAGGAACGGCACGGGCAACGCGCAGGCAAAGGAAACCGCGCTGGCGATCAGATTTAAGGCCTCGCACAGGCGCGGCCGACGCAGGAAGAGACAGCCGAGCAACGCCACCAACGGCGCAAGCGCCAGCACGAAAAGAAGCACACCGATCATCACCCGACGAGCCTCTTGAGACCGAGCGTACTCGTCGTACCGACGTGCGTCAGCAGATAGCTCACAAGCACCCCAAAGCACACAACGATGATCAGCAGATCGAAGAGAATGACGAGCTCGATCAGCAACGGCATGCCGGGCACGAGGATTTGGGAACCCAGGAAGATGCCGTTCTCGAGCACCAAGAGACCAAGGACCTGGCTGATCGCTTCATGACGGACGGCGAGCATCAGGAACCCGATCAACTTCATCGACAACATGACCGTGAGCGCCAGCACGGCGACCGTCAGTTCCAGATTGTATTCGGCTGCCAGGCGATATGAGACCGCAAGCGCGAACATCACAAACAGGGCGCCGATGACGAGAGCTGAGCTTGGTTGGAGGATTTCCCGTATTTCGCGGTCAACCTCTAGCCGTCGAATGATCCGCCAAATCAGGTACGGCAGCAGCAGACCGCGAAAGAGCAGCGTCAAGACCGCGATCAAATAAAGCTCAGGATAGTTGCCGTAATACCCGACCGCCGCGGACAGCGCCGCAATCGCCCAGGATTCGGCGGCGAAGGCATAGAGATAGTTTTTGAGCCAACGCGAGCCCAGCATGACAAACGAGAGCAGCAGGCTAACGATCGCCAGCAAGCTGAATAATGATGAGGCAAGGGGGCTCAGATGTTGGATCAGCATGGCCCTTAACCCAGCTGCGTTCCGATGATCGCTAGCACGGCCAGCAAGAAGGACGCGGCAAGCGGCTCCTGGTAACGGTAGAACCGCAACCGCGATTGCGCGGTCTCTACGAACACCACCGCGCAGGCAACCAGGACGAACTTAATGACCAAACCGCCAGCCGCTCCCAACGCGCCGATGGCAGTCCCCTGTTTTGATAAACCCCAGGGAAGGATGAGCACGTTGCAGAAGATCGTGTAGAGGATGAACTGCTTCATTGCGGACGCCCATTTGAGCAGCGCGAGCAGCGGCCCCGAATATTCGAGAATGCGACCCTCTTCGATCATGTAGACTTCGATATGTGTGCTCGAATGGATCGGCATACGATCGGTTTCGACGAGCAGCAGGATGAAGAAAGCCGCGACGAGGAAGAGGTGTGCCGGACCCCAATACGCCGCCCAATTACCAACGAGCAAGTGATTGACGACGAAGGGAAGCATTGCCTTGGCAAGAAGCGTGATCCCGACGAAGACGAGGATCAGTGTCGGTTCCGCCAGAATCGCCACCATGACGGCGCGGCTCGACCCGATGCCGCCATAGGCGCTCGAGGTGTCGAGACCGGCCAGGATGATGAAAAAAGAGCCCAGGGTGAGAATGAGCCCGCCGCCCAAGATGTCGCCCATGTCGGAAAGCGGCAGCGGGAAATCGGTAAGGACGGGAATCAAGATCGGCACGGTCAGCATACAGGTGAACGCGACGATCGGCGTCGCCCAGAACAGCCACGACGCTGTCTGCGGCACGATTATCTGCTTATGAAAGAGCTTCCAAAGGTCACGATAGGGCTGGAAGATACCCGGCCCCTGGGCGCGCTGGACCCGCTCTTCGAACTGAACGACGATGCCTTGTATCAATGGCGCCAGCAGCAGCACCGTGAGCACTTGGCCGATCTGGAGAAGGATCTCCCGAGCGGTCACGGCGCCCCGTCTCCCGCGGGCACCCGGCAGCAGGCCGATATCGTTTCGGGGGGTTCTCTCATGCAAACTCCTCCTGTCGTCCGCAGACGCCTAGGAGGAGTCATCAGCCCCAGCGGGCGGTTAGAGGTGAACTCCATCACCTGTTTGGCGAAAAATGATGAGATCGACTCACCTTGTCAACGGCTAATGCGCTTCGGGAACGCATGAACGCACGACCGAAGAGCTTAACATCAAGCTCGACTGTTGGCGTTATCTCTAGGAGAGCTCCCGATCCGGCGGAACGCCCATCGGGCGTCACTTCGAAGGAGTCATCACGGCGACCGAGCGCAGCAGCAATCCCACGAGCTGCGACTGGCGATTGGTGTTGGTCTTGGCAAGAACGCTCTTAACGTGGGTGCGGACAGTATGGAGTGACACGCCCAACGAAGTCGCGATTTCCTCCACCGACTTGCCGTCCGCAAGGGCGCCCGCGGCCGTCGCCTCCGCCGGCGTCAGTCCGAAAAGCGCTTGAAGGGCCTCCCCACCCGGGCTCAGCGCTTCCGGATCGCGGATGAACAGGATCGCCGCGGGCAAACTCGCGCCGAGCCCGTCCCGTGCCGGCCGGAAAGGCGCGACGAGCACCGTCAACGGCAAGCGATCAAACCGCTCCAATACCAGCATGCCGCCAGGCGACGCGCCGCGGCCGGCCGCGGTATCGGCAGCGCTGCGAATCAACGCGGAGAGCCGGTCGCTCGAGCCGCGACTGGAGACCGCCAGTCGATCGCCGACGGAACGGATCGGGTCGGCGTCACGGAACAGCTCTTCGGCCTTGCGATCGGCGAGTAGGACACGGCCGTCGCGACTCATCACCAGCGTTGCCGTCGCGGTGCGGTCGAGCGCCTCGCGGGCCGCCTGGTGTTCGATCATCGGTGTCAGCAGCCGGCCACGGATTTGCAGCGCGCGCTGCAGATGCGGCAGAATGCTGGAAACCAGCACCTTATCGGCACCATCGAATGCACGGGCGTTCCAAGGGCGATGAATCCCAATTACTCCGTGTTCACCGTTTCCAACAGGAAAACGCGCCCCAACCAGGTAAAACACACCGAGAGGACGTGCATACTGGTGGTAAAATTCGCTGTTGATCAATCGAGACTCGTCGACGAGATCCTTGTTGACGAGCACTGTCGACAGGTCGAACTTCCGGGCGCCCTCAACCCAAGGGTCGTGCTGCCAGTAATATGAGAGGTAAGACGCGATCGCCTTCGCATCGTAATTCTTGGTCATCGACAGCCGGTCGACAACGCCGTTGTGCACGTCACGAAGCTGAAGCGACGCGCTCGGAGCATCGAGCGCCGCCGCGACCGCCGGCGATATGTCCGGCCATAACTTCTCGTCGAGAGCCGCGTCGTAGATATTGCCGATGACATCAACCATGCGCTCGTAACGGTTGCGTTTCTTTTCGATTTCTACCCTCCCAACAAAATTATATTATTTTTGTCGCGGCCATATGAGTGAGGCTGGGAGCGTCACGCAACCCAATTTTTAAACAAATTGTTAATAAAGGCGGTGGGCGCGATTAGAGGGCGGGGAAGATCCAACGTGCCTGATGCTGCGGCAGCGGGTTTTCTCTCGGGCATGGCCTTTGGTGTAGCGGAAGGATGGAGCGCGCGATTCAGTCGCCTGACATCGTTACTGTTCGGATCTGTATTGCGAGCCGATTGCAGTCAAGTATCGCTTCTTGCCCGCGGATCTTCCCGAGCGTGGCATCCTTGATATTGCCAATGACAGCGAGCAGGCGCTCGTAGTGGACCCGCTTCTCGCACGCATACTTCATTCCTGCCAAAAATTATTTTTGTCTCACCACTCATCGGCCAACGATGCTTTTCTAGAGCCGCTTCGCCTGCTCGGTAATGACATTGCGCAACCAGGCGCGGAGCGGCGAGCCCTGAGTGCGGGGATGCCAGAAGAGGTGAGGGCTGACCTCGACCGCCGGCAATGGCGCTGGCATGATCCGCAACTGCGGAACTCCCTTGAGCGCTTGCACGATTCGGCTTGGCAGTGTCGCGATCAGATCGGTGGCCGTGACCACCGAGGGTACGCTCGCGGAACTCGGCACCACCAGCGCGATGCGTCGGCGCAGGCCCCGCGCCGCGAGGATGCTGTCGACCAGACTCGAACCTTGGCCTTCGGGCGTGACTTGAACATGACCGGCATCGACGACATGGGTGGCGGCGGCGAACGACTCGAGCGTCAGCGGCAATGACAAAGGATGATCGGAACGAAGCAGCGTCACCAAATGATCGTTCCACAGCGGTTGCGAGTACAGGCTGCGGCTGCCGTCGAGGAGGGGCGCAATCGCGAGGTCGAGCTCGCCGGTGGCAAGTTGATCGTGCAGGCGGTGGCGCTCGATGGCGTGAATCTGTAGGTCGAGCCCAGGCGAGTCCTGCCGCAACTTGGCGATCAAAGCTGGCAGTAACGCGGTTTGGTGTAGGTCAATGGCGGCCATTCGCAATGTACCGGTGACCTGTCCCGGGTCGAACGACTGTCGCGCGGTCAGCGTTCGCGAGATGTCGGACAGCGCCTCATGGATCGGCCCGGCGAGATCAAGCGCCCGTGGCGTTGGTTCCATGCGGCCCTCGCGCCGCTCGAACAGCCGGTCGTCGAACAGAAAGCGCAGACGATTGAGCGCCTTGCTCATCGCCGGCTGGCTCAACCCGTTATGTTGTGCCGCGCGGGTAACGTGGCGTTCCGCCATCAGGACGTCGAAGACAACCAGCAGGTTGAGATCGATCCCGCGCAAATTCCTCTCGGTTATCGTTGACATATTCATTTGTCATTTCCTCCCGAAGGATCGGATTGGCACTCTGCTGCGGCGCAATAAGAGGGTTTATGCGCGTTGGGCATAATCGCTGCGGCAATTATGGCCTGGCAAAACACGTGCCAAGGGCCGATGGATGAATGACCCGACGGTAATTCTGGAGGCGCGCGGCATCGTCAAGCGGTTTGGGCCGCTGGTCGCGAACGACGTCGCGCAGTTCTCCGTCGGCGCCCGCGAAATCGTGGCCCTGCTGGGCGAAAACGGCGCCGGCAAGAGCACCCTTTGTAAGATCCTCTATGGCTATTACCGCCCCGACGCGGGGGAGATTTCGGTCGCTGGTCGGCCGGTTAGGATTGACTCACCCCAGGACGCCCGCCGTTTGGGTATCGGCATGATCTTCCAGAATTTCAGCCTGATCCCGGCGCTTGCCGTCTGGGAGAACATAGCGCTGTTCCTCGCGGATCTGCCATGGACGATCGGTCCCGGAGAATTGCGTCGCCGCATGGCCGACCTCGCCGCTCGCCTTCGTCTCGACATCGATCTCCGGTTGCCGGTTGGGCGTCTCGCCGTCGGCGATCGCCAAAAAGTGGAAATACTCAAACAACTGCTCGCAGGCGCGCGACTTCTGATACTCGACGAACCGACCAAAGTCCTGGCACCTCAAGAGGCCGAGGGCCTGTTCAAGACCCTCTCGGAGCTGCGGGAGGAAGGTTACGGGTTGGTGCTGATCACGCATAAGCTGCGCGAAGTATTGGCCTGCGCCGACCGGATCGCGGTGATGCGGCAAGGGCGGATCGTTGACACACTCGCGCGGGACGAAGCCGACGAGCCCAGATTGCTGCGTTTGATGTTTGGCGAGGAGGCTGCAGCGAAGAGGTCGACGCCACGGCGGGTGACAGCGGCGTTCGGAGATAGCGCCCTCAGGCTCGATCGCATCGTCACGGCCGCGGAGCCCGGCGCGGTGCCGTTGCGGGGCGTTTCGCTCGCGCTTCGCGAAGGTGAAATCTGCGGCGTCGCGGGCGTTTCCGGCAACGGCCAGCAGGAACTGGCGGAACTGATCCTGGGCTTGCGCCGCCCGCTCGATGGCACCAAGGAGCTGTGGGGCGAAGACGCAACCCGCTGGACGATCGGCACAATCCGCGCGCGGGGCGTGGCCAGCATTCCCGACGATCCACTGACCCTGGCGGCAATACCGGGACTGTCGGTCCGGGAAAATTTGGCGCTTGGCAGCGGCAAGCGCTACCGGACGGGCGTGGCGCTCGATTGGCACCGGGTGATCGCCGATATGGGGCGCAGCGCGTCGCGTTTGGGGTTTCCGCCGCCTGCTTACGGCGCGCGGGCCGCGATCCTGTCCGGCGGTAATCTTCAGCGCATCGTGCTGGCGCGCGAACTCGCGCACGATCCGCGTTTGATCGTCGCGCTTTATCCGACGCGCGGGCTCGACGCCCGAAGCGCCGACGCGGTGCGGATCGCGCTCGATGAAGCCCGTGCGCGCAACGCGGCCGTGCTCTTCGCGTCCGAAGATTTGGACGAACTGTTCGCGATCAGCGATCGGATCATCGTTTTGCGCGGCGGCGCGATTGCGGGGACGTTTCTGCCTGCTTCCTTCACCCCCGATGTGATCGGCCGGGCCATGGTCGGGATCGCCGATGCAGCGTGACATTGCGCTCAGCCGCTACGACCGGACGGCGATCGCGGTGCGACGGCGTGGAGCGCGCGTGCTCGGCATCGCCGTCGCCGCGCTCGTCGTGTTCGCATTGCTTTTGGTAGCCGATGGCAAGGACCCCGTGCGCGCCTATGGCGATACGCTGGTTTACGTGTTCGGCAACGCCTATGGCTTTTCCGAGTTGCTGGTGCGGATGACGCCGCTCTTGCTGACTGCGGTCGCGGTGGCGCTGCCCACCCGGCTTGGGCTGATCAATGTTGGCGGCGAGGGGCAACTCTACAT
>JASHOB010000055.1 GCA_030041335.1 Alphaproteobacteria bacterium | reverse complement strand
GCAGTTTCGTTACGTCCGCCGTTGTAAGCTGACCACTAATTCGTCAGCCGGTGACAGAAATTGGTGCGCCCCGGCCGCGTTAAGCCTGAACTGTATGCATCCGGCTTCGTTGGTGAGAATCACCATGCTTTGTGTAAGTCCCGGCATGGCTAAGGCTCGATTCACGCGTGTCGATAGTCGATCCGCTCGCCTGAATCGGCGTAGTCTCCTCGACGAACTTCTTCGACTTCAGTTCGCGGTACGCCCACTGCGTATTTTGCACTGCGGTGATCTGCACAAACTCGTCGTTCCTGGGCGTCGTGTGGGCACGCGGTAAGCGCCGTCGCCACGATCACGCGAATCACTTTTCCCCTCCCTAAGAGGTCGCGAGAGGTCAGCGTAGACCAGGGGTGTAAACGGGAGACGTCCGACCGTGTAATCGATTGTAATCGGCGCAGGCTCGGGCGTAATAATTGGGCGGTCTGGCGTTGGGCGGGGGCCCATGGGCTACGTTCCGGCCGGCCGCGCGCCAGCGGGCTCCACGGAATCACGCCCACACCCTGATCAGCGCACAGCGGCCGCATCTCGCGCTCTTCCTCGCGATTTAGCAGGTTGAGGTGGTTTTGCATGCTGACGAAGCGCGTCCAGCCGTTGAGGCGCGACGTGTAGAGCATCTTAGCGAACTGCCAAGCATGCATCGACGAGGCGCCGACATACCGTACCTTGCCCGCGCGGACGAGATCGTTCAGCGCTTCGAGCGTCTCGTCGATGGGCGTTATCGGATCGAAGCGATGGATTTGATAAAGATCAACATAGTCGGTGCCGACCCGTTGCAGGCTAGCATCGATCTCGGTCATGATCGCCTTGCGTGACAAGCCGGCACCATTCGGTCCTTGCCGCATCCGGCCATGACCTTGGTGGCGATCACCACCTCCTCGCGCCGCGCGAAATCCTTCAGGGCGCGGCCGGTGATCTCTTCCGACGAACCTTCGGCATAGACATTCGCGGTGTCGAAAAAATTGATGCCGAGCTCCAGCGCCTGGCGGATGATTGGTCGGCTCAGCTCTTCGTCGAGTGTCCACGGACGATGCCCGCGCCCGACAATCGCGAATGTCATGCTGCCGAGGCAAATGCGCGAAACCTCGAGACCGGTGCTGCCGAGACGAACATATTGCATAGCTCATCTCTCTCCTTGTCGCGCCCTTCGTTATATTCGTATAAATATAGAGACCCGTTGCGCTCAATGTCGATCCACCTTGAGGAGAGCTGCATGACCGTGATCGATCGTCCGCAGACCCTTGTGCTGCCTGAGCCGGACTGTTTCGTCCAGCCGACGATCCTCGCCAATACCGACCGCGCCATGGCGGTGCGACAGGAAGAAATTTTCGGCCCAGTCTTTAGTGCGATGGGCTTCGACGACGAGGACCTGGAAAAGATCGCCGATGAAGCCAGCGATGCGACCTACGGCGTAGCGGCAACGATTTGGACCCGTGACATTTCGGCCGGCCATAAGCTCGCCAAGCTGCTCAAGGCCGGCTCGATCCGCATCAATGGTGGCGGCCTAGACCATGCGATGCCGTTCGGCGGGTATAAGCAGTCGGGTTGGGGCCGTGAGAATGGCAAAGACGGCGCTGAACTGTTCCCCGAGGTGAAAGCAGTCTCCGTCAATCTGTCGTAGGAGCACCCATGGCCAGACCCTCATTGGATATGCGCACGACAGTCGCCGGGGTCGAGGTATCAACGGCCCATTGGATTGGGGGACGCCGCGTTCCGTCCAACCGTACGTTCGAGGACTTTTCGCCCATCGACGGTCGGCATCTCGCCAACGTGTCGGCGGGCGGAGCGCAGGAAGCCGATGCCGCGGTCAAGGCCGCCCGGCAGGCGTTCCCGGCTTGGGCGGCGCTCGGCCCGGTTGGGCGGTTGCCGATCTTAAAGCGCTTCGCCGAACGCATCCTGGCGCGGAAGGAGGAGCTCGCCGCGGTGGAAACGGCCGACAACGGTTCGTTGCTGTCTTCGCAGCGCGAGGGACGGGTCCAGCGCGCGGCGCACAATATCGCGTTTTTCGCGGAATGGGCGATGCGGCGGCACGAGCCAATCGAATCGCCGACCGTCATCAATCACGTCCGCTACGATCCGTCGGGCGTCGCAGTGTTGATTACGCCCTGGAACGGGCCACTCATGCTCACCACCTGGAAGATCGGACCAGCGCTCGCCGCCGGCAACACCGTCGTGGTGAAGCCTCCGGAATGGGCGCCCCTCTCGTGCTCGCTGATGGCCGACATCGCGCACGAGGCCGGCCTGCCGGCAGGCGTGCTCAACGTGGTCCAAGGCATCGGCGAGGAAGCGGGCGCGGCGTTGGTCGAGCATCCCGACATCGATCGCATCAGTTTCACCGGTTCGACCGACACGGCCCGTCTGATAGGTCAGGCCGCGGCACGCGGCATCACGCCGGTCAGCTTCGAGCTCGGCGGCAAGTCACCTTTCGTGGTGTTCGCGGACGCTGATCTCGACGCGGCGGCTAAGACCATCGCCGGGCAATACAATAACGCCGGCCAGGTCTGTCTGGCCGGCACCCGCATCCTCGCGGAACAGAGTGTCGCGGACGATCTCCTGGGCCGCGTGGGGATTCAGGTCGAAGCCGCCAAGGTCGGCGATCCGCGCGACCCTGACACGAAGATCGGTCCGCTCATCCATCCGGTCGCATTCGGACGTGTCACTCGCTTCGTCGAGCGCGCCCTCGCCGAAGGTGCGAAGCCGATCTGGGGCGCCAAGAAGCATCCGTTCGGAGACCTCTATTTTGAACCGACGCTGCTGACCAGCGTGCGCCAAGATATGGAGGTGGTACAGAAGGAAGTGTTCGGGCCGGTGCTGACGTGGCAGACCTTCAGCGACGAGGACGAGCTGGTCGCGATGGCGAACGGTACAAAATATGGGCTCGCTGCCATGGTGTTCACCCGCAGCGAGGAACGCGCCTGGCGTATTTCCGATCGGCTCACGGCCGGCAGCTTGTGGGTCAACTGCTTCTTCGTGCGTGACTTGCGTGCGCCGTTCGGCGGCGCCCGCAATTCAGGCATCGGTCGCGAAGGCGGCGACTGGAGCATGGATTTCTATTGCGATGTCAAAAACGTTTCTATCTTGAAAGGGTCATTGACGTGACCATTCTCTATTGAAGCGCCGACCAATCGGATCGCCCGCGCGTCGGTCAGATCGCGTCGGTCCGTTCGCGGTGACGAACTCGATTAATAAGGACCAAGAGGCATCGTTCGATAGGCGAAAGACGTCCCAAGAGCCCTGTTTCGCTCGTGATATTCAATTTTATATAACGATAGACGGTGGGGGCCATCGATAAGCGCGATGCCTTGACGCTTAGCACAGGAGATCGCGATGCCGCACGAACGACAGCACTATGTGAACGGCGCTTGGCTGGATCCGCTTGAGCCGCAGCTGTTCGATGTGGTCGATCCTTCGACCGAAGAGGCCTTTACACAGATCGCGGTTGGCGGTCCAAAGGACGTGGATCGTGCCGTCGAGGCAGCGCGCGCAGCCTTCCCAGCGTTCTCGCACACAAAGCCGAAGGAGCGGCAGGATTTGCTGCGCACGGTTCTCGGCGAATACAACAAGCGCAAGCAGGATGTCGCCGACGCGCTGTCGCAAGAGATGGGGGCGCCGATGAAACTCGCCATCGAGCGGCAGGCGATGACCGGTGTCGCTCATCTGCAACGCATGATCGACGTGCTCGACAGCTACAGATTCACCGAGCCGCAAGGCACCACCATGATCGCGCGCGAGCCTGTCGGCGTTTGCGGCCTCATCACGCCGTGGAACTGGCCCATCAATCAGATCGCCTGTAAGGTCGCGCCCGCCATCGCCGCCGGCTGCACGATGGTGCTGAAACCGTCGGAGATCGCGCCGCTCAACGCCATCATCTGGTCCGAGGTGATGCATGCCGCCGGCGTGCCGAAGGGCGTCTACAACATGGTGCAGGGCGAGGGCGGCGTGGTCGGCGAAGCGATGTCGGCGCATCCCGACATCGACATGATGTCGTTCACCGGCTCAACCCGCGCCGGGGTGCTGGTCGCGAAAGCAGCGGCGGCGACGGTGAAGCGCGTCGCCCAGGAGCTCGGCGGCAAGTCGGCGAACATCCTGCTGCCCGACGTCGATTTCCCGACCGCCGTCACCAAGGGTGTCGTCGGCATGATGATCAATAGCGGCCAGTCCTGCAGTGCGCCCACCCGGATGCTCGTCCCGGCCGACCGCCAGGACGAGGTGAAGGCTATCGCCAAGGCGGCGGCGGAAAAACTCGTCGTCGGCGACGTCAAGGACGAGCGCACCAATCTCGGGCCGGTGGTCAGCGCAGTGCAGTTCGACAAGGTGCAGCGGCTGATCAAGGTCGGGATTGACGAAGGCGCCGAACTGGTGACCGGTGGCCCCGGTCGGCCGGAGCATCTCAATCGCGGTTACTTCGTACGGCCGACTGTGTTCGCCAATGTGCGAAACGACATGACCATTGCACGGGAGGAAATCTTCGGCCCGGTGCTGTCGATCCTGCCCTACAAGGACGAGGCCGACGCGATACACATGGCGAACGAGACCGTGTATGGGCTCGCCGGCTATGTACAGTCGGCCGATCTGGACCACGCACGTAAGGTTGCAGGCGAACTGCGTGCCGGTGCGCTCTACATCAACTATACGATGAACGACGTCGGTGCGCCGTTCGGCGGCTACAAGCGGTCGGGCAACGGCCGCGAATACGGCAAATGGGGTCTCGACGAGTTTGTCGAGATCAAAGGCATCGTCGGCTATGAAGCCGCTTGATTCCACGGCGGCGACGCATTAATCGGCGGAGCATGATCGACGCGCGGCGCCACTTGGTGTCGTTGATCCTGTTCTGCTCGATGGTGGGCGCCATAAGCGATATCGCGCGCGCCGACGAGGCCGTGAAGGTCTTTGCCGCAGGCAGCCTCCGCGACGCCTTCACCGCGATTGCGGCCGAAGCGGGCGGCAAGATCGAATTCACCTTTGGGCCCGCCGGCCTGCTGCGCGAGCGGATCGAGAGGGGCGAAGCCGCGGATTTGTTCGCATCGGCGAATATGGAGCATCCACAGGCGCTCGCCGCGGCGGGCGAAGCAGGTCCTGTGATCCGCTTCACCCGCAATGCGCTGTGTGCCATCACGCTGCCCGGCACGAGTTTCACCACCGACAATGTTCTCGCGCGCATGCTCGATCCCAAGGTGAAGCTGGCGATCTTCACGCCGGGCGCCGATCCTTCCGGTGACTACGCGCTGCGTGTCTTTGGACGCGCTGATGCGGTGCAAGCGGGCACGGGCGCGACGCTCAGAGCCAAGGCAAAGCCGCTGATCGGCGGCCGCGAGGCACCGAAGGTGCCGGCGGGACAGAACCCGATCCTCTATTATCTCAAGTCCGGTGATACCGACCTGTTCCTCGGCTATTGCACGATCGCCAAGGGCGCCAGCGGTATGCAGTTCGAAACCGTAGCCCTGCCGGCCAGTATCACCGTTGTCGCAGACTATGGCCTCGCTGTGATCCATAACCGCGGGGCAAAGCTGGCGACGTTCATTTTGTCTGATAAAGGGCAAGCGATCCTCGCGCGGTTCGGCTTTGGCCCGCGTTAGCAGCGTTATATCGACCTGGATATTGCGTCAACAACGCCCTATAACCCGGGTTAACGACTCGTGGGAGGATCATCATGAACGCGCCCTTGCCGAAATTCATGATCGAACAAACGTGGCGGGACCGCCTTTTCGGCGACGGTTGGTACGAAACCGGCGCCTCGGTCGATGTCTATGAGCCGAGCAGTGGCGCCAAGCTTACCAGCGTTGGCAACGCCTCTGCCAAAGACATCCGCAAGGCCGCCGCCGCGGCACGCGCGGCGCAGCCGCTCTGGGCCGCGACCCCATTCGAGCAACGCGCTGGCATCCTGCGCAAGACGGCGCGCCTCCTCGAGGACAATCAAGACGAGCTGATCCCATGGATAGCGCGGGAGACTGGCGCGATCCCCGCCAAGGCGGGCTTCGAGACGCATCTGGTGACCGAGATTTTGTACCGCGCCTCGGCGATGGTCGGCGAGCCTCAAGGTCTGGTGCTGCCGTCCGATCCAGGCCGCATTTCAATCGCGCGACGCGTGCCGCGTGGCGTCATCGGCATCATCTCGCCGTTCAACTTCCCCTTGATCTTGTCGATGCGTGCGGTCGCGCCGGCGCTGGCGGTCGGCAACGCGGTGGTGCTGAAGCCCGATCCGCGGACGCCGTTGGCCGGCGGCTTCATCGTTGCGCGGCTGTTCGAGGAAGCAGGTTTGCCGAAGGGCGTGCTACATGTGTTGCCTGGCGGCGTCGAAGCCGGCGAGGCGATCTGCACCGATCCCGATATCGCGATGGTATCCTTCACCGGATCGAGCGCCGCCGGGCGGCGGGTCGGTGAGCTCGCCGGCAAGCATCTGAAGAAGGTGCAGCTTGAGCTCGGCGGCAAGAACGGCGTCATCGTGCTGGACGATGCCGATCTCGATGCGACCGCCTCGGCGATCGCGTTCGGTTCTTGGTTCCATCAGGGCCAGATCTGCATGACGACTGGCCGCGTGCTGGCCCAGGAGAGGGTCGCCGACGCGCTCACCGCCAGGTTGGTGGAAAAGGCGAACCATCTACCCGTCGGTGATCCACTGGGCCAAGTCGCGCTCGGCCCGATCATCAGCAAGAACCAGATCGAACGCATTGACGGCATCGTCAAGGACAGTGTCAGGGCCGGCGCCAAACTCGCCGCCGGCGGCACCTTCGAAGGCCCTTACTACAAGCCGACTGTGCTGACCGCCGTGAAGCCCGGCATGCGCGCCTTCGAGGAGGAAGTGTTCGGGCCGGTGACCGCGATCACCACGTTCAAGACCGACGACGAAGCAGTGGCGCTCGCTAATAACACCGAATACGGCCTGTCGGCGGGCGTGTTCTCGAAAGATGTCGGACGCGCGTTGGCGGTCGGCAACAAGCTGACCACCGGCCTGCTGCATATCAACGATCAGACCGTGGCCGACGAACCTTCCGTGCCGTTTGGTGGCACCGGTGCGTCGGGCAACGGCACCCGCATCGGTGGCCCCGCCAATTGGGAAGAATTCACCCACTGGCAATGGCTGACCATCAAGGAACGGCCGAACCCGTATCCGTTCTGAGGAAAAGGTGAACGCTCCGGCAAAAATCGTTGGCGTGGTACGTGGCGCACCAAGCGCGACTGCCCAATCACTATTCCAAGCCTTGGTCGTGCGCTGGCAACGCTACGCGCGTGTCGCGGGTGTCATCGCGGAAGGTCACCAACTTCCCGATCGATCGTGCAATGCGGGTTTTCTCCGCAGCATTGCTTCTGGGGAACAGTTTCCGATCTATCAAGACTTGGGAACTGGCTCACAAGCCTGTCATCTTGATCCCTACGGCGTGACGGCGGCGACCGCAGCCATCCAGCGGGATATCGCCGCGGGCTGCGATCTCGTTGTGCTGAACAAGTACGGCAAGCTCGAAGCAGCGGGCGCAGGGCTATTCGATGCCTTCGCGATGGCGGTCGAAGCTCGCATTCCCGTGCTGACCTCGGTGTCCCCGGCTTTTGAAGCCGCATGGACGAGATTCGCCGATCCGCTGTTCGAATTCCTTCCGGCCAATTCTGCTGCGATCGAGTATTGGTTGCTAGCAGTCAAAGAACAGGTACCGGCGGAGCGCGATTTATTCGAATGCGATTCGTAACGACTTACTGCCCGCAAGCTCGTCGGGAGAGCCGTTCGGTGCCGTCATGATGGTGCATGGCGCGACGCCGGGCCAGATCGCTTTGGACTGGATGCGGCGGCGCAACCGGGTGATGTAGCCAATTCCCGACACCTCTAAAGTTGCGCATTTCGAAGGCAATGTCGCGGCGGCAAAGCGTTCATCTCTCCGGCGCGGAAATTCGCACCGACTGCATGGATAGAGACAGCGGCTCAGGTTAACCGCGCTCACGATCGAGGTGGGTCATTTGAGCAGCCACGTAGCGATCCCCTGCGGCGGCACTTTTCGGTACCGCCTTCTCAATCGCCACGAGATCGGCCTGCGATAGAACGACATCAAGCGCGCCGAGCGCATCCCTGAGCCGCCGCGCCGCCGCGCGTCCACAAGCGCGCTATTCCTCCGGTTCGCCGCGACCGGGACCGAGCGATACGTATTTCACCTGAGCATAAACCCTTTGGCCTTCCGCCAGCCCGAGCTCTGCCCAAGATTTCTGGGTCATGCGGGACAGGAGCCGCGCCCCTTCGCCGTCCTCGCCCAGCTTCACGACCACGAGTGTCTCGTAGTGGTCCAGCGGCTTCATGGCTACGACTCGCGCCGGCAAGACATTGAGGATCGAACTGCGGCTAGGCCTCTCCCTCGCTAAGCTAACGTCGCTCGCGAGAATTCGAATTCGACGGGGCTCGCCGATCGCGTCCGTCGGCAGCGGCGGCGGCGGCGTAATTAACATGCCGCCCGGAATCGAGACATTCGCCACGCCGAATTTGGGGTCGGAAGCCTCCACTCTGCCCTTTAGGGTCACGGCGGCTTCGCGAGAAGTCGCAAGGGTCGACGACGGATCGCTCTGCAACTCGGATAGCGCAGCTGAGGCAACGACATGTCCTCTTTCCAACAGAACGATATGATCCGTCAGCCGTTCAAGCTCGGTCATGTCGTGAGTGACGTAGAAAATCGGTAGCGAAAAATGATCCCGCAGTTTCTCGATGAAGGGCAGGATTTCACCTTTGGTCTTTCGGTCGAGAGCGGACAAGGGCTCATCCATAAGCAACAACTTCGGTTGGGCGAGCAATGCGCGGCCGATGCCGACGCGTTGACGCTCACCGCCTGAGAGGTTCCGCGGAGAACGGTCGAGGAGAGCCCGGATGCGGAGCAGGTCCACAACTTCGTCGAAGTCGATTGTGGGAGTGTCAGCGGCGTGCTCGTGCGGAGCACCGAAAAGGAGATTGCGCCGCACGGACAGATGAGGGAACAGGCTCGCTTCCTGAAAGACGTAGCCGAGCGGCCGCCGATGGGTCGGAATGAATACCTGACCCCGGTCCTGCCAAATCTCACCACCGATATTAAAGTAACCGTCTTTGACACGGATCAGCCCGGCGATGCAGCGCAATACCACCGTCTTGCCGCAACCCGAGGGGCCGAATATCGCGGTTACGCCCCTTATCGGAGCCTCGAATGACGTATCCAGTGTGAAATTGCCGAGCGTGCTGCGGAATTCGGCGCGGATGTTCTGGTCCGCGGTCATTGTCGGTATCTCCCAAAGCGCTTCCCTGCATCGTCGAATGCCAGGGTTCGGCCCAACCCCTGCATGGTCTCGGCCGACCCAGGACAGCTGTGCACAACTGCCGCTTGCGACTTTGGCTCCCGCAAGCGGATGACGATCGAGGGAGGCCGGGCAATCCGGTTCCCGTCGAATCCAGCTTGGTCTGCCCCTGGCTTGCACGCGTCGTTTACGCACCGGTCGCCACGAGCGCCTTTACCCCGAACCTCCCGACGAGCAGATCGGTGCAGCTGACGCATATGTCCTCAGGCCGCCGGCGCCTTCGTGTGGACGATTGTCCCGACATGTGCGCCGCGCAGCGCCGCGGTCAGCCGCCCCGGCACGAGTCCGTTGACGACTTGCACCCGCTCAAGGTGGCGCGCGGTCGCCATGACCTCGAGTAGGGCGCGGTCGAACGGCAGCGAGCCTTCGTGCTTCGCGAGGTCGACAACGTTCGTCTCGCCTAGCAACTTCGCTTTCTTCCCGTTCGGGCCCTTTGGATCGGCGTCATAGACGCCGTCAACATCCTCGACGATCGTAAGGCCCGCCGCGCCGAGCGCGTCGGCGAGCAGAAACGCGCCCGCGTCGGCGCGGTGCGGCGGGATCCGCGAGCTGGGGAACTCATGGTGGTGATAGGGAGGAAAGGCGCTCGCCACCACCGCGCGGGCGGCGGAAAGATGGATCGCCAGCTGGTTTGCTACCGTTGGGTGCTCGACGTAAGAGACGCCTTCGGGCGCGAGCAGCAAGGCCAGGATATGGCCGTTCTGACCGGC
>JASHOB010000054.1 GCA_030041335.1 Alphaproteobacteria bacterium | reverse complement strand
CCTCGGCGGCCAGGATGAAGGAAAACTCGCCGATCTGCGCCAGCGCGCTCGCGACCTTGGCGGCGGTGCGCACCGGCACCCGCAACGCCAGCAGCACGCACAGGGTTACGAAGCCGATCCCCACCAGGATTGCCAACAGGGTGGCGCCGATTTCGAGCGGCACATGCAGCATGATCGCCGGGTCGATCGACAGACCGACCGAGACGAAGAACAGTACGGTGAACAATTGCTGGACCGATGAGGATGCGGCCGCGGCCTGATGACTCAAATCGGATTCGGCCAGCACGACACCGGCGAAAAACGCGCCCAGGCCGAGCGATACGCCGAATAGCTGCGCCGAGCCATAGGCGACGCCGAGCGCCACCAGGATCACCGCCAAGGTGAAGAGGTCGCGCGAACCAGCCCGCGCCGTCAGCGCCAGCAGCCAAGGAATGAGGCGCTGCCCGGCCACGACCACGACGACGACGAAGCCAGCCAGTTCGAAGGCGGTGCGCCCCAACAGCGGCAGCAGGCTGCTGGCATGGTCCGCCGCCATGGTCGCAGGCGGCAGCAAGACCAGGACAATGACAACCGCCAGATCCTGCACCACCAGCCAACCGAGCGCGACTTGGCCGGCCTTGGTTCTGAGTTCGCCGCGATCCTCGAGGGTACGGGTCGCCACCGCGGTGCTGGCGATTGCCAGGCCGATGCCCAACAACAAGGAGCCGGTCGGTGTCCACAGCAACATCCAGCGCCCGACCGCGAAACCGATTGCGGTCGCGGCCGCGATTTGAAGGAGCGCCCCCGGCAAGGCGATGCGCCACACCGCAAGCAGATCGGCGAGCGAGAAATGCAGCCCGACGCCAAACAGCAACAGGGCGACCCCGATATCGGCCAGTTCCGTCACGATATGCGGATCGACGACGAAGCCCGGCGTAAACGGCCCGACCGCCACTCCGGCAATCAAATAACCGACGACCGGCGGCAGCCGAATCGCCCGCGCCGCCATGCCGAAGACATAGGCGGTTGCCAGGCTGACAACGATCGTTGCCATCAGAGTCGGCGCATGAAGGGTCATGGTCATGGTTGACAGCAGCCTCTCACGAATCCGATGCTAGAGTCCGCGAAAGAAGGAAGGTTAAGAGGAGAGTGCGATGATTCGTCTGACGGTGACGCCGGTTGCCAGGGAATTTGGTGCGGAAGTGGGCGGCGTCGATCTGTCACTGCCATTCGATGCGACGGTTCTGGCAGACCTCATCGGCGCGATGGACCGTTATGCCGTCTGCTTCTATCGTCCCGGCAGGCCGATGCCTGACAACGGGCATATCGCGCTCGGCAAGGCCCTGGGACCGATCGACACCAACCCCGTGTTCAAGATCACGGGCCGCAAAAAAACCCGCGTTCCGATCGAGCTCCAGGATGTCGCCAATATCGACGAGAACAACGATGTGATGAAAGAAGGCAGCCGCGTGATCCTGTTCCGGCGTGGTGATCGTTTGTGGCACTCGGACATGTCTTTCCATCCGAACCGGGCCGTATACTCGCTGTTGTCGGCGCACGAGATTCCGCCGGCGGGCGGCGACACCGAGTTCTGCGATCTGCGCGCCGCCTATGACGCGCTGCCCGACGCCACCAAGGCGAAGATCGAGAGCCTGGTCGCAGTCCATTCGATCTGGTATTCGCGCGCGGTCGCCGGCTTTCCTGATCCGACCGAAGAAGAACTCGCATCGCGGCCGCCGTCGCGGCACCGGCTCGTGCAGGTTCACCCCGGCTCGAAGCGGAAGACTCTCTATCTCGCCTCGCACGCTTCGCATATCGAGGGCTGGTCCGAGGATGAAGGCCGTGTGCTTTTGAAGGAGCTGAAGGAATTTGCCACGCAGGGACGCTTTGTTTATCGCCATCACTGGCAGCTCGGCGACGTCGTGATCTGGGACAATCGGTGTACCATGCATCGCGGAACCCCTTATGAGGATACCCGCTATCGCCGCGATATGCGGCGTGCTACGACACGCGAAATGGCCTTGTCCGCCTGACGGGATTGGCGATGACCGATTACGAAGACGAAGACGAAGAACTCGATGCGCTGCCGCATATCGTGCTGATCAATCACGAAGAACAATATTCTTTGTGGCGCGCCGATATGGATATACCGGAAGGCTGGCGCCAATGCTGGGGTCCCGACACCAAGGAGGCCTGCATGAGCTGGGTCGACAAGGTTTGGACGGATATGCGCCCCTTGAGTCTGCGCAAGGCGATGGAAGAGGATGAGCGGAGGACGCGGGAAGACGCCGGGCAGAAAGGGAGCGGCTAAAGGCGCACTATTGCCGCATCGAACTGGGCGCGACTGACGGCGAGAGAGCGGTGGCGCGCCGCCACCGCGCCGACATGGCCCTGCCCCGGATCGAGGTCGATCAGGCTCCAGGTTTTTTGCGGTGCGTCTTCCCCCTCGAGCGCAAGCACTTCGGGCGTGACGCCCGGCAGGCAGGCGACGCGGTAGCGATGGAGATCGAGGCTCATGCCCAGCCCCAGCGCCTTAACTACCGCCTCCTTTCGCGACCAGCAGCGGAAGAACGCGGCTTCGGCGTTCGCCGGCGGCACTCTCGCAAAATCGGCCGCCTCACCCGGATGAAAATAGCGCCGCACGATGGTCGCACGCTCGGTCATCGGCCGCAGCGCCTCGACATCGACGCCAATCGCAACATGCCGTGCGAAAGCGATCAAGACGATACCGCCGCTATGCGACATGTTGAACTCGACCGCGCGGTTGACGAGGTAGGGCTTGCCGTAGGCGTTGGTGGCGAAGCTCAGCGACTGCGGCTTCTCGCCAAGCATCGACGCAAGCAACAGGCGCAGCGCACCGTGGGCGGCGGTGAAACTTTGCCGATCCTCGGTGCGGCGAAAACGTTCGGCACGTGCCCGTTCCCCGGCACTGAGCAGCGCAAACAGCACCTCTTGCGCGGCGGCATCGAGCTCGCCGACCGCAATCTTCCAGCACGCGGCGCTTCCCGCCGGCGGCAACGCTGAAGCCGGCGCGCGGACCGGCCAACGGTCGAGGGTCAGTTGGTTTCGCCGCTCTTCTGTTGCGCAGCAGCGAAATGTTGCTCGTATTGGTGTCGCTGCGTGCGGATGTTGAAGTCGAGGAGGGTCCCTCCCGATTCGAAATGCTGGATAAACACCTTGCCCAGCGCATAGGTCGCGGCAGCCGCGATTGCCGGTTCGGTGAGCATGCCGCCGAGCGTGCCGACCACCGGCACGAACTTCACCAGGCTCGCCACCGGCGGCGCCAGGACAAAGGTACCGCCGCCACCGATCAGCGCCCCGATGATCGACTTCGCCGCGCTCCGCTGAAACGGCACGCCGTAGAGCCGCGCCAGCGAGTGCACCATTTTGAGCTGGACCAACGAGATCGCCGCAAGATCAAGAAGCGGCACCGGAATCAAGCCGCCGCCCGCCGACCAGCCCATATATTCATGGACGATATGGATCGCCGCGTCTTCTTTGCCGGGCCGGAAAAGTTCGCCGGAAGCGTCCGGTTCTGACATGGATTCCTCCTGGTACGTCCTAATTTAGCGGCGACGATAACCGGGTGTTGGATATGGATCAACCGCTGGCGCGGCCGCCGCTCGGCTTGAGAGCCGTGGCCAAAGAGCGCGCTGGGAACGCCGCGAGCGCGACCGGGCGCGAAAAAAATAACGGACCGCTCCGCCATGCGCATCCCGTCCGCGAGCGGATGCGCCCGGTGCCGTCCCGAGACCGGCATCGGCATGAGCAAAGCGCCGGCCTCGCGACCGAACCGCGGCGGCGGGCAGGGCGGGTGGGGTGCTTGCGTCAGGCTCCATCGCTGATCACATTCACACCATGAGGCGCTCTCGGGCGAATGACCCCAATTTGCGCGCGAAAGGGGAGAGGAGAGTCGCCGACACCCGGTCCTCGCCATTCTCTCCACTGACAAGGG
Organism: Alphaproteobacteria bacterium; assembly: GCA_030041335.1. Taxonomy (GTDB): domain Bacteria; phylum Pseudomonadota; class Alphaproteobacteria; order ATCC43930; family CGMCC-115725; genus JAATGI01. Next base: position 110 of record JASHOB010000054.1, on the reverse strand, counting down.
TCCATCTGCGCCTCGCGGCTTTGTGCAACCGTCTCGACGGCAAGGAATAGGATTGATGCTCGGCTCGGCTCATCCCCTCGACCTCTTCGATCGGCGAGCGCTGCGTCGGT
>JASHOB010000053.1 GCA_030041335.1 Alphaproteobacteria bacterium | reverse complement strand
CGGCCCGGTCTGCTCTATCCCCGCTGCATGCATCGCGGCACCACCTTGTTCTATGGCAAGGTCGAGGACGAAGGCATCCGCTGCTGCTATCACGGCTGGCTGTTCGGCGTCGACGGCACGTGCCTCGACCAGCCGTGCGAGCCGGAGCACGGGCTCCACCGCGAGGTCGCGCGCCAGCCCTGGTACCCGGTCGAGGAACGCTATGGGCTGGTGTTCGCCTATCTGGGGCCGCCCGAACAGAAGCCGATCCTGCCGCGTTATGACATTCTTGAAAACGTCGCATCGGATCAGGAATTGCGGGCGTTCGACAACGGACTCGGCACCGGCGGGAACGGCCCTGGCCTCACGCCGCCGTGCAACTGGCTGCAGCATTGGGAAAACATCATGGACCCGTTTCATGTTGTGATTCTCCATGGCACCTTCAGCGGCACACAGTTCGTCGATGCGATGGCGGTGGTTCCCGAGGTCTCGTTCACGCCACTCTCGACCGGCGTGCGCTCAACGCAAATCCGCAGGCTCGATGGCGGCCGCGTGCTGCGCCGCGTCACGGAAGTCATGGTGCCGAGCCTGCGGCTGGTCCCGTCGCCGGTGCTGGAGCCGGGCCCGTCGAATGGCATTGGCTGGACCGTTCCGGTCGACGACACGCATTACAAGATCCTCAATGTCGCGAAGATGAAGAAAGGCGCCGCGCCGCCGCGCGGCTCCCTCTACGACGGCAAGCGCTGGTCGGAACTGACCGCCGAACAGCATCAGGACATGCCCGGCGATTACGAGGCCCAAGTCGGCCAGGGTGCCATTGCGCTGCACTCCGAGGAGCATCTGGCGACGTCGGATCAGGGCGTCGGGATGCTCCGCCGGTTCCTGCGCGCCGAGATTGCAAAAGTAGCGCGCGGCGGCGATCCCGCGGGCGTGATCTTCGATCCGGCGCACGACATCGTGCGGATCGAAACCGGCAATTTTTTCTCAGACTGACGCGGCACGGCGCATGCTCGACCATATCACCATCGGCGTCGGCGACTTTGCCAAGGCACAGGCCTTTTACGATGCGGCCCTGGCACCGCTCGGCATCACGCGATTCGCCGGCGATGGCAGGCATTTCGCCGGGTACGGCGCGAAACCGAAGGCCTTTTTCTGGATCGGCGTGCGCGACGCAATAGCCGCCGGCACGCACATCGCCTTTACCGCACCCGACCGCGCCACCGTCGATGCGTTCCATCGCACGGCACTGGCGGCCGGTGGCCGCGACAATGGCGCGCCAGGTCTGCGACCGCAGTATCACCCGAACTACTACGGCGCCTTTGTGCTGGACCCGGACGGCCACAACATCGAAGCGGTCTGCCACCAGCCCTCGTGAATTTTTGATCCGAGGCCATGCCAGCGTGACCATGGCCCCGCGATCCTCGCGAAACTGCTTTTGGCTGGCGGGACAAAACGCTTCATGCGCGGCGCGGCTCCCCTGTCTGAACCACGTCGGCGGGGCGCCAGACGGTTCTGTCAGGACGCTGGCGCAGACTCAATCTCGCGCCGGAATTCCTTGAGTGTCGCTGAGTCGCGGACCACGGCTTCACCGGCCTTCACCAGCAAATCGACGTCGTCGTTGGGTATGGTCAGGCCGGTCGCGATGCTTTGCAGGCGCTCACGGACGGCCGGATCGGCAATGTCGTCGAGCGACAGGTGAACGAAATAACCGCGGACATCGTCGCAGGGCGCGCCGTCAATGGTCGCCGATCGCTGGCAGCGCGCTTTCCGGATCTGGTCGACGAAGGTCGCCACAATATTTTTTGCCAGCAACAGCGTTTCGAAATTGTAGGCGTCGATCTGCGCGCCTGAGACCGCCTCGAAAATCTGCCCCAGGCTGGAAATCGATCGCTGTTTCGGCCATGAGCTGTTTGCCGCTGCCTGGCCGTCGACACTTATTGCCAAGATGCGGCGGATGTGAAGCACGTTGGCCTGATAGGCGGCGAAATCGGCGGAGTATGACAGCACCGCGTTGATCATGCCGCGCATCGCAAGATTATCGGATATTCCTCCATCCATGAGATGGACATACGAAGTCCTGCCGGGGTCGAGATAGAGTCTCGCAATGTGGGCGAGATAGTGTTCGCGGGATAGGGGCGGTGCGGATTCTGCCTGCACAACCCATTGCGGCACACGCGGCGCGCAATCGCTGGCGTAGTCGGTGAGATTGATCGGTGCGAATATCACCGGGAAACCGTTCGAAGCGGCCACCGCTCTGGCAAGCGGGAAACTCGTCAAATCAGAGCAGATGAGATCGAATTGATCCTGGTTGAATGGGAAAACCGTGCCGTAGTTGATATCGGTCGCGTCAATGTTGATCTGCGGCAATCCCTTGGCCATCAAGTCCGCGTAGGTGGCGCCATGAAACATGGTCTGATCGTAAATTTCTGCCATGCGGTCATTGGTCCCGTAGCGCGGATCGAACATCCACCGCCATTCCCACGGCAGCAGATAAGTCCCGTAAATGTAGGCATTGATGTCGCGCTTCAAAAAATCCGACTCATAGTCGGTGAAGAGGCGATCGTGGAAGAGACCGTAATAGGCCGCGGTGAAGCTGCCCCCGGAAACCGAAGAAATGACATCGACCATTTGCAACAGAGAGCGATCGCCGCGATAGTCGACGTGAAAGTCGCGCAAGCCGCGCAAGGCACCGTAAGAGAATGCCGCCGAGCGCTTGCCGCCGCCGGAAAATGCCAGCGCCACCATGATCTCCGGCGTTGGATCGGCTCTGGCCAACTGTCCGCGGCGATAGCCGCCGGTTGAGATCGACAAATTCCGCGAAGACGACGCCAGCGATCGGAGCGGCTGATTCATGTAGGTGCCCGACGACGAACATGCCGTCACTGCCAAGCCGATCGCTGCGGCGACGACCGCACATCGCGAAGCGCGCTTGATGCCGGCCACATCCGGCACGCGCGCGCGGCGCGCCCTCATGGTTTCTCCCGAGCCGCCCGACCGGACGGAAGCGCGGCGCCTTTCGCCAAGCGTCCCGGCGCTTCGCCGGGCGCCCTTTCCGGCAATCGCGCCCGGCGCCTAGCCCTTGATCTCGACCCCCATCGCGTCCGAATAGGCGCTGCGGACGGCTTCCGGCTGGCCGGCCAACCACGCGAAGGGGCGCAGCAGGATCTGCGCGTTGGCGTCTTTGGCGAGCTGCTCACGCGTTACTCCGTTGGTCAAAATGGCGCGGTTCATGATCGGGAGCGACACGCCGTCGCGTAACGCCGGATCGCGGATCACCGCTTTCGGGTCGCTGCCCGCCGCGATGGCGTCGAGATCCGCGAAAAAGCGGCGGCGGATCAGCGCCACGCCCTTGTCGCTCGCCGACAGATTTTCCTTCTCGCGGTCGGCGATCTCGCCCTGGCCCATCCAGGCGATGAAGTCCTGGTTCATGATGTGACTGGTGATCCACCGGCCGGTCTTTTCGTCCTTGATCGGGGAGTGCCAGGTCGGGATCGAATTCTGCACATAAGGCTCCCGATCCTGCGGCACGCGGGCAAAGAACCACGCGACCGATAATGTGGTGTGATCGTCGACCGGCACACGCCATTCAAAATGATTGCCGGTGAAGAGCGCATTCGGCCACAGGCAGACACGGCCGATGCGCCACAGCTCGTCGCTCTCGTCGGTATCCTCGCGAATTCGGCGATAAACAAAACCGTAATCGAACTCTTCGAAATCCACCTTGCGGTGGCGCGGGCTGTAGGGGCCGTTCTTACCCTTGAGCCGCACGCTCCAATTGGCGTGCATCCACTCGAAATGGACCGGGTCGATCGAGTTCTCCTGGCACTGGAACCAATTGCAGGGAATGGTCGCGAGCACGATCTGGACAAAGCCGTTTTTCCAGGTGAACGGCTCCCAATTCGGCACCAACGGCGCCGGCTCTGGTCCGAGATAGGCCCAGAGCAGGCCGGCATGTTCCTCTACCTTATAGGCCTTGATCTTGATGCGCGCCTTCATGTTGGCGTCGGGATGCGCCGTGTCCTCATAGGGCTGCGCGATGCAGTTGCCGCGCTCGTCATAAAGCCAACCGTGGTAATTGCAGCGCAGGCCGCAGGCTTCGACAAAGCCGTAGGACAGGTCGGCGCGGCGATGACAGCAATGCCGGTCGATGAGCCCGTACGTGCCGTTGAGGTCCCGAAAGAGCACCAGGTCTTCGCCCAACAGCCGCACCGCCTTGACCCGGCTGGTCTCGTCGAACTCGCTCGCCCCGGCAATCGGCATCCAGTAGCGCCGCAGCAGCTCACCCATCGGCGTGCCAGGGCCGACCTGAGAGATCAATCTATTCTTGGCTTCATCGAGCATCGTCTTAATACCTCGGCGATAGTTCGCTTGACGAATAATTGGGTTAACTGCACTTATGGTCAAGCACGACGGCGGCGTTTTCGCTTCGGGGCGGACTGTCGGGATGCTGGGACGTGGCGGCGTGCACCCCGGGCATTCGATCGAGTTCCGCCACTCTTGATCCAAGCGCCGGCATCGCTAAAGTTGCATTTTTGCGCACGCCGTCGCGGGAGCGAGCACTATGTTTCCGATCTCGGTCCTTGATCTCGCACCGGTAGTGCAGGGCTCGACCGCGCGTGACGCGTTGCGTTGCTCGCTCGATCTTGCCCGCCATGCCGACCGTTGGGGCTATACCCGCTACTGGCTGGCCGAACATCACAATATGAGCGGCATAGCCTCCGCTGCCACGTCGGTGGTCATAGGCTACATTGCCGGCGGCTCTGAACGCATCCGGGTCGGTTCCGGCGGCATCATGTTGCCTAATCATTCGCCGCTGGTGATCGCGGAACAGTTCGGCACCCTCGAGAGTCTCTATCCCGGACGCATCGATCTCGGTCTCGGACGCGCGCCCGGCACCGACCAACGCACCTGGCGTGCGCTTCGGCGCGATCCCGAAAGCGCCGAGCGCTTTCCCCAGGACGTGTTGGAACTACAAGCCTTGCTTGGGCCATCCCAACCGGGACAGGTGATCCATGCCGTGCCCGGCACTAACACCAATGTGCCGTTATGGATATTGGGATCGAGCCTGTTTGGGGCACATCTCGCCGCGATGCTGGGCCTGCCTTATGCTTTCGCTTCGCATTTTGCACCCGACGCGCTGATGCAGGCGCTCGAGGTTTATCGCGCCCGCTTTAAGCCCTCGGCGCAACTTGCCCGCTCCTACGCCATGGTCGGCGCGACGGTCGTCGTCGCAGACACCGACGCCGAGGCGCGGCGGTTATTCACCTCGACGCAGCAACGCGTGACCAACATGGTGCGCGGCGTTCGCGGGCAACTGCAGCCGCCGATCGACGATATCGAGAGCTATTGGTCGCCCGCGGAGAAGGCCCATGCGTCGCGCATGCTAACCTGCTCGTTCGTCGGTGCGCCCGATACGGTGCGCAGCCAGCTGCAGCGATTTATTGACGAAACCGGCGCTGACGAACTCATGGTCAGCGGCGGCATCTTCGATCACGCGGCGCGTCTGCACTCGTATCGCCTCCTCGCCGAAAAAGTGGCACCATCGCTCGCAAAAGCAGCGTCTGACATTGTCATGACTTGAGGCGTCGGCTTCGGTACCCGACCGGCCGGCAAGCTTCCGCATTCAGGCTTTTGATGGTTGTCAGCCGATATCCCTCTTGATCGAGGCGGGTCAGGGCTCCTGAATCGGATCCGCGGCCCGTCAATGGTACGCGAACAATCTGCCGTAGCCGATTGAAGTTTCGGTTGATTGCGAGCGAGGCCGGGAATTATACCGGTTCGCCGTGGTTAATGATCGTGAGCGCTGGGTAGGTGGAAGATTGACGGCGGACGCGAAACCACTCTGCAGCAAGGCATTCGAAGCTTCGAGGTCGCGAGGCCCTCGGCTCAAAGCCGGCAATGGTTGCGGTCTCGGTCAGAAGCGGTGTTCAGCAAGCTCTATCGTCGTCGGCGCCACTTGCCTCGGGCTCGAAGGGTCGTGCCCGGTTTGCTTTTACGGTCTAATCTTGAACGCGTAGGAGGCAGCCGGGAACACCGAAATCGTCGGATCTGGACGCAGCCGTAGCCCATAGTATTGGCGGCGGCCGGGTCGCGCGGGAGCAATTGCGTGTGTCTTCCAACTATCTAGTCGATATCGGGGAAGACCCACTCGATAAGCGGCGGCGCCGCCGAAATGTCATGCGGCGGGTGAGCGCCCCGATCATCGGGGTCGTGCTATTAGGGGCGACGCTCCTCGGCGTTGCCCTTTACAATTACGAAGCAAATCGTTCCGGCGTACTCAATCTGTCGAACGAGGTACTCGAAGAGCTCCAAAGCCGAATTTCTCTCGAAGTCGAAAGTTATCTCGAACCGGCCTATCGGGCGACCATGCTGGTGCGTGAGATGGCCAAGTACGGCTCGTTCGAAACGCAGTACCAAACGACAGAACGCCTCGCCGCAAGCATGCTCAGACGAATTCCGCAGGTCGATTCATTCAACTTCGCGGATTCCAACGGCAATTTCATGATGGTGCGACGCGGCAAGAGCGGTGGTATCGATACCAAGCTCATCCGCAACGCCCCCGGGTCGCGCGAGGTAATTTGGATCCGACGCGACACCGACGGTAACGAGATCGCCCGCGAAACAGACGCCAAAGATACCTACGATCCACGCTCGCGGCCCTGGTATACCGGCGCGGTGAACACCAGCGGTGTCTACTGGACCGATCCCTATATCTTCTACACAGCGCAGGTCCCGGGCATTACCGCGGCAATCGCCTATCGCGAAGCAAAAGGCATTACCTATGTATTCACTGTCGATATTTCGCTGGAAGCGATATCGGATTTCCTTGCTTCGCTGAGAATCGGGCGCCGCGGACGGGCCGTCATCATCGATGGTCATGGTTCTCTTATTGCCACGCCCAATGTCAGCAAGCTGCTACAGAGGCGCGGCGAAGATCTCATACCCGCAAGGATTGATGCAATCGGGGATCCCGTGCTGGCGGCTGCGTGGGACCGATATCGGGTAGAAGGGCACGGACGGCGAACCATCAGCGTGAACGGTCAGCGCACCATCACAATTGTCTCTCCCCTTCGATCAGAAGTGCCGAATTGGAGCCTGGTGATTGCCGTCCCAGAAGCCGACTTTACCGGTTTCGTCGCCCGCAACACCAGCACAGCGCTTCAGCTCGCGATCGCCGTCTTGCTGGTCGCGGCCGTTCTTGCCGTACTTTTGGCTCGGCAGGGATTACGGAACGATCGCGAGGCGCGAGCACTGGATGAGCGGAGTCGCGCGACCAACCGCCAGATCGAGGCCTTTTCGGAGTTAGCTGCAAATCCCGAAATATGGGAGCCGCACCGGCAAATGCGCCCGCACATGCTTCCGGCGCTCCTCGCGAACATCATGTCGGCGCATTCCGTCAGCCTCTGGCGTCTTTCAGCAGGCGGACGATTACTCAGCTGTGAGGACAGCTACTGCCGGGACGGCGACGAGCACTTAAGCCAGGCGCATCTGTCGCAAAGAGAGGCACCCAACTTCTTCTCCGATCTTGCCGCCGGAGACTTGATCAGGATAACCGAGGAAACCGACCCGCGGGTCGCGGAATTGCGTCGGGTCATCATGCATCCCTCGGGCAACCTCGCTCTAACCGTGGCGCCAGTTCAACATTCCGGCCAAGTGACAGGTGCCGTCTTGGTCGAGGATTCCCAGGAAGGTTCTGGCGGGCACGGCTTCCTCCGGGTTCTCGCCCGCATGCTCGCGAGCCGGATGCCTGCCATTCCCGACGCATTGCGAGATAGCGAGGCGGACGTGGCGCAGCCATCTGGCGTGCTCGTCGGCGAGCGCAGTTTTTCGGATGAACTAGCGCTTCGAGGTATCGATGTCGACGGGTTGGCCGCGAATGTCTACCCCTCGGTCGCGGTCATGGTCGTCAAATTTAGCGACCCCGCCGCCATGGCGGTGCGCCCGCAACGCTCGAATATTATTTTGGCCGATGAGGTAGGTTCGGCATTGCAGCGGCTCGCGATGGAGCATGCGATCCCCTATTTGAAAATGACGGGACCTGAGATTGTTGCCGCCGCGGGCTGGTCGCACGCCGATGCTACGGCGCTGTGGCGCCTCGCCGATGTCGCGCTGGCATTGTCCGAACTTTGCGGAGATGTGTTTGAGAACAGTGGACTCGAGCCGAGCTTCCGCCTTGGCCTCGATTTCGGTCTAGCCATGGGCGGCGCCGTCGGTAGCGAGCCGCGCGTGTTCAATCTGTGGGGGGAAGCAGTAACTGTTGCCAGTCTCATGGCTCAAACCGTAGTGCCCGGGGTCATCCAGGTTAGTGAGCGGGTTCACCAACGGCTGGCTCAAGACTTCCTGTTCCGACCCGGGGGCGGCTTCTACCTACCGCGCGTTGGCGCCGTTCAGACCTTCATACTTTCGGCGCGACTATGACAGTGCCGGTCCCGCAGCTCCGTCATCGATATCGTGGGCAACAGACTTTGGCGGCCATCGGACGCGCAACGCGCACACACCTCTTTTTTTTGTTGCGGCTTGCAGCCGTTTCGGTGGGCGTCCTATGGGACGCGATGCGGCCCTCGACGTGGCGCCGGTCGGTGCGCACCGAATTCTGGCGAACGTTGCGGCACGCCGCGGGCGGTGGATTAGCGACCACGGTCTTTAGCGGAGCGCTGGTTGGACTGCTGATGGTGTCCGAAGCGCTGTTCTGGCTCGGGAGAGCCGGTGAGGCGCGTCTTGTCGGACCAATCATCGTCACCGTGCTCGTGCGACAAGTCACGCCGCTGCTCATTGGGTTGATCTTGGTTGGTCGGGCGGGGGTCGTAACCGTCGCTGAAATGAGCACGATCGGACCGGCCGGACAGCAACGGGCGCTCCTGGCCCAAGGGCTCGACCCGTTTACGCTATTTGTATTACCGAGAGGAATCGCGCTCGCGTTAGCAAGCTTCACTCTTGGGGTAATCTTTGTTTTGGTGGCGCTCATCGTCGGATTTGTTGTCAGCAATGTGCTCGGCGCCACACAAGCGTCGATATGGCTGTTCTTTGACGGCGTCGTTGCAGCGATGGAAGGATATGATTTTGCGCTCTTTCCCGCTGCTTTGTTGATAATCGGCCTTTTGATCGCGGCAATCTGCTGCCTGACCGGAATGTCCGGGGACGGCAGCGATCAACCGGCGACAGTTTTGCCGCGAAGCTTCGTACGCTGCGTGGTCGCCATCTTGATGATCAATGTGATCGCAAATCTGGCCGCTCCGTAATGGTAACGGGAGGAGAAAACCTCATTTTGGAGCTGATTGAGGCTTTACCAGACACGCTTCCTGGCGCGGTCGCCCAGGTGCCGATGTCTCTTCAGTTGCGATCTGGCGATTTCTTTATCATTGAGTGTAGGAGCACGAGCTGGGCTGCAAACTTCGCCGATATTTGCTGCGGGTTATGGCCGCTGAAACGGGGCACCGTACGATTTTTCGATCGCGACTGGACTGAGGTGTCCGATGAATATGCCGCGGACCTCAGGGGGCGCATCGGTCGGGTATTCTGCGACGGTGGGTGGTTATCTTTTCTCGATATGCAAACAAACATATTACTGCCACAGATGCATCACACCGGGCGCCCGATTTCCGAGCTGCGCGCCGCCTCCGCCGCGTTGGCGAGTGATTTCGGCTTACCGGGGTCACCGATCGGACTACCGGGCAAACTCGCCGTGTCCGATCTGCTTTGTGCCTCCTACGTACGCGCCTTTCTCGGCGAACCGCTTCTGATCATCTTAGAGGACCCGCTAAAGACGCAATTCATCGAATTTGCGCCGGCGTTGCTCAATACCATTATGAGGGCCTGCACACGGGGCGCGGCGGTGTTGTGGCTAACGCCCGGCGACGTGGTTTTATTTGACCGCTCGGCCCCCGCGACCGCGCGGTTGCGTTTGACGGAACGGGGGCTCAGCCCCCGCGCTCTCAAATGATTCGTCTTCGACATACCGACGAGTGGGTAGGGCTGCTGGTCATATTCGCGGTCGCGCTGTTTGTCGGCGCGGCGCTCGATGTCGGCGTGTTGCGCAACTGGTTCCGCCCGACCGCGACGCTGCGGATTATTCTTCCGGCGACTGGCGTCGGCGGATTGGCGCCGGGGGCTGAGGTCGAAATCTTGGGAATTCAAATGGGCAATGTTCTCCGGGTTGTCGTCCAGCCGAACCAGCAAATCTACGCGGAAGCCGCCATGGACCAGCAGGCGGAGCCGTTTATTCGACGCGACAGTAAGGCGGTCATTCGCCGTCGGTTTGGTATCGCGGGGGATGCTTACATTGACATTACTCGTGGCCAAGGGGTGCCCATGGATTGGCGTTACGCCGTGATCGACGCGACCACGGAGCGAGCGCCCACCGAAACTGTCAGCGCGCTGATCGACGAAGCACGGAGCAAAGTATTTCCGATCCTCGAGGATACCCAGGCGACGGTGGCGGCGTTGCGGGTAACCGCTGAACGAATCGAGAAAGGAGAAGGTACCGTTGGCCATCTTATGGCGAACGACACTTTGGCGATCAATACCGAGCGAACCATATCCTCCCTGCAGGGCCAGATCGCAAAACTCGGAGGATTGCTTGATGAACTCAACGCCGCAGCCAGGAATGTGAATGACCTCAGCGCCAAGGTGGCGGCCGATAAGGAAGGCGTTCCCCAGGTTCTTCGGCGAGTGAACGCGATACTGACGAGCCTGAATTCGGTGATGCGGGATCTCGCCCAGACGACGCCACACCTGCCGCAAATCGCGCGCCACGCCGATGCTGCCTCCGCCGATCTACCGGCACTGCTCACCCAGATACAGTTAACGGTTGCGGAACTAGAGAAGCTCGTAGTGCAGTTACGGGGAAATTGGCTGATAGGCGGTTCTCCACCGCCTCCCGAGCCACGTCGCCTGCCCGCGAGTAATGTCCAACCGTGAAACGACCCGCTCTCATTTTGGTCGGGTTGCTGATTGGCTGTTCCGCTCCGCGGGTGGAAGCACCGCCGGCTGATCCGGAAATGCAACAGGCCGGCCGCGCCGGCATTTTGGCGCTCTCCTTGGAGCACCCCGATCAAGCAGTCGACCAGTTCCAGGCAGCATTGTCACGAGCCGAGCTACGTGACGATATTGCGGCAATTGCGGACTATGGTTACGACCTGGCGGTTGCAGAGTTGGCGCTCAATCATCCCAAGGTTGCGCTCGTGGCGGCGCGCACGGTCATTGCCGAAGTCCGGCGGCGCGGTTCCAACGTGTCGACGTCTCTCATTCTGGTGGAGGCCACGGCGTTATACCGAACCGGCGCTTTATCCGAGGCCGATGGGCTCGCCGCTTCGATCGAGGGATCGGGCGATCCCCATGTCAATTTCCAGGCGTGCTTTCTTCGCGGTCTCATTGCCGACAAACGGAGCGACATAGGTGGACTCCAGGCCGCCCGCCGGTGCATGGCAAAACCGACCATCGTCGCCGAGCGAGCAGATGCCCAGGAATTGTCGGCTCTAATCTCATTGCGACGCCGCGAGTCAGCGCCTGCCGAAAAGGAGGCCGAAAGCGCGGCTGACCTGCGACGACAGGTTCGCGATTATCGCGGGATGGCGCGTGCCCTGGCGCTCGCAGGAGAGGCTGCGCAGCAAGCCGGATCGACGGCGACGGCATCCTCACTTTATCTGGAGGCAGGACGCTCGGCGGCCGCGCAAGGCGATCGCCAGTCGGCGCGCCAGTGGTTACATCGCGCGCTATCGCTCGCTCAGGATTCCGAACTTCGGGGGGAAGTCCAGCACGAACTGTCCGGTCTTCGGCAATAGGATTTGGTCAAAAGGAGAAAAGCGCGGTGAATTCGCTGCCGCGGCCCACAAGTCAGTCGCCGATGGAAAAGTGTTGTTACCCCCGACCCGGCTTGTGCTTTGCCCGCATCACTCGGCGTTGACCAAAGCGCGGACACGACTAGGCGCAAAGCACGATGTTGATAAGATGAGATGCCAAGCCATGTAAAAATTCGCCAATATTTCCGACCATGGGACCGCAGAAATCCCTCAGGAAAACGGCCGTTCCGGCCAAATGGTTGGTAGGTTGAAAGGGTTGCGCCGTTGTTGAAACTTCCACCACCGGTCTGGGCCGTGATCTACGCGCTGCTGGCTGCGGCGGTAAGCTGGCTTCTCGGCTGGCCCATGCTCCCCGGTTTCCCGCTGCCATTCTTGGGGATACTCCTCATCGTCCTTGGCGTGATCGCACCTGTTTGGGCGATCCAACTGTTTCGGCGCGAGGGTACGGAAGTAAGTCCAACGTCACCGACAAACCGCCAGCTGGTTACCGGGGGTCCTTACCGATTGACGCGAAACCCCATGTATCTCGGACTCGTGATTGCAACATTTGGGATCGCACTCTGGGTCGGGGCTTGGCCAATGTTGGCTGCGCCGGTGGCGGTTTTCGCCACCGCTAATTTCGTCCACATTCCCCATGAAGAAGCGAAAATGCGTCGCCAATTCGGTGACGCTTACGAAGCCTATGTGCATCGCGTGCGACGGTGGGCGTGAGGCTTCAGAAAGAGCCGCGTTAGCGGCCGATTTCAGATCCTCTTGGAGGATTGGCCTTGAGCCGCTATCCGCTGCGCGAGATACGGCCCTAGTGACCATCGGCGGATATAGCGCCGGGATTGGTTCTCAGAAAGGAAGTTTGCCCAAGAAAGCCAGCATGATGGTGTTGAAACTCTCTGGTCTTTGGAGGGGCGCGAAATGGCTGACGCCGGGGAGCAGGATGCATTCTGCCGCAGGAATAGTTCGGGCAAGATACTCGGCATGTTCCCGCTTAATGAACTCATCGTGCTCCGCGTGTACGATCGCGACAGGCACACGGATTTCGGCCAGATCGCGTGAAGAGTAATTAGGTTCGGTCTTCTGCATTCGGCGAACTGCCTCGGCGAAGGTTGCGAATTGGTCCGGCGTGGCCGACAACTGTGCATAATCCCTGGTGTGCCTGGCAAAACAGCGACGAAGGGCCGAGTTGTGCTCAATCTCTTTGATGCCACTCGGGTCCATCTTGCAGGCAAAAAAGAAGACACCCGCGCTGCGCCGAGCGGCATTCCTAGCGAGGACCAACGCGGTGCATGCGCCGTCGCTCCAACCTACGAAGGCGGCTTTTTCCAGCTGGAGGTAGTCCATCACGGCCACAACGTCGGATGCCATCAACTCATAGCTAAAGGGGCGTTCATCGCGCGAGCTGTGACCATGGCCGCGGCTATCAATAAGCACGACCCGATAACCAGAGCTCATCAGACGAGGAACCTGGTAACCCCAATTACCGCTATGGCCGAGGCCACCATGCAGCATGATCACGCTGCGGCCCGCCCCAAACATCGCGTACCAGATTCGCGCGCCCTCATGGTCCACGTAACCGTGATCGCTCGTCGCCGGAAGAGGTTCAGCGCCGCGCTGCTCGAAATTCGTAAGATCGTCGTCGTGCATTCGTTCAGAGCTGTCTTCAAAGTGCGGCCGAGGCTTGATAAGAAACCTTCGTCTGCCTGTCCCGCAATCGAAATTGTGCAACGCAGGAAGCATGGCTCTTTGTCGGCGATCGTAACCCGACTGGCGATCTTGCTTCAATCTTCCATCGGCCGGCACGCATCGGTAGACCAGTGGAGCGCGAGTCAACAAATAATCGCAAGGCCACCGGCATTTTGCTTCCCTGCCTAAAGCGGTCGAGCTGGGTCCTGCTGCGGTGTTTAAGGGGCCCGCGGCGCCGCTGCGACATCGGCCTTGGTTGTGCGATAGCGTGCACCCGCGATGGCGAAGCCGCCGCTCCGGCACGGGCATGACGGCGAGTTCTGAGCCCGCGGACGAACCTCAATCGAAAAGTCTTGGAAAGGTGATCTCTCCGTGCTGCGTAAACCTCACGGCTCGTGAGCCCTCGACCCGACGAGCCCACCTGAGATCAAAGAATCGGTCCAGCGAGCTCGCGCCCAGAGCTCCGGCAAGATGCGGCCGGCGCTCGCTCCAATCGGGGCAGGCCCGGCAAATTGGGCGCTTTGCTGATTTCAAAGCGGCGATATCAATCCCGAACTCTCTCAACCGGCGCTCTCCATCACTTGTAATCGCGATAGTACCGTCATCGAGCGCTATCAACCGGAGCCTCGTCAATCGAGCAAAAAGCTTGACAGCATATGCGCCGGCAAGATGGTCGTAACAGACTCTGGCCTTTCGCATCTCCGGATCTCTCGGCCCGGAACGCGTGCGTCTCTGACCGGACCACTCGGCCAAGTCCATCAACGCTTCGACCGCTGTTGCGAGATCGGGGCCTATGATGCATCTCGAAAGCGGCAGAATGGCGCTGTATGCTGCTGCGCAGAAGTTTCTGAACGCGAAATGAAGGCATAATGATCGCCGTGATCTTCGAGGTCATTCCTGCACCCGGGCGCAAGAGCGAGTACATGGACCATGCTGCCCGCCTGAAGAGCGAACTCGAGCAGATGGATGGCTTCATCTCCGTCGAGCGCTTTCAGAGCCTGACCAATCCAGATAAGCTGCTGTCACTCTCCTTTTGGCGCGACGAAGCTGCGGTTGCCGGGTGGCGTTGCCACCCTGGCCATCGCGCGACTCAGGCCGCCGGCCGCAATGGCATCTTTCGCGATTACCGACTTCGGGTCGCGATGGTCCTGCGGGATTACGGCATTGCGTCGCGACGCGAGCAAGCTCCTGCTGACAGCCGGGCGGTGCATGACGGGTGATCTAATGTGTGTCTGGACGTCCGCTACCGGACGGTCGCATCGATGCCTCTTGTGGGCCAGATCAATACGACCCCTGAAACGAGGTTCCGCTGCCGTTCTTTGACTGCTGACAACTTGCCAGCGGCTTCCGGTCGCGTTTGGGCGTCCCGAATGTAAGCGGGGCGAGCGCCTCGCCGTCGACAGACAACGGCTCATCCCTATTCAATCACCTTATAAATCGGTTTGTTCGCACGGTAGACCGTCCTTAGAAACCGTGAAAATGTCAGGCCTTGCGCGACCATCGTGAACACGACCACCGCATAGGTGATTACAAGAATTTCAACGCGCCAAGGGCCGACAGGAAGTGTCAAGGCCAGCGCGATCGAGATGCCGCCTCGCAATCCGGCCCAGGTCAGAACCGCAACGTCTTGCTCTTTATTGATCAGTGGCTCCGTGCTCAGAGCGAGAGGGCACGCCACGCTGACGAGTCGAGAAAGGACCGCGAGCGGAACCGCGAAAATGATCGGCAGTAGATCCATCTCGCGGATGTACAAGCCGAGAAGCTGTAAGCCGATCACCAGAAACAATAGGGTATTCAAAACTTGGTTCAACAATGACCAAAAGCCTATCAAAGTACCGCGAGCATCCTCGCCCATGCTCCACCGCGATGAATGCGAAGCCATGAACAAACCGGCAGTCACCACGGCAATGGGCCCCGAGACCTCGGTGAGGTTGGCCAGCCGATAACAACACAGCACCACGGTCAGCGAGATAAGCAATTGAAGACCGCTATCGTGAACTCGCCGAATGAGCAATGTCGCGAGCCAACCTGACGCAAGTCCGAGCGCAGCCCCACCCGCGATCTCTCGCAGGAGTGCGACGATAACCACCCCGTGGCCCAGCTTGAGGGTTTGTCCTTGGGTCGCGCCAAGCGCCAACAGAAACAGAACCACGCCGGCGCCGTCGTTGAACAGACTCTCACCGACGATGGCCGCCCTCATCCGGTTCGGCATCTTTTCCTTTTGCAGGATACCCTCGAGCGCCACAGCGTCGGTGGGTGACAGAATGGCGCCCAGAACAAAACACCAGGCAAGCGGAACAGCCGCGCCGGTCAGGCTGAAAATCGTCCACATCCCGGCGCTAAAAACTGTAGTGGACAGAATGACGCTCGCGGTCGCGAGAACAACGATTGTCCATCGTCGTCGTTTGAGTTCGGCCATATCGACATGAAGACTTCCCGCAAAAAGTAGCAGCGCGAGAACGCCATCGAGAAACACTTTTGGCAGATGCGCGGCCTCAAGGGTCGCGCGGAACCACCACATGACGTGCAAATGGAACACGCGGTCGCTTAAGATGACCATCGTCGAGACGAGGAGCGAACCCAGCAGCATGCCAACGCCCGGAGGCATCCCGATCCACAAGTGATTAACGCAGCCGATGAAAACTGCCAACGCCAGGACGATGACCAAAAGATCGGCCGGCTCGATCAATCCGCTCATGCGCGTTTGCTCAACTTAGGTGAGCCAAGACCGGTACTCTAGCACCACCGGCGATTAATGGCGTGTCGATGTCTGTTGCGAAATGATGAAGATTCGACAATCGTCCAAGGTGTTGGCTGTCGGGGTCGAGGCGGGCTTCCTGCAATCCAGCGATCCCAGCCTTTAGCACACTTCCTAGTTCCGGCGGTCCGATCCGGCTCTTAGCGATTTTTGAACAAGTGTGAGCCACTTCACATTTTCCGCCCGGTTGCTGAACGATATTCGTGGGCATGGCCGGTAGGACCGACCTGAACGTTGGGGAGCATGGCCGTGAATCTCCTAGTCCTGACCGATCGCCGAACCGTTGCCCGTACGGCTGGCGACAAAACATTTCCGGCGACGGAACCTCTCCTGGCGCCTGATCGCGCTGCCGCGCCTCCGAGGCTGATTTGCCACTGGCATCGCGATGAAGCCGGGAGCCTCGCCTGCAGCTGGGAGCACGACATTGCGCCGAATTCACACGAGCGACCCGCGAGCGTGCGATCAGACGAACCTTCGGTTCGCCGCGCTGCCTGAGCGTCCCCTCAATGCATCTGCAAAGGAGCTGCGTCACGTTCGCTGAAACAGCATCCTTTGCCCCGTGAGGGTGCTCTCGCCACCGGGAAATATCGTGCTACATGAATGGATTCGCGATCCAGCCGCCGCACGGTCGAAATTTGTAACCGACCTGTTTGAAGGCACTCAAGCGGCGAACTTCTTCATACCGGTAAGCATTGACGTACCGCGATTGCGGCAGAGCGCCCTGCCGGTGATCGAGGACTGGTGCGAACCTCGTCGCGCAGACTAGCTTCTCGGTTCACTACCTCGACACACGCATTATCGGCGGCAGCAAGTCGCCGCTCTTCGGGGCCGTATGCCGGGTTCTCCACCCGATTCCTCAAGCACAGCTCACTCACCGATCTGTTCCGGTCGGTCGAACCCGGCAATATCCTGCCGATGATGCTGGCCGTAGCACGCGAAGATGCAGCACTGTCCCAATACCTCGTCAGCGAGGTGCTGCAGACCTCGGCACATCAGTTCCCAATGCTGCAAGAGTTCTTCCCAACGGCGAAGCGCTTCGAATGGAAGCAAGCCGTCGCTGTCAGCGCGTAGAGATTATCAAGCCCGACCAGCAGCATACCGGCGTGCTGGAGTCCGGAACCGAACTGGTCCACGCCGAGGATGCTGATTGGTCGCGCTGCTCGGTGCCTCGCCGGGGGTTCCACTGCGGCATTTATCGCCATCGGTATGTTACAGAAGTGCTTCAGCCGCCGAGTTGCCGGAAGCTGCGTGGCTGCCCGAGCTAAAGGAGATTATTTCAACTTACGGGATCGAGCTGAAGCAGGACGGCGATGCGTGCCGGCGCATTCGCGCCGAAACCGCGTCCGTGCTTAAGCTTTTAATTCGTCTGAACAGCGCTTTATCTGCTGCCCGCTCGGGAGATTACACGGCCAGGACGGTTGCGGAACTCATGACGGATATTCTGCGTGCAACGGGCGTCTTGCTGCCCTTGCGCAAAGGCTTTCCCACTACTGGTTGACTTGGGATACCGCTGCCGTGAATGCTGCCTCGGCAGCGGCGGAAGAGTTGATCTGCCAGTTGGGATTGCCGGACGGTTGCTGATTGAACCAGACTTCGTACTGGATCTGCGAGTAGTTGCTGCTCAACAGCTGATTGAAGCTGTCGGTAATCCAGGCCGCCTTGCTGACGCCGGCAGGATCGACTCCGGACACTGCTTCCGCCGAGGCCCACTCGGAGATGATGATCGGCTTTTTGGTCACAGCCACGATGGCTGCGTAGGCCTGCGAAAAGATCTGATCAAATGTCTGCCAGGTTCCGTACTCGCCTCCCCAGTTGTAGCCATCGATGGCGGTGTAATCCACATAGGCATCCCCGGGATAGGCTTCCATCAAACCGATGCCATCCATGCTGACGTTGCCGATGCACCAGACGAACTTGGCGTTGGTCGCGCCTTGTGCCTGGAAGATATTGTAGACGTGCCGCCAGGCCGCGATGTATTGGGCGGTCGTGGTGACCCCGCAGGGTGACGAGCTGTCGTTCACGCTCCACTGCCACCCATCGATGTTCATCTCATGCATGAGACGCAGAAACACCAGGGGACTTTGGCCCGTGGCCACTTGTGCCGCTCCCCATCCTGCGACTTCGCTGGCAAACAATGTGATGAAAGAGTCAGAAGCACCCGCCGCGATCGAAGCGGGGCAGAACGCGCTTGAGAAGCCTCCGACTTCTACGGGTTCCCACGTGATCATAGGAATCGTATTCGGTGCGGAGGCGGCGACAGAACTTGCCCAGGGCCCAATGCAACAGGCCGAACTGCTACCGACCGGATAATCGAACGGAATGTCTCCAGTTGCGTCTCCCCACGGCTCAGGGATACTCACGAGATTGACCTTGCGGCCGGTTTCGGCTCCGTAAGTTTGCAAACCACTGAGCGTCGCGCCGCCAGCGGGAGCGACACCCGAATTCAGCGCCAAAGGGTCATTGGCCGCGGCCCATGAGCTACCTGACCAGAGATACCAATTGCGGCTGGAATTCAAGGCATAGACCTGGCCGCCATTTTCAACGTAAAGCGAATTCGCGGCACCACCCTGCGCCGAGCTGCCCTGCAGCAAAATATCATAGCCGCCGGCGCTGCTCGAGGAACTGAACGTCCAAATGCCATATTTGGTTATAAGGCTTCCACCTGAGCCGGCGTTGAGAAGGGACCCGTCAGGAGAAAGGGGACTTGCCGTCGCCGACCAGCTACTGCCGCCCCACATATACCAACTGTTCGCCGAATTCTCTGCATAAACCTGCTTGCCATTTTCCAGGTAAAGCGAATCCGCGTACCCTCCACCCGCGGATTCTCTATTGAGCAAAATCTGATAGCCCCCGTTGCCTTGCGCCGAGTTAAACGTCCAGATTCCCGCCGAGGTGACAAGATTTCCTTCAGAGCCCGCAATGAGCACGGAACCGTTGGCAGATAGGTTGCTCTGCGAATTGAAGCCAATGGAATGGAAACCGTCATTCGCATCAATATTATTGTGGAGGGCAATGTTGCCGATCGCCATCGCGTAACACGCCCTGGTTGCAAAAGATGAAACAATCAGGGTCACCAGAATAATTGCTGTCGGGCACCATGTTGCTCGCTGATGAAATGAAATTCTCATAAAGTTCTCCCCGCCACGGCCGGGCTTTCAGCAGCTGCTACGCTCAGGGCGGCACGACAGAAGTCGAAGCAAACAGTTTCCAGGAGCAGTGTTCTCCGACACTCACAAGACTAGATCCAGACGGGACCGTGCCAGGCCCCCAAGTTCCAGCCCATCACCCCCAATCCCAACAGCACGCGCCCCCAGCTATGCTGAGCATCGTCCGATTCAACCGGCCGTCGCCGCTCTCGCCAATCAGGGTTCAACCTCAGTGCTGAGGGGAAACCCCGGTGGTACCGAGTAGCAGCGACGCACGCTCGCATGATCGAATTTCGCCCAAGAAGCGGACGTGCCTGCCTCTAGGGGATAGCTACTAAAAGCGGTTCTCCCTCCCGCTTGCCCGCCGTTTTCAATTCCCATTTTTCCCAACGGGTCGAACGCGGCGTTATGATCGGGACCGACAGGGACGCAATAATGATGAGGTGCAGGCTGTCGACGACGGTATTACCGAGGGTGCCGATTAGCGTCGGCCTCATTGGCGTTGCCATCGACGCGACCTCGCGCTTTGTGCGCTACATTGCTGGCAGGTCTGCGCAGTCGGTGCACAGTCACTTCAGCACCGTCAACACTCGATGCAAAAGCTGCCCTTGGCAAAGTGAGGTGAACGCAGCGGTGAGGTGGTGGAAGGGAGGTGTACCTGCAGGGCAGCCTTTTACCGAGATCGGTACCAGTCCACAACGGTAGTGACGCGACCGTGCTGCTCGTCGATCGCTTCGAGGACCGCGTAGAGGGCCGACCGGGGAAGGCGTCCCAGGAAGCCGCGCCGTCGCGGACGGAACACGCGAGCAACGGCGCGATCACCACCGACTCGGCGCACGACTTCATCCAGATCGCCGAAGCCATCGAGCAGACCGAGCTCGCGGGCGCGTGTTCCAGCGAACCAACTGCCATCGAAGATTGTCGCCTCATCCCCGACGAGGCGATCGCCACGCCGGGTCCGAACCCAATCCTTGAAACGGTCGTGCACTTCGTCGAGCATCTTTTTGGCAAATTCGACATCCTCAACCCGCTCGGGCTTAAAGGGGTCTAGTCGCACTTTATTTACACCTGCCGTATGCGTGCGTGCCTCAATCCCGAGTCGCTCGATGAGGCTGACCACTCCAAAGCTTCTCCCCAGAACGCCGATAGATCCGACGATACTCATTGGGGTCGCGACGATCTCATCCCCCGCGCAGGCCAACCAGTAGCCCCCGGAAGCGCCGACGTCCTGTATCACGGCTAAAACCTTCACGCCTGCCTTGTCGGCATGCCGACGGATCAGGGTCGCGACCAGATGGGACTGAACCGGCGAACCACCCGGGCAATCGATATCCAGGACAACGTGTCGACACTTTCTGGCGGCCCGAAAGGCCCGCTTGACCAGTGGCGCATAAGTTTCGGAATTCAAAGAGCCGCCGCGTGCGGAGATCAAACCGTGAAGCCTGATCACGGGCACGAGGGGGCGGCGCCGGAAGAGAAGCCACTGCAGCATTGCCCGCTAGGGTATATCGGCTTCGTTGTGCAATCCAGTTGCGCTCGCGACCGCCCTCCAACCGTCGCTCCCCTCACGGTCATCCAGCCTCTTCCGCACTCGGTGCGCTAAGGCGCCCGTCCAGGGCGAGTCAGCCCCACGGTGAGCTTGATTCGTCTTTTCCGCAAATACGGTGGCCGATTAGGCTGGATAGAAAGGCCGAGGGAATCCTCGCCGCAGTGCACGCCCATCCGAGGACTATCGGTGACATTATCGGGAGCACTTCGGGCGGGCGCTACGTCGTGGTCGACCGAGATGCGATAATGTCGGTAAATTGCTGTTGCCTCGAAGCCATCGACGGATACAGGCTCCAGCTTTGTCAGGCATCTTTCGTCGTTCTGCGCGATCGGCAGGCAGTGAGCCGAGAAGTTTGAATGCTCATCGCCTTTTCGATCGGTGGCAATCCATCAGGCGGCAATATAACATTCGAACACCACCTCACCTCAGAGGTTCGCGTTCAGGAACGCGATCACCTTCGGCATGATCGGGGTCGTATCAACCCCCCAGAAGCAGTGATCAGCGCCGAAGACTTCGACAAACTCAACCGTCGTCCCCGCCTTCTTCAGAGCGGCCGCAAGCGCGCGACCTTGACCGACCGGCACGATCCGGTCGGCGGTGCCGTGTTGGATAAGGAACGGCGGCGCCGATGCCGAAACATAGGTAACGGGCGATGCCGCGCGCGTCTTGTCCTTCACCTGTTGGATCGCTCCGCCGACAAGTCGCGCTTCTGGAGAGGCTGGATCGTCATGCGGCTGAAACATTGACGGCGCGAGCTGCTCGTCCATTGTCAGTAGTTCCGTCGGGCCATACCAGTCGACCACAGCCTGGACGGCGCTCGACGGACCCGTGACGCCGACTTCACCTTCGAGCTCTGGCCGGTCGCCCGTCAGGCCGAGCATGCAGGCCAGATGACCGCCGGCAGATTCGCCCATCGCGACGAACCGCTTCGGATCAAGCCGCAACGCGTCCGCGTGCTTGCGCAGGTAACGTACCGCGGCCTTGCAGTCGTGAAGCTGTGTTGGGAACTGCGCCTCGCCGCTGAGCCGATAGCCGATGCGCGCGACGGCATAACCCGCGTCAACCAGCCGGTCGACGGGCGCCATCTTGCCGACGACTTGGTTGGTCATCGTGTGGTAGCCTTGGAACCAGCCGCCGCCGTGGATCCAGATCACAGTCGGGTAGGGGCCGGCGGCGCCCGGCGTGAACAAATCGAGCAGTAGCGGGCGGAACCCAGTGGGTCGCGCGTAGAACAATTCGGGCCAATGCACGCGCCCCGACGCCAGCGTCACCTTCTGCGCGAGACGGCTGTCGTAGTCGGCGGGAATCTCCCGCAGCATCCGGTCTTCGGGCATGGCATCCTCCGTACGACAATTTTTCGGAATATTGGCTACCCCTCGGGGACACGTATAGAACTATGTGTGCTGCGCCGGAAGCCGCTTTTCCACAAATACTTGGGCGCCAAGCGAGTTGGCCGTCACAGCGTAGAACACCTTGCGGCAGGGCTCTAAAGGCCGGCCAAGTAAAATAGAGCAGTTGCTTGGGCAGTGATCGAGCTGGCCGCGCAAAGTAACTCATCTCCATAGCGAACGCGGTTAGGCGATTTGCCTCAGTCTCTTGCCTCGCGTCCGGCGCGATCGAGCTTTATGAATTCGGCATCTGATAGTCGGATGCTTGCGGCCGCAACATTCTCCTCGAGATGTGCCACCTTCGACGTGCCCGGGATCGGCAGCATTACTGCGCTACGTTGCAGCAACCACGCTAAGACGATCTGACCAGGTGTAGCCCGGTGCGCCGTCGCGATGGCATCAATCGGCCCGCCTGTTCGCGCGAGTCTGCCGGCGGCCAGCGGAAAGAACGGAATGAAGCCGATCTTATTCCTTTCGCAGTAGTCCAATACATCTTCATGGTCGCGCGTCACTAGATTGTAGTGATTTTGGACAGTCGCGACCTTGAAGAATTTGCCGGCGGCTTCGATCTCGGCGATTGATACTTCGCTGAGACCGGCATGACGAATGACCCCGCTCTCCAGAAGCGATTTTATCGCACCGAATTGTGCGTCGCGCGATGTTTCTCGATCGATGCGGTGCAGTTGCCACAGGCCGATCTGGTCGACATCGAGTTGACGCCGGCTCTTTTCGGCCTGGCGGATGAGGTAGTCGGGGATGCCGCGCGGAGTCCACTGGCCAGGGCCCGGCCGCGTGAATCCGCCTTTGGTTGCTACGAGCATGCCGCGATAGGGATGCAGCGCTTCGTGAATCAGCCGTTCGGAAACATCGGGGCCGTAGGCGTCGGCGGTATCGATGAAATTGACCCCGAGTTCGGGAAGCCGTCTTAAGGTGCGCAACGCCTCCGCACGATCCGCCGGCTCACCCCATACGCCGTTTCCCGTTATCCGCATCGCGCCAAAGCCGAGCCGGTTTATCTCGATCTCGCCACCGACCTTGAAGGTGCCTGATCGATGGGCGTCTGGATTCGCCATGACTGATCTCCACACACAAACCCGACAAGCGCGTTTCCGTTATATGGGCAGGCCAACGAAATCGGCCCAGACCGTATCGTCGCCACCCTTGAAAGGCTCGAACGCCTCCTTCAAATCGCGAGCCAGCGCGACAGCACCGGACGGCAACGCGGAAGCCGTTTCGACCAGATCCCAATGAGAAGCGAGAGCGCGGTCCTCCATTCGCGAATTAGCAAGCCACCACAATGCATGATAGCGTCTCATTTGCGGCGCTACCCAATATATCGCTTCTTCGAGATAATCGACCAGCTGAACCTTCGCGCAGGCGCGGTGCTATGATTGCGCCAACGACTTGGAGGAAACGATGAAGGACCTGATCAAGCAGTATCTCGACCAGGGCATTTCGCGCCGCTCGCTGATTTCCGGACTTTCGGCCGCGGGCGTGAGCGCCGTTGCAGCCAAGGCGATGGCGCAGTCGCTGGCGCCCTTCGCATCCCCGGCCAAGGCGGCCGAGGCTCAAGGCGCAATGCGCCCCGTGACCGGACGCGGTGGTGACCTCTATGTGCAGCAACTCAAGTCCGCGGGCGTCGAATACGTGTTCTTCAATCCTTCGACCGGCGATGCGCCGATCTTCGACGCCATGGTCGACGAGCCGTCGATCCACCTCATCAAGGGCGTGCAGGAAGGCGCAGTCACGGCCATGGCCGACGGCTATGCCCGTCTCTCGGGCAAGCCCGGCGTGGTCATCGTCGCCAATGTCGGACTTCCCAACGCGATGACGCAGATGGTCAACACCTTCAAGGACCGCATTCCGATGCTGGTCACGGTAGCGGCATTCGGCCAGGAGCAGCTCGGCGAGGAAGGACCGCAGGATTACGATTTTCAGGAATATTCGCTGAGCCCCATCACCAAGTGGCGATGGACGGCACTGACGGCCGCCGGCATCCCCGAGACCACGCGTCGCGCGCTCAAGTTCGCAACGACGCCACCCTGTGGCCCGGTCTTCATCGCCATTCCGGACAACGAGCTCCGAACCGAGGCGACGGCCATGATCATGGACCAGTCGCTCTTCACGGTGTCGATGAAAATCCGCCCCGACCAGGACGATATCAAAAAAGCCGCGCGGATGCTGATCGAGGCACGTAACCCGCTGCTGACGGTCGGCGACGAGATCACCTTGTGCAACGGCGAGAAGGAGGTCATGGAACTGGCCGAACTCCTGGGCCTGCCGGTTGCCGGCCAGGCCGAATTCGGCACTTGGTCCAAGCCATTCCCGACGCGAAGCTCTCTCTATCTTGGACCGATGCTGCGCAACATGCAGTATCCTGGCTCGATCGATGTCCATCTCAATATCGGAAGTCGCTATGCCGAAGTCGCGACCAAGGGCGCGAAGCTGATTTCGATGCGGCAGGACCCGACCAGTCTCGCGCGTGTGACACCAGTTGACCTTGCGATGGTCGCGGATGTGAAGCTCGGCACTGCCGATCTCGTCGCCGCGATCAAGAGCATGGCGCCGGTCGATCGGCTGCGGCGCATCGCCGCCGATCGCAAGGAGCGCACGGCCGCCTATACGAGGCAGGTCGGGGCACTGCGCCAGGGCATCGCCAAGAGCCTGCACAACGGCTCACCCATCCATCTCGAACGTCTTGCCTTCGAGCTCGAGAGCGAGCTCGAGAAGGACACAATCTTTGTCACCGACTGCGATTCGGGTAAATCGATGGACCCGCTGATGTCGTTTGGCGGCGATGATAAAACCTATATCAGCACCGGACCTAACATCCTCGGCTGGGGTGTGGCCGCAGGGTTTGGGGCCAAGCTCGCGCGGCCGGATCAGCCGGTTGTGACGATCCTGGGCGACGGCTCAATGATGTTCGGCGGGCCACAGCCACTCTGGAGCATGTCGCGGTATCAGGCGCCGGTGACCGTGATCGTTTTCAACAACAAGAGCTACAATAACGAGCGAAACCGCATCTGGACCTTCAGCGGCGGCGAGCAGTTCAAACTCGGCCGCGACATGACCTGTTATAACGGTAACCCCGACGTCGATTTTGCCAAGGCCGCCGTCGCTTTCGGCGTCGAGGGCGAAACCGTGAGCGATCCCGACAAGATCAAGGGCGCGCTCGCCCGGGCCAAGCGCGCTAATATCGACGGCAGGCCCTATCTCCTCGACGTTGACATTCAGCGCGATGGCATCGGTGCGGGGTCGACCTACTACCCGGAATACTCGATCGCCGATCAGCGCACGAGGAAGGTGTGATGCGCACGCCCATCCTTAGCGCTTGCGCGCTTGCAGCAACGCTTGTGGCATCGCTTCCCGCCGCGGCGCAACAGCAGCAAACTCCGCCGCTGCCGACCGGCGAGGGCCGCGACGTTGTCGCCCAGGCCTGCACGCTCTGCCACGCGCTCAACACCGTGCTGCAACTGCGTCAAGGCGCCGACGGGTGGCGTTCGATCGTCGATTACATGGTGTTACACGGGGCACAGCTCACGCGCCCGCAGGCAGACCAGGCGGTCGAATACCTGGCGACCAATTTCGGACCGGGCGTGAACGTGCCGCAACCGAGGACACAGGTGACTCTGCCCGACGGGACGGGCAAGGACCTGGTCGCAGTGAACTGCGTCATCTGCCATGGGCTCGACCGAATCGCCGCTGCGAGGCGAACGCCGTCCGATTGGCAGAGCGTGCTGGCGCGCATGCAGTTTCTCGGCGCGCCGGTATCCAACAACGACAAGAACACGATCGCCGCCTATCTTGACGCCAATTTCGGCGCGAAATAGCGGATCACGGATTGGAACCGGCCGAACATTTCGCAGAGAACCTGACGCCTCGACGGACCAACAATTCTCCATAGGACGCAAATATCGCATCATGGCCACTGGGAATGACGATCACGCGAATGAGGACCTCAGGTTTATGGAGGACGCCCTCGACCAAGCAAAACGCAGCTACGAAGCAGGTGGCATTCCGATCGGATCTGTTTTAGTCAGAGCGGGCAAGATTATCGGCGCCGGTCACAATCTACGCGTTCAGAACGGGGATCCAATCGCACATGGAGAAATGGAGTGTCTCAAAAATGCGGGCCGCCAGCGTTCCTACAGGGATACCATCATCTACACCACATTAAGCCCGTGCATGATGTGCACCGGCACAATATTACAGTTTCAAATTCCGCGAGTGGTCATCGGTGAGAACCGGACGTTTGGCGGAAATGAAACCTTCCTGAGGTCACGTGGGGTAGAAGTCACTATTCTTGATAATGAAGAATGTGAGGCGCTGATGGCACGCTTTATCAGAGCTCACCCAGAGATCTGGCAAGAGGATATCGGTAATTAGTCAACGCGACGGGCGTAAGTTCCCCGCCGGGAGGGGACCACAAAAAACCGCCGTATTCACGCTTGTCGAACGGTGCTTTTGAGAAGCCGATCCGCTACAGTGTCGGCGCTACGGTCGACTCGGAAGCTGTAAAAGAATGTTGGCCGATAACTCGATGACGTCCGAGAGCAGGAAGTTCGCCGCGCAGCAGCCTCGAAATCGTTGAAAGCAGACCGATCGCGCGTGACAGATTTCTTAACCGCGGACGGCAAACATGGTCCACCGTGCGCCCGGTTTGGCGACTCCGAGCAATACTTTGGCGCATTCGAGCTCGATTTCGTCAGCAAGCAACAGATGCTGCGTGCCGCTATGCGCATCGCGGTAAGCCCGTTGCAATTTGCTGGATCGCAGCGATACCCCGCGCGAGTAGCGATGTGCCATCGTCGCAATTTCCGATAGCACGTCGTGGATGTGCCGCATCGCGAGTCGCAGCAGCGCAATCTGCTCCAGCGTCGGTGCGGCACCCCGCACGGAACTGTCGCGGATACTGTTCCAGCCTTCATAGACGAAGGCGCGGGCCGAGCGGTATTTCGCCTCAGCGTCCGCGAAGCTCTTGCGGAAGCTGGGGCTGTCGGCGAGCAGGCCGAACACGTCGGACCGTTCGCGCGCCAACCGTGCGATCTCATCGAGCGCGCGGCGCCCGACTCCGAGCGCCCAGCTAGTGTGTCCCCATGACGTGAACCCGACCAGGCCAATCTGATACTGCGAGCCGCCGCGTCGCGGCGTTTCGGCATCAAAGGAGTAGGTCGTCGCCTCCGGTACAAAAATCCCCTCACCTTTTTGCACGTA